>JAAYGU010000123.1 GCA_012727535.1 Bacillota bacterium | reverse complement strand
CTAACAAACAAAAGGACAAGCCGGGACCGATTCTCCGGTAAAACCAATAAATCAAGCGGCAACTCGCCCGTAAAAATCGCGATCAATAAAAGCAAACACGGCACCGCCAAACTAAGCAGCGTATTCATCATAAAGACCGGTTGACGGAGAAGAATCGACAGATTCCTCCTCAGGAGCTGAACCGCCTTCCCCCGCTGCTGATAAGTAATTCTCCCTTTGGAAACAGCCTTCTGATTCACGCAAGATAAGGCAGAGCGGTAAAGTTGGGGGGTGAGCCGCCATAAGCCAACGGTCAACAACAGATTCACCAGAAGAAAATAGAAGACTTCCCGCACAGACCCCGTACTCAGCCGGGCCAACCACCGAACCGGCAGAAAATAACCTCCAAGCTTAAGCGTCCAGGATTCAACAGCAGAACTGTTTTCTCCAGTAATCAAGAGTTGAATCCCGATTAACAGGAAAAGCAAACCGAAGCCGAAAAGGATAGAAAACAGATTTTTTTTCCCCCGAGGGGCAAACAGCCTGACCAGACCCAAAGCGACAATGGACGAAAAGACCAGTGGAAGTAGGGGAACCAATAGCCATACAATGAACGCCAGAAGCCAGAACAGCATGTTCAATTGATAGTTTACCCCAGTCAGGATTAACACCGGAGCAAGCACCAAGGAATTAATGATTAACAGATAACAGTAGAGCGTGCTTAGTTTGGCGAGAACAATAAATGCGGCGGAGATGGGGAGGGCAGCTAAATACTGAAGATCTCCAGCGAAAAAAAAGTGTGACAGTAAAAAAGGGATCGCAGTAAAGGACATAAATAAGACCACCGTTAAGTACATCAAAGCAACTGCGCCCTCCGGTCGTCCCTGGAGCAGAAACGTCTGATAAGCCCCGACCGACATCTGGATAAAAGGGAAAGCCAAGATGACCAGTGTTAGGTAGAGAAAAATTCTAGCCCGCGGCGCTCTGAGCCCCATTCCACTCTTATACTTGCTGAAAAAATCCAGCAGTTGAATCTTTGCCAACACCGCCAACCTATGCATCTTTGGTCAACTCCAAAAAGATCTGCTCAAGGTTATGGCCCGACTCTTCCTTGATCGTTTCCAACCGATCACAGGCCACCAAGCGGCCTTTATTGATCACCGCCACCCGGTCACAGATATTCTCCACCACATCTAGTAGATGCGAAGAGAAAAAGACCGTACCCCCCTGGCGGCAATGTTCTCGCATAATATCCTTCAACTTCTTAGCCGCCAACGGATCTAAGCCAACCAACGGTTCATCCAGAATAAACAATCTGGGATTAGGCAAGAGCGCCCCGCAGATTAATAGTTTCTGCTTCATCCCATGCGAATAAACGCTGATTAACCGATCAAGCTCGTCATAAAGCGCAAAGGTTTTTGCGTATTTTTCCACCCGGGCCCGACGCTGAGCTACCGGAATCTCATACATATCCGCTATAAAGTTCAGATAGTCGATCCCGCGGATCGAACTGAAAATCTCCGGATGATCAGGAACATAAGTAAAATTCAGTTTTGCTTCCACCGGCGAAGCCGCGAGATCGATCCCATTAATCAGAATCCGGCCGCTGGTCGGAGCAGAAATTCCAGTGATCATTTTAATAGTGGTCGTTTTCCCCGCTCCGTTGGGACCGATAAACCCGAAAATCTCACCGGCTTTCACCGTCAGACTCAGCCGGTCAACGGCATTTTCCTTTCCATCATATGATTTCGTAACATTCTCCAAGACTAACATGTTCTGCACTTCCTTACGCCCGCCCAGTAATTACCCTCGGTTCTTTATTAGAGCTTGACAATCTGCCCGTAAATTTTACCGGGGAAGCCGGTTTCAACCGTTTTTCCTGTTCAAACCCTTAACCTAAGAGTGTTTCTTTTTCCCCGGAACGGAATCCTTTTTCCACCAAGTTAAAATTCTCCTTAACCCTCAATCATCACGTTTTTCCTGCATCGGTTCTGTACTAAGCTCCTGCCTCGCCCCTCAGATTAAAATGGAAAAAGGAAAATGTATCACCGGGATAAAGCTAACAGTTTAATGAGCCCTGTTTGAAACTGGGGTATTTCCATGTTTTTTCAGGGAAAAAGCAGGGCTTTTACATTGACAGCCCCCTGAATAACGAATAGAATAAACTATATCACCTTGTAATATTTTGTATTTACGTAAAAGAAAGGGAATATTAATGCAACTTAGATTATCTCATTTTAACCGTTTCTGTCTGGTTTTATTAATGATCGCCCTCATTACCTTAATCGTTTCTTCCCAGGAAGACAAGGAGAACTCAACTGAGCTCCGCTTTCGGGCGGCGGTGAACCGCTATTACCAAGGTGACTTTGAAACCAGTATTCGCCAACTCGAAAACCTGGTCCGGGCGTATCCCCGACAAGAAAAGATCCGCTTTAACCTAGTATACTTGCTGCGCGAGGCTGGAAGGTTCTCCGAAGCCTTAGAGCACCTCACATACCTGAGAAAAATCAATCCGGTGGAAGAACAGTATCAACAGGCTTATCTGACCACCACCTATTTGGCCGGCCGCGCTGCGGAGGTCCTCAAGCTGGAAGGAGATAAGACGGAAGATTTATTCTGGAAAGGACTGGCCGCCTATGACCTCCAGGATTATAAGCAGGCTGCCACTTATCTCGCCGCCGCATTGGAACAAGCAGACTTTAACCCACTGGCCAATTATTATATGGGCTTAATTAGCTTGGAAAAAGAGGATTTTTCCACCGCTCGCACCTACCTGATTAAAGCCTTAACTCAGGATCCGAACCTGATGGTCGCCCGTTATGACTTAGCCCGGGCTGAATTGGGGCGTCAGGATTACAGAGCAGCTTATTACCGACTGAAGCAGGCTGAAGCAGCCGCGCCCCGGAACCAGCAGATCCAAACCGACCTGAAAAACCTCCTAGCAGCTCATCCTTACCTCCTCGACGAGGAGCGCAAAGAGGAAGAGACTGGTAGAATAATCGCCGCCGCGCCCTCGGTCGTCCCGGTCACACCGGGAGGAACCACCATCAGGATTGGGCTCGCGGAAAAGGTTGGCCAGATCTTTACCAAAACGGGTGCCGCCTTTCGGCTTACCTCCACTACCGGGAGTGAATTGTTATCCGGGGCTGCCCAGACCATCCTGAAGTTTACTTTTTCTCCGGCAGGTAAGATCCAGGTTTATGACGCCCAAGATCAACTCTTGGCCACGGCGGAGAGTACCTTAGTCCTGTCCTATCGTGATCCGGGCGCCACTACCCTGCTGTTTAACCTGGAATATGGGCGTGGTTATTACTGGGCAGGCAGCGAGAACCGGGCCTACCGCGGAGAGATTCATTTTCTTCCCTTTGCCAATGGCTTCACCGTCGTGAACCAGCTGACGATCGAAGAGTATCTTTACTCGGTTGTGCCGTCCGAAATGCCTTCCTCCTGGCCGGCAGCTGCTCTGGAAGCCCAGGCCATTGCGGCCCGGACCTATGCCCTTTCCCACCTCGGGAATTACCGGCAACGAGGGTTTGATCTTTTAAGTTCCGTTGCTTCCCAGGCTTATAACGGGGTAAAAAACGAAACCCCTTCCGTTCGGGAAGCGGTCAATGCCACAAAAGGCCAAATCTTAACCTATGAAGGCAAACCCATCTCAGCCTATTACTCCGCTAATTCCGGGGGTTATACTGATCTTCCACCGGCAACGTGGAATTTTAGCCCCCCATATTTACAGGCGGTTTCTGATCCAAAGCTGACCGCCCATGACGGCTTTCCTGCCCCGGCAACTTTAGCAGCCTGGGTCAAGGAGCGGCTGCCTTCCTACTCCGCCCATCCCAAGTATAGCGCACGCAGCGCTTACCGGTGGCAGGTGATCGTACCCCGGACCGAGATCGAAGACCGTCTCCGCCCTTCCGTAGAGATTGGGCAGATTACCGGGCTTATTACTTTAGGCCGGAAAAAAAGCGGGCGGGTCGAACAAGTTCTGATCCAAGGAACGAAAGGCGATTATCTGGTGAAAGGTGATCGCATCCGTTCCACGCTAGGCGGATTGCGGAGCAACCTTTTTGTCGTCGCACCGAAAATGGGAGAAGACGGGCTGCCCGAATATTTCTTCTTCACCGGAGCCGGCTTTGGTCACGGGGTCGGCCTCGACCAGAGCGGTGCTGCCGGGATGGCAGCCGAGGGTTGGACCGCCCAACAAATTCTCGAACATTATTACCCCGGCACTAGTATTACCCAGCTTTATTAGAATCTTTATGGCGTTGGGATGCTGAGCGAGGTCGTCAGTGAAAACCGCTCTTCAGCCCCGAGGCTAAATTTCAACTCTGAACCAAAGGTCAAGCAGAGCCTGCTGGCACGGTGCAAGTACAACCGAATCCCGCCACCCAAGGTCAGATAAAAATCTAGTTCCACACTACTCCAATCATTCCAAGTGTAGTAAGTTCCATAGCCGCCTCCGCCCAGCGCCGTATACCAAGCGAGAATACTCTGCGGAGAAACTTCTCCCTCCCAAATTAGCTCTCCACCTATATCCACCTGGAGGATGTTCGGGGCAAAGCCGAAACGGATTTTGACCCCATCATAATATTGTAGAGGAATGCCCCGACCGGAACCGATTTCGATTCGCCAGGATGGTTCTTCGCCGTATTGAATTGCCGTCAAGTCGAGACTGGTCCCCAGAGTAATGGTGGACCGTTTCATCAATTGACGCCATAACAAATTACACCGTTGATACCAGCCCACTGAATTAGGATAGTGGTAGACTTCGCGGCAACGGCTGAGCGCACTTTCTAGATAATAAACCGCTTGTTTGACCTCCCCTTGCTCCTGATAGGCCCAGCCTAAGAGGTAATAAGTCCAACCGTCTCCTGCCGGATACTTGGTAAGGGCTATACCCGCCTGCAGTGCGGTAATCGCTCCTTGCGAATCCAGGGGAGAACCCTGCAGCAGGGCATGCCCTTTAACCGCATAAGCATAAGCAAAATCGGGAAAATAACCGATGCTCTCTTCAGCTAATACCAAATATTCTTCGGCCTTCCCTCCATACGACTTATACTTATTAAAAAGTTGCTCATAACACTGCCGGAGAAGAGTATAAGCTGAGTCTACCCATTCAACCTTTTCCCGCTGCAGATTCGCGTTTTCCGCTTGCCGGAGCGCTTTCGTTAACGACTCTTTTGCTAAGAAATTTTCCCCTTTCTCTTTCAGCGCCCAGCCCAGAACATAATTAGCCCACCCGTCATCCGTCGGATGCTCTTCTAAGTTAAAAGCCTTCTGTAAAAACGCCAGCGCTCGCTGGGCCGATTCTCCAGTCTGAAGGTAACAATAACCTAACGCTGCATAACCGTAGGCATATTCCTCATCAAGCCGGAGGGCTTCTTCCAAAAAACCGATCGCTTGTCTATATTCCTGCTTTTGCAGTAAGTACTCTGTTTTTTCGTGGTAAATTAGGCGCAAAAACCGGAGGCAATCCCTCAACCATTCCGGTTTCTGGAAAAGATATTGCTGTTGGCAACGGGTTACCGCTTTCTCGAAGGCTCCCTGGGCGGCTGCTTTCTCCCCGTTTTCCCAATAAGCCCAACCTAAGACATAGTAGGTCCAACCATCCCCCACCGGATACTCTGCCAGTTCTAACCCTTGCCGGATCACGCTGATCGCCTCTGGCGCATTGCCCCGGTTCAGCTTTAACAGGGAGTACCCTTGGGCCACATAAGCATAAGCCGAGTTAAAACTGGCGATCGCCTGACGGCTCAACACCAGGGCTCCTCCGTAATCCGCCTGCTGCCAACAAGCCTCAACCTCGGCTTGATAAAGATTGGAACCTATCCGTACTGCTTCCTCATACCAATATTCTTTTGGGTTCTCCGGTGTCACTTGGCGATAACGGCGTACCGCTTTTTCCAACGCTCCTTTGGCCTCAACGGTCCGGCCTTCTCCCAGATACAACCGGCCCAACAGGTAATAGGTATAACCATTCCCCAGCGGATATTCCGCCAGTATTATTGCTTTTTCCAGGGCAACTAGGGCTTGTCCCCGCTCCGGTGGTTGAAGATTGAGATAGGTGTATCCCAACGCGGCATAAGCATAAGCAAAATCAGGGAGCATGACGATTGCTTCCTGACTGAGTGAAAAGGCCTGACGGTAATCGCGCGCTAGAATCGCTGCTTCAATGGCACGTTGATAAGACTCTTCCTCACCGGGAAGATCGGGAGTTGTTATCTCCTGCCCGGGATGGGGTATTACGGGAGGCATCATTTCTACTTCCGTCTGGAGGGGAGGTGCTTCAGACCCTCCAGTACTAACTACCGGTAAAGGGTCGGTAGCAGGTATAAACCCTTCCGGTACGGTAATAACCTTCGCCAATAAATGATCAATCGCTTCATCCCGTGGGATTTGGGTAGAAGCCGCCGCAAAGATCGTGCCGGTATTCGTCGCAATCAGCCTAGCGTTGATCCTGACTGATTCTCCAAGCGCAGAAAGCGTTCCGGAGACAATCGCCGAGGCGCCAAGAATACTCCCTAACTCCTGGGCAGAACCGGAGTCGACAAACCCTGAGGCGCTCAGTTTTAATTCATCCAAGACTTTATTTAACAATTGCCGTTCGATGACTTCAAAACGCTTAGTCTGAAATAACCTGGTGGTTAATTCCTCCGCGACAAACCGCCCAAGGCTAGTCACATTGCCTTCCAGATCAAGAAAATCCAAGACGACAATTCTAATCTTCTCTCCAGAAGTACCGGGGAGAACATTTTCATCCATCGCCGTTACAATCTGCGCAGCCAGTTGATCAAGGTTCTCTTCCATTTCCGCCTGGGCAAAACAGGAACTGGAAAACAATACGGTTAGGACGACCAGCAATAGGCCGGTGGTCATCAAGCGAAAATTTTTACTCATCATCTATACCCTCTACTTAGTAGAATTTCATTGATTAAGCCGTTTAGCCAGTTCGGCGGCGAGCCCGGGAAACTCGAGCCACCAGTTAGTCTGATCTGTTCCCGCGGGGAAAGAATAAGTAAACGGTTTTACCTCTTTGACGAGTCGACCGGACGGCACCTCCAGAATCTTGGCCGTCACTTGGATGCGCGTGCGCTTCTTTACTTCCAATGAATCAAGCGCCCCGATAATCACTTCATCTACTCCTAGAAGACGCCCTAGATCAACCGCTAATGCTTCATCGAAGGTGCTACTTAAAGCCGCTGCTTGTTCTGTTAAGATCTTGTCGACTTTCGCCTGGTCTAGAACTGCATAGGACCCCCGCGCTTGGACACGCATCTGCACTTGCAATTCTTGGGTTAACAGCTTTTCCACCCCGGGAGTATCCGTCCGATTAAGGAAAAAGAGGACAGCTTTCAAGGGCAGACCACTTTGTGCCCGCGCACGGGCAATCTGATAACGATTTGCCACCTCGGGATCTTCAGGCGCTAATAAGTAAGCCTTTTCATATTCCCGCAAAGCCTCCGGCCAACGATTGACCGTCTCATAGCTCAAGCCGCGCCGGAAATAAACCCCAACCAACTCCGGGATTAACTCCGCCAGCTTCTGCCGCGCTTCCGTTGAAGCCGGGCTATACCGTAAAGCTTGCTGATAAAGTTCTTCAGCGGCCTCGAATTGCTCCGCTTCCCGGGCTTCATCGCCTTTACGCAGAAACATCCGGGCAGCTTCAAGTTTAGCTTTCTCCAACTTGCTGGCCAAATCTCGGTTCCGCGGTTTTAACTTGGTCGCTTCCAGATAAGACTGCACGGCCAAATCCCACCTGCCTTCGGCAGCATAGGCATCCCCCGAGCGCTCCAGCTTGGCCGCCTTGTTATTAACGACCAGCGAGCGAATGAGGACCACCGCCCCGACAACCACCGCCCCGCCGACACCAATCTTCAGATAGGTTTGGCGAGAATCATTTGCACTGGCCGCCGCTACTGGTAAGATATTCGCAACCATCATTAGTATTAATACAATACAGGTGATCTTCAGTAGTCTTTTCATCACTGTCTGTTGGTCCTTACAACCAACCAACCCTCCTTCCTGCTCCCCTTAGTCAATCACAATAACCACTGCCGCCCCTTTAATCACCTCTGGATCTAACTTCCGGAAAAACTCGGCCTCTTCCGTACTCAGAATCAGATCCGTCTTCTCACCGTGACTGACCTCCACCGCCCTGTCCGCCTTGAGCAGCAACGGATTCTCCCCGACCCGAGGAATATTCCGTGCCGACTCTAGAGAACGGGCATAAGCAGCCAATGTCGTAAACCCCGCCCTCCCCATCTCTACCATGGTTGAACCATAAAGCAGGTAACCATGGGGATCAAAAACTTGAGGGTAAAGCGCCGGCTTCACCTCTAACTGGCGGGCATCAATAATAACCCCCGTATAGGTCTTCTCGGCAGGGGATGGGGCAACACCCCATGGTTGCGCCGGCCGATACTGAGTCGGATGTTCCGGCTGTCGCAAAAGGGTAGTTAGGCCGGCTTGTCCCCCGAGTGGTAATTCCAACGTGACGGTAACTGTCCCGTCTGCAAGTTGACTCACCCCGATAATCCGCGCGTTTTGCACAAATCCTTCGACCTTAATTCGGACCTCATCATTTTGCATTACATAGTTCCGGACATAACTTTGGCTGTCAACCCTTACTCCTTTAAGAACTTCAACCGCATTGCGGTAAGCATCCGCTTTGGCCGCACCGCGGGCCATCAGCTTCGCCTGCGCACCATATACACCCTGGGGCGGGACTCCATAACCAATTACGTGCACATAACCATTTCTCCAATCCACCCCACCGCTGCCAATCTGTTCAATCATCTCCTGCTCGGCACTCGCCACCAATACTAAAACCATCAGTAACAATAATAAGGTAAACCCCTTCGCGTAACTCTTCAACCTCTTCATCAATGCTACCCCCTTCCCGAAATTGCGGTTCCCCCTTGTATGTAAGCTTATTACATTTTCTTCTGATTGCACTAAATCAGCGGCCCGCTAGCTCAATCAGATTAGTAGAGACTCTTGTGATTTCGGCAGGACAAGCCTGCCATCCGGAGATATACTCTGCCAATTGCGGCGCCAACAGCGATGTCGCCACCGTAAGAGTAGCACTTCTTCCAATGAATTCTCTTAATTCAACACGTGATACAAGATGGGTATTTTGCAGCTCTTTTTGGAGCAAAAGCAGATCAGGATAGGAAATGTTTTTAACATAAATCGTTATCTTATTCTCTACGGCCAGCTTCATCGCTAAATCCCTCTGTAGGTGGGAAGCGATTTTCTGCCCGGCTTTGCTTAATGCTTTCTCCACAGCCGCCATTTCAGTCAGATCCACCCCGGTTTCCTGTAGATCGTAAGCAGTAAGGACTTCTCCAGTCTCCGCCTGTACCACCATCGTTTGGAGAGAAGCCCGGGATGAGACCAATCCATAATACTGGCCGAGCATCGCAGCTGAAGCCTCCCCCAAGACCAAAAGATCCGCTTGATATTCTGCAGCAAACTGCTGAATAAACTTTGTTTCTGCCCTCCTTACCTGTGCAAACATCCTACTTAACTGCTCTCTACTGGCCGGATGATAATTAACCACTCGATAACCGGCTTCCACCAAACCGTTAATGATTTCGGCCTCTACCAGCTGGACGGGGATTCGTCTGGATGGGTCCCTTTCCGAAACAACCACCATCACCCGTGGATCCCCAGCTCTCTGAATAACAAGCCTCAACTCATCAAGATCTTGAATGATCATTCCTTTTCTAACCGTCACCTGGAGCAGTACTTTATATAAGTCAAATTCCGTCCAAGTATCTATGATCTCATACCCGGTCACATAACCAGCGGAACGGAGACGGATGGAATCCTTAAGTAATACATAGTTTTCAACCTGGGATTCGCTGTAAACTAACGTTCCGACTACCTGTTCAACCGCTTTATTCAAACCATCAGCCACAGCCCAATCCCGCGCGGCCAATAAATTATGATCCTTGATTAAAGCTTCCCCAATCACTTGCAGCTGAACAAGATCTTCGTTTTTTTCCTCTTGCGCGACTACTGGTAATAGAGCCAACACTAGCAGACAGAAGCAGACAATAATCCTTTTTAATTTCTTCTTAGTTACCAAAACCGAAGGCAAGCACTTAGTTCGCTCTCCCATTAACCATTCTCCTTTTGTTCAGACTTAATCGCAGGCAATACTATTATTATTGTAATAATTCCTTTCACAAAAGAATTTTCCTTTAATTTCAATCACTAATCTCAAGATAACCTTTGCTGTCCCCTCCTATAGACTCCCATACTCGCTTGCGCGCTATAGAAACATTCCCTAAGCAGGGAAAACCTGGTCGATTTTACATTTTATATAGATTTATGTTATTATTATCTAAAAACAACCCACATTATGTTACTGGGAGTCTACATATGATTACCTTTATTTTACTTTGGTTAATTGCGATCGTCATCCTGATCTTAGACCACAAAAACCCAGTGCAACGTTGGTTTAGTGCTGCTTTATTTCTCGCTGGTTTCAATGAAATTCATTACATAATTTTGAAAAGAGCCCCTTCACTTTTAGCAAAATATCCATTACTCTCGAATTTTGAGCACCTGATCACATTTAGTTCATCAGTTTTTCTCTACCCTTACACTTTTTTACTAGGGGCCATTTATTATTATAGTGAATTTGATGAAACATGGCGAAAACGGCGCAAAAGATTAGTCCCGATGATACTTATACCGGTGTTAGCTGTAAATGGGATATTACTATTCCAAGGCGTCAATTTAAATCATCCCGGGTTCTGTCAACTTTGCTTTTTTTGGTTGATACCATCCTATCTAACAGCGAATTATTTACTAATTAAAACTTTCTTCCGGGCTAAATCCTGGCAACGGAACTCCCACAGTTTTATTACTTGCGTTCTTATTACTCCGATTACAATTGCCGACTTAACAATCAACTATATTCTACCTGGATTTGGCTTTACCATTAACCTTAACTTTGTAATTAATATTGTTCTCTTCATCTCTTTTTTCTACCTCGCTACCCAGTATGGAATTTTAGGGAAAAAGCTACAAATTGAGCAATTAAGTTTGGACAACTCGTTTAAGACAATGACTAACGGTGCCACACTCCTCAATCATGCGCTTAAAAATGAAATCGCCAAAATTTCTATGTGCGCTTCCAGTTTATTGATTACAAACCGCAAACCCATGCAGGTTAAAGACTGTGTTCGGATTATTCTCAGTTCTACCCATCAGATCATGGCAATGCTCGAACGGGCCAGCCAATGTACCAGGGATTTTAGTTTAATAAAATCCATGTTTAATTTAAAAACATTTATCGAAGGGATCCTCGCCGAACACCAAGGGCAATTTCTTGAAAAAAAGATCCAATTAATTACCGACTTAGGTTCGGACCTTTGGCTTGTCGGCGATCAACTTCACTTATACGAAGTTTTCAACAATATCATAAATAACGCTGTCGAAGCCATGGAATCCGGAGGCCAAATTTATCTGTCCGTTACCACAACAAAAAGATTCGTCACCATTACGATAAAGGATACGGGTAAAGGAATTCCTAACAAACTACTTCCACATATCTTTGAACCGTTTTATACCACGAAGAACCCCAGCCGCAACTTTGGTTTGGGATTGCTGTTCTGTTATAAAGTCTTAAAAAAGCACGGTGGAACTATCGAAGTTGAAAGTAAACTGAATCAAGGCACAACCTTTTATTTGAACCTTCCTAGGTTTTATAGGAAAAAATCTATTTTGGCCAGGGGAGTTTCAAATGTCCAAAATAAAAGTATTTCTGGTTGATGATGATTCTCAATGGCTGCGCACAATGCAGATCTTTTTGGGAAACTTTCCCGATCTGACGGTGGTCGGTACCGCCACCACCAGGAAAGAAGCTGTAAGGAAAGCGCTTTCTTTAGCGATCGATGTGATTTTAATGGATATCAATCTCACAGAAACCCGATATGACGGGATTTTCGCCGCCGCGGAAATCTGCCAGTTTAAACCGGTAAAGATCTTAATGATCACTTCATTTGATGATGAAGATATAATCCTGAATGCTTTTGCTGCAGGTGCGGTCAATTTTATTCCCAAAACACAATATCAAGTGATTCCCGAGGCGACCCGGGCAACTTACCATAATCGTTCTCCGATTGAGATTGTCTTACGAGATTATTCTCGCTTAAAAGAGGCCGAGCAGATTCAGAGTTTAACCCGGAGTGAGCGGGAGATCTTAGCTTTGGCGGAACGGGGTTTAAGCCGTACTCAAATCAGCCGAACACTCCATAAATCCGAACAAACAGTTAAGAACCAGATCGGCTCCATCCTAAAAAAGTTAGATGTTAAACGGTTGAAAGAAGCTATTATTAAAGTGAAAACGAAAGGTATCATCAGACCAAACAACTCAATAAAGAAGGATTGATTAATGGATTCTTTCTTGCTATTTTTACCACTCTTCATTACCTATTTGTTTCTGACTGATTTCAAGACACCCGTCAATCGTTGGGGCAGTCTATCTTTGTCATTGGCCGGATTAGGTGGGATCTATTCAGTGGCTGACAGTTTCCACGCACGAATTCTGGAAAAGCTCGTTAATCCGGATTTGATTCGTGTGTTCAATCATTTTATAGTCATTATCTTTGTAAAAACTCCACTTTGTTTATATCCTGTCGCTTTCTTATTGTTTGCGGTCTATTATTTCCATTGGAACGAGTATTGGCCCCGGCCGATTAATTCACGGCTCCTTCTCGTATCTTTCTCACCGGCGGTTGTCATGTATTTTTTTCCTTTAGATCCAAAAGACTACCTGTCTTTACGGCAATTTCTAACCGTCACGGATCTGTGGGTTATCCCTTATCTGATCATGGCTTATCTTCTGCTTTGCAAGACGGTGGTTTACCACCGTAAATTTGAAACTGACCGATGGCTTAGTATCTTTACCATTATCACCCTATCAGCTACCTATATAACCACTGTTTATCTGCTTCCACTTTCTCATTTTCCGCTCTTTAAGTTTAATTTCTATTTTTTAATCCTCTTTTTCGTGCTGTTTTTCCTTTTAGTCACAAAATACGGTTTTCTGGGAGTTAAATTATCGGTAAGAGATATTTATTTTGACCATAAACTTAAAACGGTAGATTCGGGAGTGTTAGTCCTTCATCATCAGATTAAAGATCAATTGAGCCAAATCATTGCTTGCGCGGGGGAGATTAACGCCGCCGCCGAAAATGAACAGGATTTAATCGTAGAAAAAGCCCAAACAATTTTCGCTGCCTCCTCCCAGATTTCGCAAGTGACTCAACAACTTCACTATTATCTTGGTAAAATTTCTCCCCAACCAAAGCAACTTAACTTAACCGAATTAATCAGTGAGGCTATTGCTTCTTTTGAACCCCAAATCAAAGAGCAAACACTCCATATTGTCAATAATCTTTCCTCGGAGTTAATAATTAAAAACGATCCAATCTATTTGAGCAGGGTTTTGAAGCATATTCTCCAAAATGCGCTGGAAGCAGTGGCTCCAGGGGGTAAGATCAAAATTGATGCCACGCTTTCTAAAAAAGAGGTTACATTGTTTATTACCGATACAGGTTTTGGAATTCCGCCTAGTGAGCAACCGCAGATCTTAAAACCATTCTACACAACTAAAGATCGTAGTTGCCATTTTGGTCTAGGCTTGCCTTATTGCTATAATGTTCTGCAACACCTCGGCGGAGAGTTGAGGATTGATAGCTCTGAGCATAATGGGACTACGGTTATTTTGAAGCTACCTGTTAACGACAAGAAATAAGCACTAAGTAGCCCCACCCAGTAAAGCCGGTACAAGCGAAAGGATAAAAAGAGAGTAGTTTAGTTGCCGGATTGTTGCTATAGAGAACCGAAAGGTTCTTTTTTTGTTATAGGTACCATGAAAATTGGTACTTCACAAACTACTGTTGATCAAGTCCAGATTAGTGTGTAAATTCCTCAGTTATCAATAAGCTTATCTGATATACGCAATATTGCTTTGATCATTGGTTTGTTTTTGCTCTTCTTGCCACTGAAGGTATT
>JAAYGU010000122.1 GCA_012727535.1 Bacillota bacterium | reverse complement strand
GCGGTCTGGTGATTGTGAAGTTTCGAGGGGTGGACAGCATTTCTGCCGCTGAAGAGTTGCGCGGCGAATTTCTCTGGCTACCGGAGGAAGAAAGACCGCACTTACCAGAGGGCCGCTTTTATCTTGATGAGTTGATCGGGTTAAAAGTTTATGGCCCCAACGACTGTTTTCTTGGTACGATTGCGGAAGTTCTACAGACCGGGGCGAATGATGTCTATATTGTTCGGGGTGGGAAGCATGGTGAGCTTCTTCTGCCAGCCATTAAATCTGTGGTCCGGCAAGTAGACACGGAAAACAAGATCATGAGGGTGGAACTTTTACCCGGACTGTTGGATGGAGAAGGATAAGATGTTAATCCAGTTTCTGACCTTGTTTCCGGAGATGTTTGCAGGCCCTTTTTCCTGCAGTATGATCAAACGGGCGCAGGAAAGGGGACTGGTGACCCTGGAAACAATCAATTTCCGTGATTATGCCGAGGACCGTCACCGCACGGTGGATGATACTCCTTATGGCGGCGGACCGGGTATGATCCTAAAACCGGAGCCCATCTTTAAAGCCGTCGAAGCGCAAACCGCGAAGGCTGGTTCCAAACCCTACATTATCCTAACGACGCCTCAGGGAGAACCCTTTCACCAGCAGACAGCCGCCGAATTGAGTAAACTGCCTCATCTGCTCTTTATCTGCGGGCATTATGAAGGATTTGATGAGCGCATCCGGACCCTGGCCGATCGGGAGTTGTCCATTGGCGATTATGTCTTAACTGGGGGGGAGCTTCCGGCGATGGTCATGGCGGACGCGGTGATTCGGCTGTTACCCGGGGTGTTGGGCGATCCACAATCCGCCGAACAGGACTCTTTTAGCCGGGGGCTCTTAGATTATCCTCAGTATACAAAACCGGCCGAGTTCCGGGGCATGGCCGTACCAGCGATTCTTCTCTCTGGTGATCACGGAAAGATTGAGGTGTGGCGAAGGCAACAGGCGCTTTTGCGGACTGCCCGCCGCCGTCCGGAACTTTTGGCTGATTTAGAATTATCCCCAGCGGAACGGGAGTTTTTAGAGAAGCATCAGCTTACACTTGATCCTGAAAAGAAAGATCTTCCTATGAAGGGAGGGAACTAAATTGAATCTGATTAAACTTGTCGAGCAGGAACAACTGAAAAAAGACCTACCGGAGTTTGGCCCCGGCGATACGGTTCGAGTTCACCTTAAAGTGGTGGAAGGAGAAAGGAAAAGAATTCAGGTTTTTGAGGGAGTAGTGCTCGCCCGGGCGAATGGCGGACTGCGGGAGACGTTTACTGTCCGGAAAATCTCCGGAGGGATTGGTGTGGAAAGGGTCTTTCCCTTGCATTCCCCCATGATCGCCAAGATTGAAGTGGTGAGAAGGGGCCGCGTGCGGAGAGCTAAACTTTATTACCTGCGCAAACGTTCCGGAAAAGCCGCTCGGATTCGTGAAAAATAGAACAATCTACAAGAAAAGGGCCATCAATATACGGTGGTCCTTTCTTCCGTTTTAAAAGAGCGGGCAGGGGGCCTTTTATTGCTCCAGCCCGACCGGAGCAAAAGAACAAGGCAAACCGGGAAGGGGATCAAAATGAAAAACGGACGAGTTTTTTTGGTTGTCCTTGATGGGGTGGGCATCGGGGAGTTGCCGGATGCCAAATTGTACGGTGATGAAGGGAGTAATACTTTAGGAAATCTCGCCGAGCAGCTGGGTGGCCTCACTCTTCCTTTTTTGGGCTCGCTCGGGCTGGGCAATATTGCGCCGCTTAAGGGCATACCAGCGGTTACGCCGGCGCAGGGGGCTTACGGCAAGATGGCGGAGGCCTCGCCGGGCAAAGATACAATCACCGGTCATTGGGAGATGACCGGGGTGGTTTTAGACCGTCCATTCCCGGTCTACCCCAACGGGTTTCCGGAAGACCTGGTTGACGCGTTGGAAAAGGAGAGCGGCCGGAAGGTGTTGGGAAACAAAGTAGCCTCGGGGACGGAGATTATAGAGGAGTTGGGCGCGGAGCACCTGGCGACCGGCGCTCTGATCGTGTACACTTCGGCTGATAGTGTCATGCAAATCGCCGCCCACGAAGAGGTGATCCCGGTGGAAGAGTTATACCGGATTTGCACAATTGCCCGCCGGTTGCTGCAGGGTGAGCACCGGGTCGCGCGGGTGATTGCCCGGCCGTTTCAAGGAAGTCCCGGTACTTTCCACCGTACTACCCGCCGGAGAGACTTTGCGGTCGAACCGCCGGAGGCGACGATCCTTGATCGTCTGGCGGCAAAGGGGATTACGACGGTTGGAGTCGGTAAAATTGAGGATATCTTCAGCAACCGCGGGCTAGTCGCCAGTTACCATACAGGTGACAATCTTAGTACCTTAAAACAACTTTTATTTCTGGCCAGTGAGCTGACCGGTCCGGCGCTGGTCTTCGCGAATTGTGTCGATTTCGATACTTTATATGGACACCGTAACGATCTGTCCGGATTTGCCCGTGCTCTGACAGAAGCAGATTTTTACCTAGAAAAACTGGTCACTCAGTTTAAACCGGAGGATCTCTTAGTAGTGACGGCCGATCATGGCTGTGATCCGACGACGCCCAGTACCGATCATTCCCGGGAGTATGTCCCCCTCCTGATCACCGGGGAACAAGTGCGAAAAGGGGCTAATTTGGGGACGAGAGCTACCTTTACCGATCTGGCGGCAACCCTGGCGGAGCATTTTGCAGTTACCGACTGGGCAAAGGGATGCAGTTTTTATCCGGAACTGATGAACGAAAAAATTACAAAAGGGTAAATAGATAATGATCACGAATAAATATTAGTTGGCTTCAGGAAATGTACGAATGTTGCCATAATTGCGTCATTATTTTTGATAATAAAAGCATCATAAAAAAACAAAGGCACTGTATCTGTTTGGGCTGCTGGTAGAAGGGGATCACACCAATTGAGTAGTCAGGCTAATGGCTGATTGCATTGTGTTCAAGCCCCAAAGTGTGAAGACTTGTGAGAAAAGGGCGTGACCAAATGAGAATGATCGAGTTAATCTCCCGCAAGCGGGATGGATATGAACATACAACGGAGGAATTAGATTATTTGGTTCGGGGAATCACAGACGGGAGCATCCCCGATTATCAGTTGGCTGCCTGGTGCATGGCTGTCTATTTTCAAGGCATGACCCCGCGGGAGGCGCGCCATCTGGCGAGGAAGATGGCAGCGTCAGGTGACCAGATTGATCTGTCGTCGATTCCCGGGGTAAAAATTGATAAACACTCCACCGGCGGCGTTGGTGATAAAACCTCTCTAGTGGTGGCGCCCATGGTGGCGGCGGCCGGGGTGCCAGTCTGCAAGATGTCCGGACGAGGGCTGGGCCATACCGGAGGAACAATTGATAAATTGGAAGCAATCCCCGGTTACCGGACAGAACTTCCGATTGCTGAGTTTTTTCAACAGGTGCGCACGGTTGGGATCGGGATTGTTGGACAGAGTGGCAACCTGGTTCCGGCTGATCAACAGCTTTATGCGTTGCGCGATGTAACGGGAACGGTGGAGAGTATTCCGCTGATTGCTACCAGTATTATGAGTAAAAAACTGGCCAGCGGGGCTGATGGTTTTGTTCTTGATGTGAAGGTTGGAAACGGTGCTTTTTTGAATACGCAGCAAGAAGCGGAGAGACTGGCGGAATTGATGGTGGCGATTGGAAAACGCGCCGGGCGGCAACCGGTTGCGGTACTTTCCTCGATGGAACAACCACTGGGCCGGGCGATTGGGAATGCGCTGGAAGTCAGGGAAGCGATTGCGACGCTCGCCGGGGAAGGACCGGCCGATTTAAAAGAGTTGTCACTGGTTCTGGGGGCACAAATGTTAATCCTGGCTGGGGCGGCTGCTGATGAAGAGACGGCCCGCCGGAAACTGGAAGCAATTCTCACTTCCGGGCAGGCCCTCCGCTTTTTTGAAAAATGGATGGAAGCGCAAGGGGGTGATCCCTCCATCACTAGCCATCCTGAACGTTTACCGACGGCGACACTAGTACGGAAGGTGCTTAGTAACGCCGGGGGATATGTTAGTGGTTGGGATACGGAAGCGCTCGGCTTGACCGCGATGCGGTTAGGGGCCGGCCGGGAAAGAAAAAACGATCCCATTGACCATGGAGTAGGGCTCATTATTGAAAAGAAGATTGGCGACCGGGTGGTAGCCGGCGAAGCGATCGCGCAGGTTTATGCCCGTTCCGAGGAGCAGGCCGTCCGTGCCGCCCAAGCGATTAGATCGGCACTGAGGCTCTCCCCCCTACCACCGACGCCCGCCCCGTTGATCTTAGGGTATATTATTTAAGCTGAAGTTTGGGCGCGGCTTGGCTAGTTCGACCTGAAGTTCTGCCGGGAGCTCCTGATCGGATAAGAATCCAAAATGCTTGAATCATTTTCCCATTGCTCTAAGGGTGAAATTGATTTAAGATGATAAAGGCGGAAGGTTTTGTTATGCTTCATGATTAATCGGTACCCCTGTTGTAAGGAAAATTGAAACCAGGTGAGGGACAAGCCATAGCGGCGGATAGAGGCTAGTCAAGCGGAGTGACAACTCGGGACAAAAGTACAGGAATTAAAGCTGGGAGTATGCTAGAATAGTATTTTCGAGGTGAAACTGAAGAGTCCCGCCATCAACAGTATTGATTTGATGGAGTGATCTGATGCGTTTCAGAACTTTTAAAAAGGGGGTCTATCTCCCCGGAAATAAAGAGCGGACCGCTTCCTTACCGGTTGAGGTTCTACCGCTTCCCCGGCAAGTTGTTTTGCCGCTTCGTCAGCACATTGGCGCTCCGGCGGAACCGGTGGTGGCGGTGGGGGATGAGGTGTTGACCGGGCAGAAGATTGCTGAAGCCAAAGGGAAAGTCTCTCTCCCTTTACATGCTAGTATCTCCGGGAAAGTAGTGGCGATTGAACCCCGACCACATGTCAGTGGCGAATTAGTACCGGCGATTGTGATCGAAAGTGACGGTACCGAGCGGATGGCTCCGGAATTACACGCGCCTCCCCGGTTAGAGGAGCTCTCCGCCGAGCAGTTGAAAGAGTTAATGCAAGAAGCCGGTCTGGCGGGGATGGGCGGAGCAGCCTTTCCGACGCATGTCAAGTATGATCCACCTCCGGGGAAGAAGATCGAGTATATCCTTTTAAACGGCGCCGAATGCGAGCCGTATTTAACCTGTGATCACCGTTTGATGGTGGAGAGGGCTGATGATATAATTCTGGGCCTTATGGCCATGCTCAAGGCGGGGCAGGCAACAAAAGGACTGATCGGTGTGGAGGTCAATAAGCCGGACGCACTGGCGGCCTTAGAGAAGGCAGCGACCGGTCTGCCGATTGAGGTTCTACCTTTAAAGGTCAAATACCCGCAGGGCGAGGAGAAGATGTTGATTTATGCGGCGACTGGGCGAGTCGTACCGGCCGGGGCACTGCCGATTGAAGTTGGCGTCGTCGTGAATAATGTGGCGACCGCGGCGGCGTTCGGGGAGTATCTGCGGACGGGCAAACCCCTCATCTCCCGGTTGGTTACCGTCACCGGGGCGGGAATTAAAAGCCCGAAGAATTTAGAGGTTAGACTCGGGACTTTGTTGGAAGACGTGCTTAACTATTGTGGAGGCTTCACCGACGCCCCCGGACGAATCATTCTGGGCGGCCCGATGACCGGACCAGCCCAATACCGGTTGGATCTGCCGGTCATGAAAGGAACTTCTGGGATCGTAGTCCAAACCCGTGCCGAAGTTGAAAAACCGGATTACGGGCCCTGTATCCGTTGTGGAAAATGTGTTGACGTATGTCCGTATAATGCCCTTCCCAATTATTTTGGCCTGTACGCAGAACATGACCGGTTGGCAGAGGTAGAAAAATACGGAATTTTCGACTGCCGGGAATGCGGTTCCTGCACTTATGTCTGTCCGAGCAGGCGGCCGCTTCTCCAGTTAATTAAGGATGCGAAGCGTAAAATTATGGCTTCGCGGAAAACAGGATGAGGAGGTTGTTCTTTTGTTAGAAACTGAAGTTGTGGTCTCGGCTTCACCCCATATTAGACAGGGGGTGACTACAGAACGGATTATGTGGATGGTCGTCATCTCCTTACTGCCGGCCGTCTTCGCTAGCATCACCTTCTTTGGTGGACGGGCGCTCTTGATTATCCTTTGTTCGGTTTTTTCCGCGGTGCTGACTGAGGCCGCGGTCGAAATACTGCTGAAACGACCAGTGACGGTTAAAGACGGGAGTGCGGCGGTGACCGGGTTGTTGCTGGCCTTAACGCTTCCGCCAACGGTTCCCCTGATTCTTCCGGTCTTGGGTGCGGCTTTTGCGATTGCCATTGGCAAACAGATCTTTGGCGGCTTAGGGTTTAACCCGCTTAATCCGGCGTTAATCGGAAGAGCGTTTCTTTTGGCCTCGTGGCCAGATTTAATGACCACCTGGAAATGGCCGGCGGCTTCTCTTACTTGGCTGGAAAGTCAAGCCGACGCCGTGGCCGGCGCGACTGTACTCGGACTCATCAAGGAAGGAACGACCGTTCAGCTTCCCTTTCTCCAAATGTTCCTGGGGAATATGTCCGGTTCGTTAGGGGAAACCTCGGCCCTGGCTCTGCTTGTGGGCGGTCTGTTTCTCCTGGCTTACCAGATTATTGACTGGCGAATCCCGGTCGGTTATCTTGGGACGGTGATCCTCATGGCCTTGCTGGTGGGTGAAAACCCACTCCTTCAGCTGTTGGCTGGCGGCTTAATCCTGGGTGCGTTTTTTATGGCGACCGATTATGTGACGACTCCGGTCACGCCTAAGGGCAGGCTGATCTTCGGGATCGGCTGCGGACTGTTGACCATGTTGATCCGGAAATACGGCGGCTTCCCGGAAGGGGTTGGTTATTCCATCCTCCTCATGAATGTGGCAACGCCGCTCTTGGACCGCTGGACGATTCCGAAAAGGTTTGGTGAGGTGAAGGCTAATGGGTAAAAACGAACTGCGTTTGGTAGTCGTATTAGTATTAATTTCGATGCTCGCCGGGGGTGTTCTGGCGTGGGTTAGCTCCCTGACCGAACCCAAAATTCAAGCTCAAGCGGAGTTGAGGAAGAAAGCAGCCTTACAGGAGGCGTTGACAGCAGCCTCTACTTTCCAACCAGCGGAGGCTTTGTTGGAAAATGCACATGCGGCCGGGTATGGTGATTTGGTCGAGTCTTATCTTGGCTACCATGATACAAAGCAAGTGGGTCTGGTCTTTGTGGCTGATGTTAAAGGTTATAGCAGTACAATCCGCTTATCCATCGGGGTGTCAATGGATGGCCAGTTGAGCGGGGTGAAGGTGATTAGTCAGGCTGAAACTCCCGGTTTGGGGGTAAAGATCACAGAGCCGGAGTTTTTAGAACAACCGGCCTTCCGGGAAGCGACGGTTGACGATCAACTGGCCGTGGTTAAAGAACGCGGACGGGTGGAAGCGGTTACCGGGGCAACGGTTTCTTCCCGGGCTGTGGTCCGGGGAGTTAATCAAGCTTTAGCTGTAGCCAGAGTATTTTTGGCGGAAGTGACGGAGTAATCCTGGATTTGCAACTGCAGAACACTTTGAAATACGAAGAAAGACGACTGGGGGTGCAAAGCGTTTGCGTAAATGGGAGATTTTCAAAAATGGAATCTTTAACGAAAACCCCACCTTCCGATTGGTTTTAGGAATGTGTCCTACGTTGGCGGTTACTTCGGCCGTCTTGAACGGGCTCGGTATGGGTTTGGCCACCACTGTGGTATTGGTGGGTTCTAACGTGATGATCGCTTTGTTACGGCAGGTGATCCCAAAGGAGATCCGGATTCCGGCTTTTGTGGTGATTATCGCCACATTCGTAACGATCATCGACAAGGTAATGGCGGCCGGTACACCAGAGTTGCATAAAGTGCTAGGGCTCTTTATCCCCTTAATTGTGGTCAACTGTCTGATTTTAGCCCGGGCGGAAGCTTTTGCTTCCCAAAATACGGTGCTGGATTCGGCAATTGATGGTTTGGGGATGGGGCTTGGTTTTACCTTTGCCTTATCGATACTCTCTTTGCTTAGAGAATTACTGGGAACCGGGACCATTTTAGTCGCGAAAGACTTTGGGTTTTCCGGAATTCAAATCTTTCCGAAAGATAAAGGGATTCTCTTAATGATCCTTCAACCCGGCGCCTTTATTACTTTAGGTCTGGTGCTGGGCGGGATTAACTGGTGGGTCCGGAAGAGGGAGGAACAGAAGAATGGCTGAATATTTGGTGATCATTTTTGGGGCGATTTTCATCAATAATTTTATTGTCTCCCGCTTTCTGGGGATCTGTCCGTTTCTTGGCGTTTCCAGACAGGTCGAAACGGCGACGGGGATGGGACTGGCCGTGACCTTTGTTATGGGGCTGGCTTCCGGGATCACTTATTTGGTGCATAAGCTCCTGGTCGCTTTAAACATTGAATTCTTACAGACCATCACCTTTATTCTGGTCATTGCTGTACTGGTACAGTTTGTGGAGATGGTGCTGAAAAAGAGTAGTCCGGTATTATACCGCGCCTTGGGGATTTATCTACCCTTGATCACTACTAACTGTGCGGTGTTGGGGGTAACCATTCTCAATATCGATGCCGGCCATAACTTCTTACAGTCGGTGGTTAATGGGATCGGGGGCGCTCTTGGGTTTAGCTTGTTGATTATCTTATTTGCCGGGATCAGAGAAAACCTGAATTTTGCGCCGATTCCCCGCTCCTTGCAGGGTTTCCCGATTGCATTAATTACCGCCGGGCTTATTTCGATGGCTTTCTTAGGGTTTACCGGTTTTGATCTGTACGCCCTTTTCAGTTTTTAAGGTCCGATCAAGTTTGACTTAAGGAGTGAGATCATGGGAGCCGAAAGTTTGCTGATTGTGCTTAATTCTGTTGCGGTTTTGGCTTTGCTTGGGGTCGTTTTCGGCATTGGCTTGGCGGTTGCTTCGCGCAAACTGAAAGTCGAGAGTGATCCCCGTATTGACGAGGTTGAGGCGCTTCTGCCCGGCGCGAACTGTGGCGGTTGTGGTTATCCGGGTTGCCGCGGCCTGGCGGAGGCGATTGTGGCGGGCGTGGTTCCGGTCGACGCCTGTCCAGTGAATAAGGATTGTACCCCGATTGCTCAGGTAATGGGCGTGGAAGCCGCCTGCCGGCTACCGGAGGTGGCCCGCGTGCGTTGCAATGGGGGCAAGAAAGAAACCCAGCAACGCTTCATTTATCTCGGGGTTGAAGATTGTGAGGCCGCCCAGAGCTTAGCCGGAGGACCAAAGGCTTGTACCTACGGCTGTCTTGGCCTGGGCAGCTGCGCGAAGGCTTGTCCCTTCGAAGCTATTACCATGTCGGAGAATGGGTTGCCGGTGATTAATGAAGAAAAATGTACCGGGTGTGGGATCTGTGTTAAAGCTTGTCCCCGTCAACTGATTACCTTATGGCCGGTCGGAAAAAAGGTGACCGTGCTCTGCATGAGTCATGATAAAGGGGCTCAGGCCCGGAAGATATGTAAAGTCAATAAGCCGGACGCACTGGCGGCCTTAGAGAAGGCAGCGACCGGTCTGCCGATTGAGGTTCTACCTTTAAAGG
>JAAYGU010000121.1 GCA_012727535.1 Bacillota bacterium | reverse complement strand
TTGATGAATATTAAAAAAGCCGCTGGCCGAAGCGAGTCATTTGGAAACCCCGGTCTCTCCAGTCAGATGTTCAAAGACATATTCGAGCTGTGAGGAGATAAAGCGGGTTCGCTGAATTGTCTCCGGGGCCGTTGCTTGCAGATGATAGTATTTCCAGGCCGGGTACATCGCATGGACCATATTTCCAGTTCGTTGGTAACAACCCAGCACAAACTCCCGGTCTTTTCTCAGTCGCTCCACCGTCGAACTAGCGCTCACATCCGCCCAGGTGTAAATCGGCCCCAAAGGCAAACGTTTCTCATCCAACAAAAGCAGACTATGCCAAGCGCCTCCTAACCCGATTGCGGAAATGGGGCGATCAGTCGACTCAACGATCCTGGTCAGCACCGCTTTGGCTGCGGTCAATACCTCCTGCGGATCGATGGTCAGCGCCTCCGCCCCTTCCCGGTATTGAACGGAGACCGTCTTGATGACCCCTTCTTCGAGAGAAAATAGAATGCCTTTCGCCGCCGAAGTACTGACCTCTAATCCAATCACATTCATGTCTAAACACCGCCACTTCTCTTTTTCATACTCTTCTTTGCTTGGGAGTTTGCCTTATTACTATTTAAGTATTTAATTTTTTGCTTTAAACCAAAGATCTTGAAGGCCTGAACAAGAGGGCTAGTTCGTTAATCCTTCCTCAAACTCCGGAGTAAGCAGCAAATCCACCGTCCACCGGAATAATTGCGCCGTTCACAAATTTGGCGCCATCGGAAACCAACCAGATTTAGGTGCCGATTAATTCATCCGGGGTGCCGTAACGTTTCATCGGGGTATGGTTGAGCACGCTTTCCCCCCGGGGGGTCGGTTGGCCGGTTTCCGGATCAAGCAAGAGATATCTGTTCTGTTCCGTGATAAAAAATCCCGGAGCAATCGCATTCACCCGGATGCGGGGAGAATAATTCTGGTTAAAATGCACCGCCATCCATTGGGTGAAGTTACTGATGGCCGCTTTGGCCGCGGAATAAGAGATTGTTTTGGTTAAGGGCGTAAAGGCGGCCATCGATGAGATATTAATGACTACTCCCGCCTCTTGCTCCACCATTAACTTCCCAAAGACCTGCGTAGTAAGGACCGCACCGGTAAAATTCAGATTGAACACCCATTGGATCGCCTCCGGCGGAATCTCAAAGAAGCTTTGATCCTGGTCCGCCGTCGCTTCTTTTTTGTTGCCTCCCGCTCCATTAATCAGGATATCAACCCGTTCGTATTCTCTAACGATCAGCTCTTTAGCTGCTTCCAAAGATTTCTTATCCAAAACATTGGCCTTGACGGCCAGCGCCGTTCCACCTGCGGCGTTAATCTCCGTTGCCACCGCTTGTGCTTGCTCTTCGTTCAGATCAAGAATCGCTACTTTCACACCGGCCCGGGCCAGCGCTCGGGCCATCTCACTACAGAGTACTCCGGCTGCCCCCGTGATCACGGCAACTTTACCCCGGATATTAAACAACTCGTACATCGAATCACCTCTTATCTCTCCGCCAAAATCTTCCTGCTTACTTAAAGTCGGTTTAACCAGGGATAATAGTTCTTATTCGATCTCTTTCAGTAAAAAAGGTGGTCGCCTGCCGGATAGACCAGCCACCACATTCTCCACCGCCATCCGGCCCATCCTGGCGATGGCTTCAAAGGTATGCGCCCCGATATGGGAAGTCAGTACTACATTATCTAAAGACCGCAGCGGTGAATCGGTTGGGGGTTCTTGTTCGTAAACATCCAACCCCGCCCCGGCGATCTCTTTTTCCTCTAAAGCCCGTAATAGGGCTTTTTCATCCACAATCCCGCCTCGTGCCGTGTTGATCAGGATCGCTGTTTCTTTCATCAACGCAAATTCCCGCTCAGAGATTAGGTGATAGGTATCATCTGCTAGAGGTAAATGAAGACTGATAACATCTGCTGAGGACAGTAACTCATCTAAGGAACTATAAACCGCATCTACCGTACGCGCCCATTGGTAATCGGGTATCAAGTCATAACCGATAAGCTTCATACCTAAACCCTTCGCCCGGACGGCCACCTCTTTTCCGATCTGACCGGTCCCAATCACCCCTAGGGTTTTATCCTTTAGTTCAAAACCGAGATATTTACCCCATTGATTCTGCCGCAGTTGACGGTCGGAAAAAGAGATCTTCCTGGCTACATCCAAAATGAGACCCATAGTCAATTCCGCCACCGCCGAACTATTCGCCCCCGGAGTGTTGGTGACCATGATCTTTTGTTGGGTGGCAAAATCCACCGCGATGTTGTCAACTCCAATCCCGTATTTGGAGATAATCTTTAATCTGGGAGCCGCACTGATCACTTCCACACTCAGCGGATCCAAACCGACAATGATCGCGTCTACATCCGAGATTAAATCAATCATCTCTTTTTCCGTCAGTAAACGGCCAAAGGGATTAGAAACCAGTTCATAGCCCTGGTTTCGCAGTACTTCAAGCGGTTCAGTATCAATCGTCCCAAAAGTCCGTGGCGTAATTAAAATTTTCTGTTTCATCTTTCTTTACCTCTTCTTTGTATTGTTCTATTTGTTGCTAAAGACGCTAATCCATTAAAAATCCGCCATTGACATCGATAATCTCACCGGTAATAAAATCGGCCCCCTCCGAAAGCAGAAAGGCTACAGTTGCAGCAACTTCGGAAGGCTTACCCAGTCTTTGTAAAGGTATCGCCTTAATAATACTTTCCCGTTTTTCAGCGGACCATTCCGCACTCATTTCAGTTTCAATCGCATGGGGCGCTACCCCATTGACCGTTATCCCGTAGGGAGCAAGTTCGCGGGCGAAAGTTTTGGTTAAACTATCAAGAGCCGCTTTGGAGGGACCATAACCGGGAGCGGAGGTAATATCCCCCATTTTCCCGGCGATCGAAGAAATATTAACGATTTTTCCCCGCCCCGCTTGCTTCATCAGCGGCGCCACATATTTACAGAAGAGGAAAGCGCCCCGTACATTCACCTGAAAAACCTCATCCCAATCAGAGACCTTAATCTCTTCACTGGTCCGGCGCCTGATAATACCGGCATTATTGACCAAAGCGTCAATTCTTCCGTACTCACTATAAACATGCTGAACGACCGCTTTAATCTCTTCTTCCTTAGCCACATTACAATGGTAGAAAGAGAGGGAGCCGGAAAACTCTTTGGCCATCATCTCGCCTCTCCGGTCATCAATATCGCAGACCGCCACTGTATACGCTTGCTCCACCAAGGTTTGCGCTATTGCCCGTCCAATCCCGGCCACCCCACCGGTGATAAGCGCGATCTTTTTCGACAATTTATTCTCCCCTCTCCAAAAGGATTTGTCAGAACCCAACCTGCTCTTCTCGAAATCCCTGATATTAATCCCTCTCCTCATTCGCTAATATCGTTTCGGCACAATCGCTTCCCGCGTGCGCTGGAGATTGTCAAGCGCTTGCTCTAGTTGGCGTAGGGAGAGCACGATAAAGAGCGTATCGATAATCGATAACTGCGCAATCCGCGAGGAAGTACTCTCTGTCCGATAAAATGTCTCATTCGAACAGGTGGAGAGTTTAATATCCAATACTCGATCCATTGGCGCCCGGGCATGATTGGTCAGGCCAATCGTCACTGCCCCGTTCTTTCTCGCCAGTTCTAAACTTTCAATAATATCCCTGCTACTGCCGGAGTGCGAAATCCCAATCACGACATCGCCGGCCTGCATCAAACTGGCCGCCATCGCCTGCATATGGGTATCGGTATAGGCAATAACCGCTTTACCAGTTTTCATCAGCTTATGGGCGGCGTCAATCGCAATGGGCGCCGACCCACCGACGCCAAATAGATAAATCCGCTCGGCCGCCGCAATCGCCTCAACCGCCCGGTCCAGTTCCCCAATTGATAAGACGTTCAGGGTTGATTCCATCGCACTGATATTAGCGAAAAAGACCTTTTGTAAGACCGAAGCTGTATCATCGTCCTCCTGGATGGCTTCATGGACGGTTTTTAACGGTGGAACCGTTTCCATGGCTAGAGCGATCTTCAGTTCCTGGAAACCCCGGAACCCTACCTTTTTACACATCCGCACAATCGTCGCTTCGCTCACCCCAATCTGTTCCGCCAGTTGGGTGATGGGCAAGTTAATCACTTCCGTGGTATGGGCCAGGATATATTCGGCCGCCTTTCTCTCCGATTGCCGGAAGGAGAATCTCTCTTCACGGAGCTTTTCCAAGCCTGTTTTCATAAAAATTCCACCTCTAAGCTTTGTTTGGTCAAAGGGGGGTCAATGAAACCCCCACCTTTTTTACCATATCATGGAGCCAGTACTACAGGAGGTTACCATTTTTTTAAAATTGTTAAGTCCCGAACAATAAATTGGGGACAAACAGGATTAATTGAGGGAATAGGACAATTAAGGCAATAACAATTATTAGACTGACCAGGAAAGGCCAACCTTCCTTCATAAAATCGGCCACCGAACACTCCATGATTGAACAGACCGCATACATGGTCAGGCCAACCGGCGGAGTTAATAACCCGGTGGCGCAGGTGATGACCATGATCACCCCAAAATAGACGAGGTCCAGGCCGAGCTGGCGGGCGATCGGTACCAAAATCGCCGTCAGCAATAAAATGATGACTGTAGAGTCAATAAACATCCCCAGTATTAGCAGGAAGACGAGGATCAGCGCAAAAATGACGCTGGGACTACTGCTGATCCCAAGTAAAGCCTGGGTCAGCTGCTGGGGAATCATCTCCCATTTCAAGCCGTAACTGACTAAGGCAGATAAGGCAATCAAAAACATAATCATCCCAATATCCGCGATGGTCGATTTCACACACCGTTTAAAGTTATCCCATTTCAATTCCCGGTAGGCTACAATCCCCACAACTAAAGCATAGACGGAAGCAAATGCCCCGGCCTCGGAAGGCACCAACCAGCCAAACCTTAAAGCAAAGATCAATAAGAAGGGGAAGAGAATCGCCCAGAGACTATGGGCAAATTCGGGTAAGATCTCTTTTAACGGCGCCCTTTTTTCCCGTTCAGGCAGGTATCCCTTTTTCCGGGAAGTAATGGAGACAGTAATCCCAAAGAAAAGTGCCATTAAAAGTCCGGGCACCAGGCCCCCGGCAAATAACCGCCCAACCGAAACCTCTCCGATACTCCCGTATAAAACCAGACCGATCCCGGGCGGAATGGCGATGGTGATTAGGGAAGAAAAAGCATGGACTGCCGCAGTATATCCCCTGTTATATCCTTTTTCGGTCATGGTCGGGCCCAGAATCCGCGCTTCCATCGAAGCATCGGCGATTGAAGAACCGGTCACTCCGCCCATCAAGGTACTGAGGACCACACTCACCTGGGCCAACCCTCCATACATATGGCCGGTCAGCACCGAGGCAAATCTCATCAGCCGCTGCGTAATCCCGGTCTCATTCATCAAGTTTCCGGCAAAGACAAACATGGGGATCGCGAGCAGGTTAAAGTTCTGCGTTTCGGAGAGAATGAGCTGAACTGGCAAGGTCAAAGGTAAGTGCGGTTGTTGGAGAAAAAATACAAACCCGGCGATCCCGATGGCAAAGGCTACCGGCATTCCTAGGATGAGAAAAATACCAAAGAGAATAAATACCAACGTCATTTATTTTCCCCCTTTGCTTCGAACTTATCGGAGCAATCCTCTTAGCCCATATTTTTAGGCATGGTTTTCACTGCGTGAGTTGACGGTTTATCTCTAATAATCTGGCGTGTTTTTATGATGGAGCTAATCAGAAGCAGCCCGCCGCCCACTGGTAGACTTAGGGTCGCCCACATATAGCTAAAACCGGGAATTCCTTGAAAAGTTCTAAATCTGGTAAAATAAGAAAGGGGGATCCCGTAGACGATCAAGAACGCTATGAAAGCGTCAATGATCAAATAATTGACCACTTTGAGATAGTATTGCACCTTCTCCGGTAATTTTGAAACAAGAAAATCCACATTTACATGTTTATCTTTTCTCATCGCCACGTCAGCGCTGAAAAAGACCGTCCACGCAAAGAGAAAAACCGACATATCCATCGCCCAGCTAATCGGATGCCCGAAGGTTCGCCCCACCGCTGCGGCAAACACTAAGACCAGAATGACCACTAATAAAAACCCGGCCAATGCTTCTTCGACGCGGCACACTGCTTCATAAACCTTTTTGAGCTTATTCATTGATCACACCCCTTTCGTGAGAGCTTAAATGAAACTGCTATCCAAACTACGCATTTGGCTTATTTTAACTGACCTGCATTCGGAGTTAACGTAGTTTAGAGTTTGAAGTGTCCCCAGCCCACCGCCCAGAAGGCCAGGGCTGGGGACACAGGTTTGGGCCATTATCTGATCATATGTACTCGTGCTACTATTCGATGGCTTGCATCTGTTTCATTACTTCATCTCTTACTCCCATTAGGTTAAGGGCTTTGTATGCTCCTTCGCCTGCTTTCTTGAAGGCTTCCATATCTATATCGGTGATGATCTTCATGCCTTTTTCTTGGACGTATTTCTTGATTTCTTCGGTATTGCGTTCGATTTCGTAGGAGGTTTCTAGACCGGCCCGATCGCACTCTTCTTCTAAGATCCGCTGATACTCTTTGGGAAGACTATTGAACCATTTACTACTGATCACTTCAAAGTTGACCAGCAGGAAGTGCTTTGTTTCAATCACGTAGTCAAGTACTTCAAACAGGTTTGCACCGGTGATGTTATCATAGACCAGTTCCGCACCGTCAATTGCGCCCTGTTGAATCGCCGTATACACTTCACCAAAGTTCAGAGCAGTCGGCACGGCACCCAAAGCACGAATTGACTCTTGCCAAATCGGCGCGGGTGGTGTTCTGATCCGAAGTCCCTTCAGATCCTCCGGAGTTTTAACCAGTTTATTAGTCATGAAATGGCGATAACCCTGTACCCAATTGAAAGAGAGTACTTTAAAGCCGTATTTCTCCGCTAACTCCGTCTCCCATTGTTGAATGATCGGAAGTTTGTTAAGCTTGACCACTTCTTCAATGCTGTTCACAAAGTAAGGAGCATTTAAAACGGCAATTCCAGGAACATAGTTACCTAGCCGTGCGGCATCGGTATTTTGTCCAACTGGGACCCCCTGCCTGATCTGCTCTAAAATATCCTCTTCCACCCCAAGTTGGGCACTGTGGAAGACTAAAACTTGCAGCCCACCATTGGTCCGCTCATAAACGCGTTGCGCCCACTTTTCAAACCCGGCATGGTAGGGGTGAGTGGGAGCCAACACATGGTTGAACCGTAAAACATACCTCGGAGCGCTTTGCACTGAAGCTAGTGCCAAGGCCACCAAGACTGTCAGCAATACTAGACTGACAACTTTTCTCTTCATCCAAACTAAACCTCCTTAAAATTAAATTAATCCTCTGTTATCCAGAATGTTAACCCTTCATAGCCCACCCCCTTTTCTTAATAGCAAAGTTTTATTAACTGTTAAACTTACATTCTCCGTCCGTTGGAAAATTCCTTCCTTGTTTGAATAAAATTTTCATAATTAACCTTTCTGATTATCGACTACTCTCCCTTAAAAGCATCAAAAGGTTAATAAATATCGATTTTATCAATGGTTCGTTCTGTCCCGATTCTCCTTTTTAGTCAGGAAAATTAATTTTATCTTCACTCTGCTTTTCCGCTGGGGAGGCCGTCAGTAACCGGTTTTGGTGTTTGTTTTCGTAGCTTTAGACTGTGTCTGGAATTTATTTTCCGTTTTTTGTGCTACCGCTCAACCGGAAGCTCCCTAGCCTACTCTATAAAATCTTCCCTCATCAGCATCCGCAAAAGCTCATCTTTGGACACTTACCTTAATCTTCCTTCACCATTCACTCAACCCTTTTAACTAACGAACTTCAGTAGATGCTTCCAGTTCCCATGCTCTTTGCGCAATAGTTTCATTATCTTAGTGATCGGTTTCTGAATACCAACCTTGGCAAGGCTTTACTTGACCGGGGCTGAATGATGTTCTCTTTGGTTATGTGTCTTTTGTTATTCTTTATTAGTAACAAAACCTTGTTTTTAATTACATTTGAATTAGCACTGCCCTTAAAAAGTCCACATAGAATATGTCAGGAGTAGAAAGGGGGTAATGACATGAATGCGCCTCGGATTCCGGAGAATTTATGTGGGATTTTGCGAGAATTGAAAAAGGAAAAAGTAGTCCTCCTTCTAGAGACGGGTGATCGCATAGAGGTAAAAATCTTGAATGTGGTTGATGATATTGTAATCGCCTCGACCGACCGTCGTTTTGTCTTTATCAATTGTGACTGTATCTGTGCCATCATTGCTGATTGTGTGGATCTGATCTCCACCCGTTTCGAACTGGCTTATGAATAAGCCATAGATAGCATTACAAAAAGACCACCGTACAAACGGTGGTCTCAGACTGTAGACAAACGGCAGTTTTAGTGAGAAGCTAAAACCGCCGGTTCATAAATTACAGCCATAATTCTAGAAAAATAACGAATAAAAAAAGTAAAGGGTTATTATTCCTCTGTTTTCCAGTTCTTTCAGATTCATGCAAGAATAAGTAAGCAAGACCTTCATCTTAAGCGTATCCAAGCCCCTTAGATTTGTATACCGTTAAAATGCTTCTCTTCGGCATCTGCAAAAACCCGCTTTATTCTTTGACCTCTCATGGAGTACAGCTCTTTAACTTTGTCTTATGTCTTCAGCCATTGGGAAGTCAACACTTTTCCGGACATTTCATTAAGC
>JAAYGU010000120.1 GCA_012727535.1 Bacillota bacterium | reverse complement strand
CCCGTTTCGATCCAAGAATCGGGAACAGATACGATTGATTCGTATAAAAGCTTTTTATCTAATTATGCGCTTCAAAAGGTTAAGTTTGTTTTGGTAAGGGGCATACCTGAACGGGACGTCGAAGGCGAAGGTCTGCTTAAGGATGCTTTTGGTATGGGAGAAGGTGGCGAAGCCTTTTTCCCCATGGTAGGAACCGAGCCCGCTGGCCCCCACCCCGCCAAAGGGTAGATAGTGATTAGCCACATGCATGATGGTATCATTAATACAGCCCCCGCCATAGAGCAGATTATTCACCACCCACGTTTCCAGGTTTTTGTCCTTGGTAAACAAGTAAAGGGCCAGCGGCTTTTCCCGCCCTCGGATGATCTCGACGGCCTCTGTCAGCTGCTCATAGGGGATAATCGGTAGGATCGGCCCGAAGATCTCCTCGCTCATCAGTGGGGAATCAAGGGCCGGATTATCCACCAGGGTGAGCTCAATCTTTAATTGCGCCCGGTCGCAAGTACCGCCGGTGATGATCTTTTCCTTTTCCGCCTCAAGCATCCCCTGCAAACGGTCAAAGGCGGCAACGTGAATGATCTTCCCAAAATCCGGCGAATGAAGCGGGTTTTCGCCAAAAAACTTACTGATCGCCCTTTGCAGCGCCGCGATTAAGGCTTGCTTCACCGTGCTGTGCACCAACACATAATCGGGCGCCACACAGGTCTGCCCGGCGTTCAAAGCTTTGCCCCAGATGATGCGCCGGGCCGTTTTTTCAAGGTCTGCCGTTTGATCGACCAGACAGGGGCTCTTCCCCCCTAGCTCCAAGGTGACTGGGGTTAAATGCTTAGCCGCCGCCGCCATTACAATCTTCCCCACCCGCACGCTACCGGTGAAGAAGATGTGGTCGAAGCGGCTCTCCAGGAGGGCGGTGTTGACTTCCTTCCCGCCTTCAAACAGAGCAATGTATTCCGGGGGAAAATGCTCGGCAATGAGGTTGGCTAGGAGCGCTGAGGTCTGCCGGGCATAACGAGAAGGCTTAAGGACCACGCAATTCCCGGCCGCCATGGCGGCGACCAGCGGCGCGATGGTCAACTGGAAGGGGTAGTTCCAGGGGGCCATGATCAGAACTACCCCCAATGGTTGCCGGTGGATAAAGGATTGGCCGCCGAAACTGGTGACCGGAGTCGGCACCCGTTGGGCTTTCATCCAGCCTTTGAGGTGCTTGAGGGTGTGTTTAATCTCCGCATAGACCAGTGAAAGTTCAGTAGCGTAGCTCTCAAACGGGCATTTCCCCAGATCCTGCTGTAAAGCTGTTATGATCCGTTCTTCATTCTGCTTGACCGCTTTATACAAGGTCTTCAGTTGTTTCACGCGAAAAGCATAAGGGATCGTCGCTCCCGATAGAAAGAACTCCCTCTGCCTGGCCACGGTTTTGAACATTTTCTTTCCCCCTGTCCCCTTTGGGTTTGTGCGTGCACACCCCAATACCATTCGTCGTTTTTCCTCGGGCTACCCAAACCCCGACCAATTGAGAGCGGGCGCTTGCTGGGAAGATCCTTTTCATCATCTGCATCCGGAAACCGTCCGGCAAAAAGTTGCGCTACCCGTTTTTTAGCCCACGGAAATAATCTCATTCTTTCCGTGAAGTCAATATTAACCTTACCCATTCAACAAGCTAAAGGCTTTCCGGTTATTATAATATAAAGACTTGAAGATTGGGAAATAGCGGTCATAGACGGCTGTATGCTCTGGATTTGGAAGATACCGTTCTTTAATCTTGACCAAACGCTCGGCCTCCGTCAGGTCGGGAATAAGCCCCAGCCCCACCGCCATCACGAGCGCCGCGCCCACGGCACCGCTATTCTGCGGATGGTCGACGGTCTCAATCTCCCGCCCCAAAACATCGGCCAGGATCTGGCAGGTGAGCGGGGCTAATGCTCCGCCCCCAACCAGCCGGATCTTTGGGGCTGCTTTCACCTTCCGCTCCGCCGCTTCCAACTGCCATCTTAAGTGATAACAGACCCCCTCTAAGACAGCATGGATCAACTCGGTCTTGCCCGTTTCGATGCTGATGTTAAAGAACATCCCCCGGGCGTTCGGATCCTCAAACGGGCACCGGTTGCCGTGGAGCCAGGGGGTGAAGATCACCCCGTTACTACCCGGCGGCACCTCTTTGATCGCCTGCATCATATAGTCATATAGATTCATATTAACGGTCTCCAGCGATCCACCGTCTGTACCCCGTAGGTAGATGTTGATCTCATCCAACGCCAAGTGGTCCCGGACCCACTCCAAGCACTTCCCGGCCGTCTCTAGTTCGGCGAAGTAGTGAAAATAGGCGGGGTGGGCCCCGATGATCGCGGCGATCATGTTCTTGGTGTCCAGCGCCTGACGGCGGACAACCGTGGAGACCCAACCGGAAGTCCCTAAATAAATATGGGTGCTCCCTTCTTTGACCGCCCCTGCCCCTACGCCGATCAAAGAGGCGTCGCCACCGCCGCCAAAGACGGGAATCCCTGCCTTAAGTCCCAACTCCGCGGCAGCCGACGGCGTGATCCGCCCGACCAGATCGGTGCAATTGACGACTCTGGGCAGATGCTGGAGGTTGACCCCCAACATCGCACAGATCTTTTTACTGAACCCCCGGCGACCGGGACGGGTATCATAGAGCAAGGTGGCAAAGGCACTGTCTTCGGTCATAATAAATTCACCGGTGGTTTTGAGGATTAAATACTCCTTTACATCCAGCCATTTGTAGACTTTTCGGAAATTGTCCGGTTCGTGCCGCTCGACCCATTTATACTTCCAGACCGGGTCTTTCACGCTGGCCGCCACTGCCCCGCTGATCCGAATGGAGTTTAGCAGTTTATAACCGTTCAGCCCCGCGATTTTAAGTCCGCGTCCCATTCCTTCTTTCAGCTCTTGCTTCGCCCGGTTATCCATATAACTCATGCTCCGCCGGACCGGCACCCCTTGCTCATCGACCAGTACCAACCCCTGCATCTGGCCGCAGAAGGAAAGGCCGGCAATCTGCTGGGGAGTAACGCCGCTCACCGCCAACACCTTCTTGGTGGCTGCACACATTGCGCGCCACCAATCCTCTGGGTCCTGTTCGACCCCGCCGTTATCCATCATAAAAAGCTCATAACCTTCGACCGCATCGGCCAGCAGCCTGATCTGATCCGTCAGTTCAAAAAGGCAGGTTTTCATGGAGGTAGTACCCACGTCATAGGCAATGACAAAAGTACTCATCTCATAACTCCTTTCCCGGCTTTTTATGGGTGACGGCTTTCCGTGCCGGAAACAAAGGCCTGCTTGGAATATTTTTTGAGGTAAACATAGCGCATGAGCATACTCTCAAACCGGTTAAGCGGCCGCACTATACCAAATAAGGAAGCGCCGATTAAGGCTTTGGCATTTTTCTGCAGGATCATCTTGACTGCCGCCGCGTCCTCTTCAGTGGCACCGCAGCATAAGGCACCGGTATTCTTAATCAGTACGGCAGCGGATTTACTGAGTGCCCGGGCGATCCGGTCGACCTCCTCCGGAGCAAAGGTGTGGACCTTGAGCCCAATGATCTGCGCAAAATCATCCACGAGCGGTCTAAGCGGAAGACCGGCGGCGGATAGAGCACGGATCTCCGGGGTAGCGGTGAACAGGATCACATTAATCGACGGATTTTGCCGATAGATCGTTCGGTAAAGCCCGGCCTCGGCCAGCTGGCCAGCGATCCTTTGCTCATCAAAAATCTCCCGTTCTTTCTCCCCATCCTCCAGGCTCAGCCCCGTCCCTTCCCGGCGGCTGTCGCCATAGGTTTCTTCCCCTGGGGTAAGCTGGGAGAGGAGGGCCACGCTGTTTTGCCCGAGCGCCAAGGCCGCCAGAGCATAGGGATTATACTCTGTGGTGCCGCTCAGCTTTCGATACTGATTGAGCACATGGTCGGCACAGAGCTTCTCCAATGCCGCCGCCACGGCGAAGGCCTCCTCCGCATCCCGGCCGAAACAGAGCGCACCGTGGTGTTTCATGATCACCGCTTGCCCAGTGGACTCCGCCAACGCTTGACGGACCTTTTTGCGTAAAGCTTTCGTCCCCGGTAGGGCATAAGCGGCGCAGAGTACCTTTTCGCCGAGCAGCGGGTCAGCACTGCCAACCGGGATCTCTTTCAATGCCGTCGCCGCGATGATGGAGGCGTTCTCCTGGTGGGTGTGGATGACGAAGTTGGCCTCAGGAAACAGCTTGTAGACTTCGGCATGGATCCCCATTTCGGAGGATGGTTTAATCGTCCCCTGGTAGCTGAGGTCATCGTTCTGAACCTGAACCAGATCCTCCGCTGTCAAGGACTGGTAACTCCGACCGCTGGGGGTGATCACGAAGCTGTCCGTGTCGACGCGACAGCTGACATTGCCCCAGGTCCGCGCAATCAAACCTGCTTCTACCAGCTTAAGGCCGGCTTTCAAAACCTCGTTCCGGGCTTGGTTAATCTCCATTACAATCTCCCCTTATGCCTTAACCGCCACGTTTTGGAAGACATTTTCAAACCGGGCCAGGATATCCGGGAGCATCTCGTCTTCGTAGGCCGCGCTCGTATAGAGCCGGCTTCCGGCCAAGGTGACAATCCCTTCCGCCATATAGGCTGCGCCCATATGCTCCATCTCTTTCTTCCGTTCGGAGGTGGCTTTTAAAATAGCCGGAATCCGCCATGGTTTACGCCAGTTGATGGCAAAATGCATGGTACCGACTGTCTCCAAGTGACAGATGGAACCCTGGTTAAAGGCGACAAACGGCAGCTGATACTTGGCGATCAACTCTTGTAAGCCAGCCGTCAATTTATCCCCGAACTGCCCCGCTTTGGGGATGGCATTGGTCCGCTCAATCTCACAAAGGGTATAATATCCGGCGAGACAACTTAAGGGGTTGGCTGCCATTGTACCACCAACCAGGGCTTTTTTATGTTTTCCGCCCCCGGCAATCCCCGCACTGAGGTGTTTCATGTATTCTTTCTTCCCGCCCAGACCGCCGGCGCTCGGATAACCACCGGCCACAGCTTTACCAAAGACGGTCAAATCCGGGGAAACACCGTAATAACCTTGGGCACCCGACATTCCGATCCGGAAGGCGGTCACTACTTCATCAAAGATCAGGAGCGCACCGTACTTACGGCACAATGCTTCCACTCCTTTATTGAAGTCATAGTAGAGGGGCCTGGTGCCACTTTCCGGCCCTACCGGCTCGATCATCACCGCCGCCGTCCCACCGCGCAGCTGATTGCGGCGGAGTTTTCTCTCTAGATCATTCAGGTCATTGGGGAAGAATTCCTGCGTATACTTGAAACAGTTCCGCGGTACACCCCCGGCTTGGGTCCACTTCGAGCCGGGCACCCGGATCCCGTAGGCCAGTTGGTCACTCCAGCCGTGGTAGGCCCCGCCCATCTAAATAATGTACTTCTTTTTCGTCGCCAGCCGCGCCACTCGGAACGCCGCCATACAGGCTTCTGTCCCGGAACCAAGCATCCGGAACATCTCCACCGTTTTGTAATGCTCGGAAATTTTTTTAGCCAGTTTAAACTCATACTCATGGAAAAGTCCGGTCGACGGACCGCAATCATTTAAGAGTTCTATCACCTTCGACCGCACCGAAACGGGATTACTTCCCAACACCGTTGGACCACCGGCTTG
>JAAYGU010000119.1 GCA_012727535.1 Bacillota bacterium | reverse complement strand
GCTTCGCCCGGGTTGATAAATATTCAACGCGGGGTGATCGTGCACTCTTCGAACCTGCAGTGGGATCAGGTCCCTTTGGGGGCAATGCTCTCCAAGCGCCTCTACGGGATTCCGGTCCACGTTGAAAACATTTCAAACGCAGCGGCTTTGGCGGAAAAAGAGTATGGCAGCGGGCGCGGTTATCACAATTTAATCTATATTAACCTTTCGGTGGGGGTTGGCGCCGGAATTATCATTGACGGCGAGATTTACCATGGGATTAAAGGTTATGCTGGTGAGATCGGGCATACGACCTTAATTCCCAAACACGGACCGCAGTGTACCTGTGGACGCTCTGGTTGCATTGAAGCGATCTGTGGAGTTAGAGCAATCATCGAGCGGATGAAAAAAGAGATCCCGGAAGAAGTTTTTGAAGAGCATGGTCTGCACAGGAGTAAGCTTAATCTACAAGCTCTTTCGCTTCCTCCACTCCTCGAGAACGACGCAATGAAAAGGATTCTGAAAGAAACCGGAGAGTGGGTGGGGATTGTTGCCGCTAACCTGGTCAGCATCTTTAACCCGTCCCTGATTATCCTAGGGGGGGAAGTACCCAAAACAGGAGAAGAGTTTACCAGGACGGTGGTAGAAACGATGAATCAATATGTGCTGAAAGAGTTTGTTGATACGGTCAGAGTGGTGAACTCCTCGATGGAAGAAGATCCACCCCTGCTTGGGGCTTATACCATGGCGTTGGAGGCGCTTTTCTCCATTGAGAACTGGGATTATTAAAATAGGATCCGGTCCCAGAAAACACTGGGGTGTGCGGAGGGGTGTGCGGAGTAGAAAACGGAATAAAACCATAAAACCATCATTTATGCAGAAAAGAATTTTAATAAAAATTAAAGGATAAATGAAACTTACGTAGAATACTTTTTTATATTAAAAAATAAAGTATCGAAAGGAAGGTGATAGAAAACGATTCTTATTCTACCCTTCCTTGGTGAAAAGCAACCGATTTTGAGCGTGAGACAAAAATATTACCCTCAGTCGTAGAATGTGCTAAAAAAACATTTTGATACAATTATACATACTTTCAGCCGTAGATTCAACTCCCAGGTGTTTGTGGGCTAAGCTTTCAGCGGTGAATTTGATCAAGGGTAAAAAAACGGTAGCTTGGAACTAGGGCGGGTCCGGTGGGAAGCGCCGGGCAATCATGCAGCTTCCCTGCTCAGCGGTGGTAGATGTTTTAAAGCCAAGTAAAGAGAAAAAAGGGAATCTGTTCATGAAAAATATCTTTTACAGGAGGAATGCAAATTGAAGAGAACACTATCGATTATTTTAGGGTTAGTTTTGTTAATGACCTTGCTCCCGCTGGCCACATTATCTAGTCCAGCCAAACCATATGCGGGCACAACCCTAAGATTTGTAACTGCTAACCAACCGTGTGTGGAGAGAACAATTCAAGAGCATTTACCAGAGTTCGAAGCACTAACTGGAATCAAAGTGCAAATGGAAGTGCTGGGTACGGATCAGTTTACGAACAAAGTGACGATCGAACTTTCTTCTCGGACAGATAGTTTAGATCTCTTCTTCGTAAGGCCGTTGAATGACTTGAAGTTATTTAGCTTAAATGGATGGTTTGAAGATCTAACACCATATTTGGCTAATGATAAAGAATACGATTTAGATGACTTCTTTGACGGCGCTATTGAATCATGTATTAAAGACGGAAAGCTCTACGCGATCCCCCTTGTTGCCGAGAGCCAAATCGTGTATTACAGAAAAGATATCTTTGAAAAGCACGGGATTACCGAATTCCCACAGACCATGGACGAGTTATATAAAGTAGCCCTAAAGCTTACGGATAAGAAGAATGACTTTTACGGCTTCGTAGGCAGAGGAAAAAGCAATCAATGTGTAACACAATTCTCTACCTTCCTACGCTCTTTTGGTGGGGACTTTAATACGGCAACAGAAAGTTTAATTAATACGCCGGAAGCAATCGAAGCATTTAAATTCTATGGTAAATTATTACGCGAATGCGGTCCTCCAGGTGTAATCAATATGAGCTGGCCCGAAGCAGCTGCTCTTTTTGCGCAGGGTAAGGTCGCGATGTTTGCCGATGCCGATGCTATTTATGCCAACGTCACCGATCAGGATAAGTCAGTCGTGGCTAGCGTAACCGGTTATGAAATTATGCCTGCGGGTCCGGCCGGCAGGAAGCCGTTCTATGCCGTCTCGGGTGCCATCGCCATCTCCCCGTTCTCCAAAAACAAAGCCGCTGCGGCGGAATTTATCAAGTGGGCTACCTCGAAAGAGATGGATGTAAAAATGGCGCAGCAGGTCAAGAACCCTGGTTGTAGAGAATCAACCTGGAATAATCCGGAAGCAACCAAAGATTGGCCGGCGGAATTACTCGATGCCATGGTGCGTTCGCGTGAAGTGGCTGTAGCTGGCGATCGTCCGACCGTGATCAACGTGGTACAGGCCAGAGATATAATCAGCGTGCCGATCATCGAAGCAATTATGGGTGGCGATCCGACCAAAGCGGCTAACCGGGCACATCAAGAATTCCAAGCCTTAATTGATCGGGAAAATAGCCAATTCTAAAACAGGCAAAGGCGTGAAGACTGAATTCAGTCTTCACGCCCCTCTACAGATCGGAACCAACTTAGAAGTACTGAAAATTGTAATAAGCATTAAGTGGTGAGAACATGGTAAAGAACTGGATCGAGAAAAACGCATACAACATCTTTATGGCACCCACCATCTTATTCATTCTCCTGATGGTTATGTTCCCGCTCCTCTTTACGCTTTATTTGAGTTTTACCGAGTGGAGCATGGGGGCAATCCCCCCTAAATTTATCGGGCTAAAAAATTATCTCGACTTACTTAAAGACGAACGGTTTATCAATGCTACCGGTAGAACTCTGTTTCTCGCCTTCGGCTCTGTGGCGATCCAATTGGTTTTGGGAACGGCGCTGGCTGTTTTCTTGAATAGAAATTTTAAAGGCAAGAACCTAGTGAAGACACTTTTCCTCCTACCGATGGTAGCAACTCCCGTTGCAATAGGTATGGTTTGGTTGCTCATTTATGAACCGACCCTGGGGAT
>JAAYGU010000118.1 GCA_012727535.1 Bacillota bacterium | reverse complement strand
TCGTTCCCTGCGCCTAATCTCTTCGGGGGGGCCGTTCCCGGTACAGGGGGAGATATTGCTTCGATTCTTTCGTGGGATCAGGCGCGGCGTATTTCAAAAGAAAAAGATCAGTACGGTGAAGGCTCTGCTGAAGCCCTTTCCGTAACCTGTCTGGCCAATAATGCAGTGATTGGGGGGCGATGACGACCATGATGACCCTGGGTGTCCCCGGTGATGCTGCAACCGCTGTATTGATCGGTTCTTTAATGATGTATGCTGTTGTTCCTGGCCCATTGATGTTTATCAAGCATCGTCCGCTGGTTATAAATATTATGGGTTTAATGATCCTTGCCAACATCTTCATCCTGATTGTGGGTCTGGCTACCGCAAAAGGATCGGCAAAGCTGATCAACAGATTGTCTCAGAGAACGCTTTGGATAATCATTTTGCTTCTGTGCTTTTTGGGGGCATACGCGATCAACAACAGTGTGGTTGATGTGTGGATCATGCTGATCTGCGGTGTAATCGGATTTATCTTTAGAAAAATTGAAGTCCCGATCGCTCCGTTTGTAATGGCGATTATCCTGGGACCCATGGCCGAATCCAACCTGCGGCGAATGCTTACCCTTACGGGCGGTTCCTATTCCATGCTTTGGACCAACCCGATCTCCCTCGTGCTGTTGCTTTTGTCAATGGGTGCCTTAGTTGGTTCTGGGCTTCAACACAGAAAGGAAGCAAAAAAAAGAGCAACCGCCAATTAAGGTCGGAGTTACTTGAACTATAATTTAAGATAAATTCTTGCCATAATCAAAAAGCTCTAGGCTTTATGTCTAGGGCTTTAATTATAAACGCTGCGAATTAAAAAAACCACCCTTAATGCGGGTGGTTGGTTATTGCCTAAATGGTCGGGGCGACAAGATTTGAACTTGCGACCTTTCGGTCCCGAACCGCACGCTCTACCAAGCTGAGCCACGCCCCGAAAAATTCTTATATTAATATACCAGAAAACTGAGCAAATGTCAAAGGATTTTCGTCTCTAATAAACGAAATAAATCTCTGAGGAACTTATCTCTCCTTGTGGGGTATAGTCATTCTATGGGAATGAGAGGTTCCTCTCCTCTTTGTAAGAAGATACCTTCGGCTAAAACTTACAGTAATTTTACACGCGGCGATGATTTGTCCTTGTTAACGTGTAAGTTGCCATCACTTTATGGTATTATATAATTATCCGACTTGTGCGGATAATTATTTATTGGTTGGGTGAGGGGAACACAAGATTTTCGGTTGGGTTGCGGTGAGTTGTCTCCTTAAATTTACAAGAAAGGCCATTTATTATGGTAAAGTAGTCGTTATATACCGAACTTTACCATATTTAGTTTAAGAAGAAAAAGAGGGTGATTAAGTATGCATAACCTGTTTAGTGTCGAGGGGAAGAGAGTCTTAATTACCGGCTCCACACAGGGGTTAGGTTTGGGTATGGCTCGTGGGTTTGTGGAGGCGGGAGCGCTGGTCATCATTAACGGGAGAAATCAGGATAAAGTGAAGCAAGTCCAGAACGAGCTTAGCGCGTACGGGAAAGTCGTTGGGTACGCTTTTGATGTTACCTATCAACCACAGGTCAAACAGTGTATAGACCGGATCGAACAAGAAGTGGGGCCACTTGATGTGCTGATTAATAACGCCGGTATTCATCGGCGAGCGCCTTTAGAAGAGATGACGGTTGAAGATTGGACCACCGTGGTGGAGGTCAATCTCAATGCAGTCTTTTATGTTTCGCAGTGTGTGGCCGCGCATATGATCAAACGCCGGCGGGGCAAGATCATCAATATTAGCTCCTTGAATGCGGAAGCGGCGCGTCCGTCGATTGCCAACTATTGCGCAGCTAAAGGCGGAATTAAAATGCTGACGAAAGCGATGGCGACCGAATGGGGACGCTATAATATTCAAACCAATGCGATCGGGCCGGGCTATTTTTTGACGGCCTTAACCCAAAAGCTGGCCGATGATCCGGAGTTTGATGCATGGGTAAGACAAGAAGTTCCCATGGGCAGATGGGGCCGGCCGGAGGAATTGATCGGTACGGCGCTCTATCTGTCGTCGGCGGCTTCCGATTATGTCAATGGTCATACCATTTATGTCGATGGGGGCTGGCGGGCGGCGCTGTAAGTGGAGGCGGCTTTTTACGAATGTAAGATAAAATTACTTGGCGGGAACAATTTACCGGTTTTGACGTAAATAATTTGTTAGAGGATACTATTTTATATTTGTCGAATTAAGATCTGGTTAAGTAGTCCTAGGT
>JAAYGU010000117.1 GCA_012727535.1 Bacillota bacterium | reverse complement strand
GACCAATAACAGGCCAGTAATTTGCCCGATAATCAGTGCGAGTAGCGGTAAAATGACCAGACCGCCCAGTTGATAGGCCTCCTGAAAGCCTTTCACTTTGGCCGAGATGAATACATTAATTAAGATTGCCCCTAAACTCAAAGCCGGAGTGACCCAGAAGAGGAGAACAAGCCAGTTTCCTTGGGGGAAAATCACCTCTCTGAACAGAGGGTAGGCGACAACATTAACAATGATCCCATAAAAGAGGGAGCAGAGGATGGTCAGGAGGAGCGCGGGTAAGAAGGCAGCCAGGATCTTGGCCCCGAACAGACTAGGCAGATCAAGCGGGGCGAATAAGAGGCTTTCCATGGTTTTGCGCTCCTTTTCCCCGGCAAAACTATTGGCCCCGATGACACTGGCAGACATCAAGGGAATTAAGAGAAATAGCGGGGCAAAAAGGTAATTAACGCTGAAGAAGATCAGTTGCTGCTCAGTGGTGTTCAAGGAGAGCACCTTCTCCCGGAGTACTCCGGGGGGTAAATTGGACAACAAGTCCAGGATTGGCTCGATATTTCCTACTTTGCTTAGGGCGGAGAAACGAGCGGGAAGGATGAGGATACAGGGCAAGACTATGCTAAAGATGAGCGGCACAAAGATCATCGGGAGCCAGATTTGAATATTACTACTGATTGCGGTGATGTCCTTGCGCATAATCGCCTTTACTGCACGTGCCTTCATTCTTTCGCCTCCCTCACTTTAAAGTATAGAGTCTCCAGGTTCCGACCGTCAATCACCACTGAATAGACGGCTGCGCTTTGCAGAATCTCTTTTAAAAGGAGTGGGATTTCCGCTTTCCCATTAAGCTGGAAGCGGAGCACTCCGGGTTCTCGACCTATGATCCGGTATCCGGCAAATTCGTTCTCCCCGACCTCCAGATCAGTCTCCACCTGCAGACTGATGCTCCGGAGATACTTCGTTTCCAGTTCGGCAAACGTACCGGCTTCCAGCAACCCCCCCTGGTGGAGGAAGAGAAAACGATGGCATAAATCTTGCACTTGTTTCAGCAAGTGAGTGGCGATCAGGATCGTTACTTGCTCCTTTTGGTTTAGCTTTTTGATGTAATTGAGCAGGTCCCTGGTACCCTCTGGATCCAGACCGGTGGTGGGCTCGTCTAAGAAGAGCACCTGCGGACGGTGCAAGAGGGCTTTGGCGATGCCCAGCCTTTTCTTCATTCCGGTACTAAAGGTCTGGACTTTTTTTTCGGCCACCGCGGCCAGGCCAAAATCGGTCAACAGTTCAACAGCGCGCTGTTTGGGGGCGTCAACCTCATACAGTTCAGCAAAGAAAAGTAGATTATCTAGGGCGGTCAGATGCTCGTAGAGACCGGCTGACTCGGTTAAGACCCCACATCTTTGACGGACCTCATCCCCCTGGGTGACTGGGTCGTAACCATCGAGGGTGATCCGGCCGGTATCCGGGTAAATCACCCCGTTCGTCAGGCGAATCGTAGTTGTCTTTCCGGAGCCGTTCGGGCCGAGGAGCCCGAGGATTTCACCTTTGTAGACGGAAAAGGACAGGTTATTGATGACCGGAGTCACGCTGTAGGCTTTGGTTACATTTTCAAAACGCAGAAGTTCTTTGGCCATACGATCACCTCACTACTATGACGAAGGAGCCAGAGTAAAAGTTCATTTGGTCCGGAAAAAATTTAAACATCATCCTCTCCCTGTCTTTTTGGTCCTAAAGCGGCTACGGAGATAAATATTCAGCTCTGTCCTTGCCTGTTGCTTAAGTTACTTACAGTATAATCTTAAGAGTTATTGAGGGCGGGGGCATTGCCTAATGAGCAGAACTATTATATAACTGTAATAGATCGTATTGCTCTGCTCTGTGGACGATCAAAAGTGCGGAGTTAAAGATTAAAAGCTTCAATTAGGAAATTACTTAAGGGAAAACCACTTGTAAGTTTCTTGCTCCGCAAGTGCGACCAAACGCTCACGTAGGAGGAGTAAAGAATGGCCAAAAAATTAAGACGTCGACTAGTTATTCTGCTCATGATTATCGGCTTCATCTATCTTAATAATACTTCTTATCTCGTGCGGCCGACCGGTGAAAAACCCCTGCTTGTTGCCCACCGGGGAATGCATCAAACCTTTCCCATGGCGGGGATTGCCTGGAATACGAATACAGCACGCCGGATTTATCCCCCTGAACACCCTTACCTGGAAAACACGATTCCTTCGATGGCGGCGGCCTTTGCGGCCGGTGCCGATCTGGTGGAGTTCGATATTCAGCTGACTAAAGATGGGCAGTTTGCCGTTTTTCACGACGGCGTATTGGAGTACCGGACCAATGGGCAAGGTGCCGTCCGGGATTACACCATGGCGGAATTGAAAAAGCTGGACATCGGGTATGGTTATACCGCCGATCAGGGGCAGACCTTTCCTTTCCGGGGGCAGGGTGTCGGAATGATGCCCACCTTGGATGAAGTCTTAACCCATTTTCCTGACCGCGCTTTTTTAATTCATGTGAAAAGCGGTGACCCGAAAGAGGGAGAGGTACTGGCAGAATATTTAAAGCATCTACCGGCGGAACGCTTAGCCCAGCTGACAGTCTACGGGGGCGCTCAACCGATCGCAGTTCTACAAGAAAGACTCCCTCACTTACGGGTCATGTCGCTGGCGACGATGAAAAAAGCCCTTCTTTCATATCTAGCGCTGGGTTGGACCGGGTATGTTCCGCCTGCGATCCGGAATACGCAGTTGCAGTTGCCTTTAAAGTATGCCCGTTTTCTCTGGGGTTGGCCCCACCGCTTTTTGGCCCGGATGCATAAGGCGAATACCCGAGTGATTTTGGTCTTAGGGGATGGACGCTGGTCGGAGGGCTTTGATACTCTGGAAGATCTGGAACAATTACCGCCCAACTATACCGGGGGTATTTGGACCAACCGGATTGACCGGATTGCGCCCGCCCTGCGTGCTAAGGGCAAGTTTCGAGCGGAGTAAGGCCAGAAACACCACTCTTCGGTTTCGGCTGGCGCTTAACCCGTCTACGATTTGACAAATCAACTCTGATCACCGGCGCCGCAGCAGCGCGCCGGTTTTTTCGTACAAACAGCTTAGGAGCAAAAGATTCTAATAAAGGGGGTTTCAAAATGAAGACAGAGGACAAGGGAGGCCCGCTTTACCTGGATCCCAAGCAGCCGCTCGCTCTCCGGGTGAAGGATCTAATCGGCCGGCTGACCTTGGAAGAAAAAGTATCACAGATGGTCTTTAACTCTGCAGCGATCGGTCGGCTCGGAATACCCGAGTACAACTGGTGGAATGAGTGCTTGCACGGCGTCGCTCGGGCCGGGGTGGCGACAGTTTTTCCCCAGGCGATCGGGATGGCTGCTGCTTTCGACCAGGATCTATTGTACCGGGTGGGGTCGGTGATTGCCGACGAGGCCCGCGCTAAACACCATGAGTTTGCGCGCCATGAAGACCGGGGGATTTACAAAGGATTGACGTTTTGGAGCCCGAACATTAATATCTTTCGCGATCCCCGGTGGGGCCGGGGGCAGGAGACTTATGGTGAGGACCCCTATCTAACAGGCAGACTCGCCGTCGCTTTTATCCGTGGGTTGCAGGGCGAGCATCCACGCTATTTAAAGGTAGCGGCCTGCGCTAAGCATTTTGCCGTTCACAGTGGGCCGGAACCTTTGCGCCATCAGTTTGATGCGGTGGTCAGTAAGAAAGATCTGCGCGAGACCTATCTTCCGGCCTTCCGGGAGGCCGTTAAAGAAGCAAAAGTGGAGGCGGTAATGGGCGCCTATAACCGGGTGAATGGTGAACCGGCTTGCGCCAGTCCAACCCTTTTGACCAAGATTCTGAGGGGGGAATGGGGCTTTACCGGTCATGTCGTCTCCGACTGTGGAGCAATCCGGGATTTTCACCGGCACCATAAAATCACATCCACGCCGGAAGAGTCGGCGGCCCTGGCGGTGAATAACGGGTGTGATTTAAACTGCGGAGAGGTCTTCCAGCATCTTTTAAACGCTGTCGAACAGGGCTTAATCAATGAAGAGACGATCGACCAAGCCCTCGCCCGCTTACTGAAGACCCGGATGAAACTGGGGATGTTTGACCCGCCGGAAATGGTCCCTTATGCCGCCATTCCTTTTGAACGGAATGATTGTGCAGAACACCGCGCCCTGGCCTTAGAGGCGGCCAGAAAAGCGATTGTGTTATTAAAAAATCAGGACTCTTTACTCCCTCTGAACAAAGAAGAGATTAAAACAATCGCCGTCATCGGTCCGAATGCCGATTATAAACCATCATTATTAGGCAATTATAGCGGCCTTCCTTCGCGTTATGTCACTCCCTTGACCGGAATCCGCACCGCGGTGGGGGAAGAGGTGGAAGTCCTCTATGCCGAAGGCTGTAAACTGAATGAAACGCAAAAAAGGCACTGGGGCGAACTGCCCACCAGTGGCTTTGCCGAAGCCCTGGCAGTTGCCGCGCGGGCGGATGTCGTCATCTTGTGTTTAGGCCTTTCTCCCGAGTTGGAGGGGGAAGAAGGAGCTGCCGCCAATTCCGACGCCGGGGGGGATCGGAGCACGTTAAACTTGCCCGGTGTCCAAGAGGAACTATGCCAAGCGCTGCTGGCGACCGGTAAACCGGTGGTTTTGGTATTACTGAACGGAAGCCCCTTGACGATTAATCAGGCGCAGGAGAAAGTCCCGGCGATTATTGAAGCCTGGTACCCCGGGGAAGAAGGCGGGACCGCTCTGGCGGAAGTGCTCTTCGGTGCCTACAACCCGGCCGGGCGTTTACCGGTCACCTTTGTGCAGTCCGTTGACCAGTTGCCGCCGTTCACTGATTACCGGATGGAGGGTCGAACCTACCGCTATATGACGGCGGAACCGCTTTATCCCTTCGGGTACGGCCTGAGTTATACGGAGTTTGGTTATCGGAATCTGTGCCTTAACCCCCAGAAAGTTGACAGTGGAAACTGGGAAGATATTACCGTCTCGGTCGAAGTGGAAAACAGGGGGCAGCGGGCGGGGGAAGAGGTCGTGCAGGTTTATGTCAAAGATGTGGAAGCTTCGGTTCCGGGGCCGCGGTGGGCGCTGAAGGGCTTTCAACGGATTCGGTTAGAAGCGGGCGCTACCAAACAGGTGAAGGTTACTCTGGACCGTAGGGCGTTGGCCATGTTCGATCAGGCAGGGAACTGTTGGCTAGAACCAGGGCAGTTCATCATTTACGTCGGCGGACAGCAGCCGGATGAACGGAGCAGGGAACTGACTGGGAAGGAAGTTCTCGCTGGAGAGCTGGAAGTCACCGGTTCGGCGGTGCGACTGGAGGATTAGGAAGGAACGGGAGAAGCAGGAGTCTTCCGGGGTGAGCCCGGATTAAGGTTAGGAATATATTAGTCAAGAGCGGGCGGGAGGTGAGTGTTTTTGCAGAGTAGTGCGATTCAAATTAGAGACCCCTTTATCCTTCCGGTCGAAAGGGAAGGTTTATATTACTTATACGGAACGACCGACCCCAATTGCTGGGGGGAACAAGCGGTCGGATTTGATGCTTATACCAGTAAAGACCTGCAGGAGTGGGAGGGTCCTATCCCAGTTTTTCGTCCGGAGCCCGGTTTTTGGGCGGACCGGAATTTCTGGGCGCCGGAGGTCTTCTCCTATAACGGAGGCTACTACATGTTGGCCAGTTTCAAAGCGGAGGGAGTCTGTCGGGGCACGCAGATCCTGGTCGCCGAGACCCCGGCCGGTCCCTTTACGCCTCACAGTCAGGGACCGGTTACGCCCCGGGACTGGGAATGCCTGGACGGAACCTTGCATCTGGACCGACAGGGTGACTCTTGGCTCGTCTTTTGTCGAGAATGGGTCCAGATTGTTGATGGCGAAATCTGGGCCCAGCGCCTGGACCGGAACTTACAAAGGACGGTGGGTGTCCCGGTTTTGCTCTTTAAAGCCTCAACAGCACCTTGGTCTCGGCCGCTCCGCCGGAGGTTTGACGGGGTGGAGAAGGATGGTTTCGTCACTGATGGACCTTTTCTCTACCAAACCGCCGGGCGGGAGCTCTTAATGCTCTGGTCAAGCTGGGGAGAAGAAGGTTACGCTCTTGGGATCGCGCGTAGCGCCGACGGGAAGATTCTCGGGCCGTGGCGTCATGAGGCGGAACCATTATATAAACAAGACGGCGGTCACGGGATGGTCTTTACGACCTTTGATGGCCGGTTGATGCTGACCCTGCATTCCCCGAACAGGACCCCTGAAGAGCGCCCCCGGTTTTTTCCCTTAACGGAGAACAACGGCCGTCTAAAGATCGGCTAAAAAAAATCGCCGGGTTTTCCGGCGAATCTTGACGCCCGATGTCTACGGGATAATTCTCAACAATAATGAAAAGATCGCGAAGAGGTATGAGCGGCTAATAGATAACCCTGCGCTGTCCATCCAGAGCAGGGTTATTTTTTACTTTCGTTTATGCTTTACGCTACTTAAAATTATAACTTTCAAGGATATTATTCATACTGCGCCGGATATGCTTGTCCATGGCTTGTTTAGCGTTCTGTGGGTTCCGGCTTTGGATGAATTGGATGATCTCCCCGTGTTCTTCAATCGAACGCAGTCGGTGCTCAGCCGTGCTGGTGGTTTTGCCGATTGAGGGTCCGTTCCAAAGATCCATCAGAATATTATAGAGCTTTTGGTTGTCGGCCGCCTTCCAAATCGAAGTGTGCAACACCTGATTATACGCAATATATTCTTCTTCCGTTAGCTCATCCAGTCGATTCAAGATCTTCTTCTGCTGCTCGGCGAGGGCGGTGGTATCCATCTGGTTGGCGGTCGCACGGACAACAGCTTCACATTCGAGAAGAATCCGCATTTCATAGTGGTCTAAGATAAATTTGGTATCGATCTTCTTGACGACGGCCGTTTTGTTCATGCGTAATTCGACTAGTCCCTCAGCGGCTAGCATCTGTAGGGCTTCCCGGATCGGGGTACGGGATACTCCCAGGTTTTTTCCTAGTTCAGTCAGGGAAAGTTTCTGCCCGGACTGGAATTCGCCGGCCAAAATTGCTTTCCGGAGAATGGAAGCCACGCGGATTCTGGTGGGCATAATTTCAATCTGTTTCAATTCCAAACTCTTCACCTACCAATATCTCTAATCATAACTATAACAT
>JAAYGU010000010.1 GCA_012727535.1 Bacillota bacterium | reverse complement strand
GGATCACCTTTATCAGCGGCGGGATTGCCCATGCGGTGCTGGGGGGGATGGGTGTCGCCTATTTTTGCGGGGTGGACCCCTTGGGCGGCGCGGTGATTACGGCTTTGTTATCAGCCGTTCTTCTCGGTTTGGTTAATTTAAAAGCGAAGCAGCACGAGGATACCGTCATTAGCGCCCTTTGGGCGGTCGGCATGGCGGTCGGAATTATTTTTATAGCGATGACACCTGGTTATAACGTGGATTTAATGAGTTTTCTCTTTGGGAATATTCTGATGGTGACTGGTCCCGTCCTAAAGGTCCTTTTGGTCTTGGATCTGATTATTCTGCTGCTTGTAACGGTTTTTTATCGCCACTTTCTCCTGATCTGCTTTGATGAAGAATACGCTCGTCTCCGTGGTTTGCCGGTGGAGCTGCTTTATATTATCCTTCTCTGCTTGATAGCGTTAACGGTTGTCATCTTGAGTAAAGTAGTCGGCTTAATCCTCGTAATTGCTCTTCTTACGCTCCCCGCCGCGGTGGCTGGTTTATTGACCGCTAATTTTGGGAGGATGATCGGGCTGGCTACTTTGTTAAGCCTCTTCTTTACCCAGTCGGGTTTGGTCCTCTCCTATCACCTCAACCTACCCTCTGGCGCGGTCATTGTCATGATCGCTGGTCTCTGTTATCTGGTTGCGCTCGGTGGACAACGGATTTACCTGCGCCGGCGACGCCGGACCGAAGTGTAAAAAGACTAGGTTGTTGTTTCAAGGCAGCGGTAATGTTATAATGACAAAGATCAGGGAAACCTTTTACCCTCTTTAACGTTCTGTTAATTATAAGCTAGAGGTATGGGCAGCTGACGGCAGGCGTTACCGGCTAGATAATTGTTTAGAAAGAAAGAGAGCCACCCTTTAAACTGGCGATTTGGAAGTGAGGAATGATCTAATGCTGAGTTTCCTTAAGAATATGTGGGATACCAACCAGCGGGAACTAAACCGGATAGCTCCGCTGGTGGATAAGATTAATGCGCTGGAACCGGAGTTTGTTAAGCTCACCGATGAGGCCTTACGCGGTAAAACCGCAGAGTTTAAAGGCCGGCTGGCCAAGGGAGAAACACTAGAGGCGTTGTTACCGGAGGCCTTTGCCACTGTCCGGGAGGCCGCGAAAAGAACTCTCGGGCAGAGACATTATGATGTGCAACTGATCGGCGGTATTGTTTTGCATGAAGGGAAGATCGCCGAGATGAAAACTGGTGAAGGGAAAACTTTGGCCGCGACCCTTCCCGCCTACCTGAACGCTCTCACTGGCCGGGGGGTGCACGTTGTAACGGTCAATGATTATCTGGCCAAACGGGATAGCGAATGGATGGGCCGAATCTACCGCTTCCTCGGTTTGTCGGTCGGCGTTATTTTACATCATTTAAATCCAGAAGAGCGACGGGCCGCTTATAATTCTGATATTACTTACGGGACCAACAACGAATTTGGTTTCGATTATCTCCGTGATAACATGGCCATTGACCAGTCCGAGTTGGTCCAACGTCCGCTTCATTTTGCGATCGTTGACGAAGTCGATAGCATTTTAATAGATGAAGCCCGGACCCCGTTGATTATTTCTGGACAAGCTGAGGAATCAACCGGACTTTATGCCCAATTTACCAGGGTAGCCAATCGTTTAAAACGGGAAGAAGATTATACGGTGGACGAAAAGGCGCGGACGGTCGCCGTGACCGAAGAAGGAGTGGCGAAGGCCGAGAAAATGTTGGGGGTCGAAAATCTTTACGCGCCGGAGAACACCAATCTGGTTCATCACCTGATCCAGGCTTTAAAGGCCAAAGAATTGATGAAGCGAGACCGGGATTACGTGGTGAAGGATGGTCAGGTTCTGATTGTGGATGAATTCACCGGCCGTTTAATGTTTGGCCGCCGCTACAGCGAAGGTTTGCACCAGGCGATTGAAGCGAAAGAAAACGTGAAGATTGAACGGGAAAGCCTGACCTTAGCGACGATTACTTTTCAGATCTACTTCCGGATGTACGAAAAGTTGGCGGGGATGACGGGTACGGCCGAGACGGAAGAACAGGAGTTCCGAAAGATCTACGGGTTGGAAGTGGTGGTCATCCCGACCAATCTACCGATGATCCGGACCGACTATCCTGATGTGGTTTATAAAACCACTGAGGCGAAGTTTAGGGCGGTGCTCGAAGAGATTGAAGCAGTGCATAAAACCGGCCGCCCCGTACTGGTCGGGACAATCTCGATTGAAAAATCGGAAGCGCTGTCGGCGGCCTTAAAAAAGAAAAATATTCCCCACCAAGTCTTAAACGCTAAATACCATGAGAAAGAGGCGGAGATTATTGCCCAAGCCGGACTGTTGGGAGCGGTGACGATTGCGACCAATATGGCTGGACGGGGGACGGATATTATCCTGGGCGGTAATGCGGAGGCCTTAGCCCAGCAGCTCTTAAAAGCCCGCGGTAAGCTGGAAGAAGCGACCGCAGAAGAGATTGAAGCAGCCAGACAAGAGGCCTTGGCCATAACCGAAAAGGAACACGATCAGGTGGTTAGCCTAGGGGGTCTGCATATTATAGGGACGGAACGTCATGAGAGCCGACGGATTGATAACCAGTTGCGCGGCCGGGCCGGTCGTCAAGGGGATCCCGGTTCTTCCCGGTTTTTTGTGGCGATGGATGATGAACTCATGCGTTTATTCGGGGGCGAGATGATTGTTCAATGGATGGAACGGTTAGGCTGGGAGGAAGAGATGCCGATTGAACATCCCCGGATCGCCAAGGCGATCGAGAATGCGCAGCGACGGGTGGAAGGGCGGAACTTTGAGATCCGTAAACAAGTCTTGGAATATGATGATGTTTTAAATAAGCAGAGAGAGACGATTTACGGTTTACGGCAAAAACTATTAATGGGCGCCGATCTGAAAGACCAGGTTCTGGAGGCCCTCCACGGGGTGATTGACCGCTTAGTGCTGGCGCATACCGATGCCCGCCTCCCGGAAGAATGGGACTACCAGTCGATTCTAAACTCGGCGGAGCAACTCTTTTTACCAGCGAAAACGATGACCAGCGCCGAGCTGGAAGCGGCCGCCGGCGGTGACGCCGCACAACTCAAAGAGCATCTTGAGACCGCCGCTACCAATTTTTACGCTGAGAAAGAAGCGAGAACCGGCGCGGAAACGCTCCGTGCTTTTGAGCGCCTTGTGATGCTGCGGACGATTGACCGCTTATGGATTGAGCACCTGCAAAACATGGATGACCTGCGGGACGGGATTGGGTTGCGGGCTTACGGACAGCAGGATCCGTTAATCGTTTATAAGATCGAGTCTTACCAAATGTTCCAGGATCTGCTCCATGCGATCGAGGAAGAGGTGATCCGCTACGTCTTTAAGATTGAGTTAACCCAAGAAAGGCTGCCGACTCAGCCCAGAGTGCGAAAGATCGTTACCAACCGGGGTGAAGATGGAGAACCGAAGGTCGTGCAGAGGAAGACTGGGAAGAAAGTAGGGCGTAATGATCCCTGCCCGTGCGGCAGCGGCAAGAAATATAAAAAATGTTGCGGGGCGTGAACCAGGAGCTCTCCAGGAGGAGCAACCTTAGTTGATCAGCCGATCGCAGTTGGATAAATGTGGCGAGGAGTTGATGAGATGATTGAACCGACTGAATTGAAGAAACAGATCAGTGACGCAATCTTAAGAGTTAAGAAATTGAGGGAGTATCTTTGACCTCGATACCAAAAGTCAACGGGTGAAAACTCTGGAGACTGAGACGGCGCAACCGGATTTCTGGTCAGACCAGGATAAAGCCCAGCGTGTTTTGCAGGAATTAAACTCGATGCGGGCTGAGATTGAGGCCGTCACCGAATTGGAAGTGAATCTCCAGGAAGCCAGTGATCTATTGGAATTGGCTATAGCCGAAAATGAGGAAGAAGTGATTGTTGAGGTAGAACAGTCGGTCAAGGCTTCCCTTTCCAAATTAGACCAGATGGAATTGCGCACGCTGCTCAAGGGCGAGTTTGACCGGAGTAATGCCTATCTGACGATTCATCCCGGTGCGGGAGGAACGGAGTCGCAGGACTGGGCGAGTATGCTTTTACGCATGTATACGCGCTGGGGGGAACGGAACAACTATCAGGTCGAACTGATTGATCTGCAGCCCGGAGATGAAGCTGGCATTAAAAGCGCGACCCTTTTGCTCCAGGGGGAAAACGCCTATGGTAATTTGCGTGGCGAAAAAGGGGTCCACCGTTTGGTGCGGATCTCGCCGTTTGATGCTTCCGGCCGGCGTCATACGTCCTTTACTTCGGTTGAGGTGATGCCGGAGATTAATGATGAGATTGAGATTGAGATCAGACCGGAAGAGATCAAACTGGATACCTTCCGCGCGGGTGGCGCCGGTGGGCAACATGTCAATAAGACTGACTCCGCCGTCCGGATCACCCATCTACCGACCGGAATTGTGGTCTCATGTCAGAATGAACGGTCGCAATTTCAAAACAAAGAGACGGCGCTGAAACTGTTAAAAGCGAAATTAGCCGATCGCCAACGCCAGGAACAACAGGAGAAGATCAACCAGCTCAAAGGGGAGCAAAGAGAGATTGCCTGGGGCAGCCAGATCCGGTCTTATGTATTTTGTCCATATACCATGGTCAAGGACCATCGCACTGAAGTAGAAACCGGTAATCTGCAGGCGGTGATGGATGGGGAGATTGATCTCTTTATTGAGGCCTTTTTGCGCTCCAAGTATAATGTGGGTTAATCGGCAAGGAGCGACGAACGACCAAGGGGCAATCCCAAGAAAAAGGGGTTTAAAAAGTGGATAAACGGCTGATCGGGATTGGCTTTATCCTTTTGTTCACTGGTTTTTTGACCAGCGGTGCGCTGTTCACGCGGGCGCTGGAACATGAGATTAAGTCAGCCCTTGAGCAACAAGCGCCGGTCGTCGAAGACCTGGCGTTAGAACTGGCTCCGCTCTCGGTGGGGGATTTTCTCAAGGGGCGCCTCGGCGAGTTCTCTTTATCCGCACGGCGCTTGGGTTTTTCTGAGGGACCGGTCTTTGAAGAGCTTTCCCTCCACAGCAAAGGGATGCAGCTCGCGCCCGGTGCGTTGTTTTTTCAGCAGCGGGTCGAAATCAAAAAACTGGAAGAGACTCATCTGGCTTTTAACCTCTCAGAGAGTGAACTTACCGCCCTCATCCGCCGGGACCTCCCTGCTTTTGAGCCCGTTGTTTTTTTAGAAGAAGGAGCGGTTATGCTTGAGGGGACGTTGAGTCTTTTCGGGCTAGGAAGATTACCTTTTAGCGCTACGGCTTCTCTGGAGAAAGCCTCCGATTATAGTCTGCGCCTAAAGCCGCAGGGGTTAAAAGTAGGAGGGGTTACTCTCTGGGCGGAGCTTTTCGCCAATTATGCACAGCAACTGACCTGGGAGTTTCCGTTGGCAGTACCCTGGCCGCTGCGGCTGGTTAATTTCGAAGTTAAGCCGGGAGTAATTAAAGTAGAATGGCGTGAGGAAGAGGGGTATCAAGAGTGAACTATTTTTTTTCGGCCGGAGAACACTCCGGTGATCTGCATGCCGCCGCTCTAATCCGGGCGGTACGTCGGCAGGACCCGGCGGCGGAGATCTGGGGGATGGGTGGTCCTTTAATGGCCGAGGCTGGGGCGGAGATCATCATTGACCCAACACGGGAAAGTACCTTTGGTTACCTGGAAGCGGCGAAGAAGTATTTGGTCTTCAAAAAATATCTGAAACAGTTAACCCGCCTTTTAAAAGAGCGACGCCCCGACGTGATGGTCTGGGTTGATTTTGGCGGATTTAATCTTTTATTGGCCGAACAAGCGGCCGCGCTTTCGATCCCAGTTGTTTGCCTGTTTCCCCCTTCTGCATGGGCTTATAGCAAAGGACGAGCGGCACGGGTGGCTGGGTGCGTGACTCATATCGCCTCCGTACTACCGTTTGAAGCTGATTTCTACCGGGAGTATGGGGTCAAAGTAACTTATGTCGGTCATCCCCTCATCGACCGGGTTACACCGACGGTTGAACCGGAACGTTGGCGGCGCTATCACCATGTGTCCAAAGAGGAAAAAGTGGTCTTGCTCATGCCGGGCAGCCGGCGGCAAGAAGTCCGGCAACTCTTGCCGGTAATGCTCGAAGCCATCTCCCAAATGGCCGCCGTCGACCGGCAGCTCCGTTTTTTCCTGCCGGTGGCACCGACGATCGGGCGGGAATTGATCGGACCCTACCTATCGTCGTACCCCGGATTGGTTTCGACGGTGGATAGTTCGGAGGTTTATAATGTAATGGCAGCCGCCGAACTGGGGATTTTAGCGTCCGGTACCGCTACTCTAGAAGCTGCCCTGCTGGGTATGCCCATGATTGTAATCTACCGGCTGGGTAGAGCATCGGCTTTTCTCTTTAAAATCTTGATGAATGAGGAGAAAAGAGAGGAACCGCTGATGGTAGCCCTCCCTAATCTAATTAAACGCCGGCGCGTAGTGCCAGAACTGATCCAGCATGAGCTTACCACCGAGAACCTAGTGGCTCAGTTTAGGTTATTATTAGAAACTGAAGGGCTCCGCGCGGAGATGAGGAACGAATTAAAAGAACTCCCGTCACTGCTAGGCCCGCCGGGGATTATGGAGCGGGTGGCCACCATTGTGCTTGGTGAAGCCGTGCAAAAAAGATAGTAGACCACAGTTATGAGACTATAAAAACAGATCCGAGTGGATCTGTTTTTTGCTTTTTCGGTTCTACCTCGCGCTCTCTGATCATAATTTTTATCGATAAAGATAAAGAGGGATCGACAAGTGCGAATTTTTGTTCTTTCACGCCTACAGGCCATTGTTCTGGGTGTACTGGCGGCTTTCCTTTTTTGGTTTTATTCGCATCCGGTGGTGCTACGCCAAGCGGCGCGGCAAGTCTCTGTTTTGTTGGGTAACCGGATTATTCCGATCTACTCAGTCGAGAGTGAGGAGGCTAAAGTGGCAATTACTTTTGATGCGACCTGGGGGGCCGACCAAACAGAGGAATTACTCCGGATTTTACGGGATAATCAGGTCCGATGCACTTTTTTTCTTTGCGGTCTGTGGCTGGAAAAATATCCGGAGATGGTGAAGAAGATTGCAGCTGACGGCCATGAAATTGGGAACCATTCCTACACCCACCCGCATATGAACAATCTTTCCGTTCAGCAAATTACGGAGGAATTATTACGCACCCATCAATTGATCAAGGAATTGACCGGACAGAATGCTACTATGTTCCGACCGCCGTTCGGGGAGTACAATAACAAAGTAATCGAAACAGCGAAGGCTTGTAATTACACCACGATCATCTGGGATGTGGACTCGCTGGACTGGCAAAATCTGAGTGCGGAGGCGATGCTTAACCGAGTGCTGAGCCGGGTGCAGACCGGTTCGATTATTCTGTTCCATAATGCCGGCAAACATACCCCCCAAGCAGTAGCTCGGTTAATCCCGGCTTTGCGACAACGAGGATATTCCCTGGTGCCGGTCTCGAAGCTCGTCCTCACCGGGGAAACCTATACCGATCATACGGGACGACAACACCAAAAAAAGAGCGCCCGGCGGAGAAGGACGCCTGGGGTGGAGATTGATCCGGCCTTCATTAACCTCAATCCGGAGTGGGGGGAGCGGTTATGAGACTGATTATCTTAGAACGAAAAAAGGTAGTGCTCTTTACCTGCTGGTTGATGTTGGTGTTGGTAGGTATCGGGCTGGCAACCCACTGGCCGCAGGCCAAACGGCAATGGTTTGGGGTCAAGGACGGGGTTACCTTGGAAGGTCATTCTATGGCCCGGCTTTTACCGGAGGAAGTGAGGAAAGTCGTAACTGAACTCGCGAAGTTTTACTCCATTGAACCGCGGAATGCCGGTTATTTTGCGGAAACCGGAGAAATTATCCCGGAGAAAGACGGACTGGGGGTTGATATTGAGGCGACGATTACCAGTGTCTTATCGGCGGCTCCGGGAGAAAGCCTCAGCCTTGTTACCTATGCGCTCCCGGCAACCGTCAGCAAAGATTATTTTTCTCCCGTCTTCCAAGGACCAACAACACATCAACGGGTGAGCCTGACCATTAATGTGGCTTGGGGGGAGGAGGAACTCCCGGCGATGCTTGCGATCTTAAAAAAGCACGGGGTGAAAGCGACGTTCTTTTTTGACGGAGCGTGGGTCAAAAAATTTCCGGAGATGGTACGCCGAATCGCGGCGGAAGGCCACGAAATAGCCAACCATGGACTATATCATGGTCATCCGCTACGCATGAATAGAGAAGAACTGCGCCGCTTGGTGCTGGAGAATGACCGGCTGCTGGCGGAGGTCATCGGAGGCGAGCCAGCGAAACTGTTTGCTCCCCCTTATGGGGAATTCAATGAGCAGATTGTTGCGGTGGCTGCTGATCTAGGGTTCCGGACGATCATGTGGACGATTGATACGATTGATTGGCAACGGCCGGCACCGGAGGTGATTATCCGGCGGGTGGTGGAGAAATTGAAACCCGGAGCGATTATTTTAATGCACCCGACGGTGCCGACCGTGAGCGCTCTCGAGCCAATCCTTACCCATCTGCGGGAGAAAGATTATACGGCCGTGACTGTTTCCACTCTTTTAAGGGGTGAATGACCGAAAGGTCTTATTTTTTTGTGTAAATGCCGAAGAAAAAAAAGGGAAAACAGAAAGGAAATCGAAACATAACAGCAAGAAATGTTCTATACATTCCACATGCTCTTTTTGTGGTTGAAGACAATTCAGCTTAAATTGGGGTGATAACATGAAACAGAGGAAACTCGTTGAAGAAATAGTTAAACCTATCGATAAAATACTGGGCAAGGTTATGCAGAATCTTTCAATCAGAAGGAAGTTGACTGTCTTTTTTCTCATCATTTCCCTGGGTCCGATTCTCGTTATTGGGCCGATTGTCTTTTTTAGTTCGCGGGATGCTATTACTGATAAGATTACATATTACTCGATCGATAGTTTAACCAAGAGTAAACAGCATATGGAGATGATCGTAAAAAAATATGAGGACCTCTCCTATGGGATAATGGCCAATCCGGAGATTAATAAGCTCTTTAATGACTTTACCTTTTCGGAAGGATACGAGCGCTTTATGACGAGGAGAAACTTGGAAAGGTATATGCATGCCCTGATTGGCTCCGACTCCGACCTCCATACCATTAGATTTTTGAGTACCAACGGCGTGCTGGTTGATCTGGGCGTGGCGGTTTCGACGACTTTTGAAGCGGAATTTAAAGAATCGTCAATGAATGAAATGGTGAATTTAGCTGACGGAGCGCCGGTTTGGTTCCCTCCGATCACGGATGAAGTAGGAGAAAGCTACCACCTCGTGCTAGGGAGAATGATCAAAAACCCTTCGACCGGAGCCGTTTTGGGTAATGTCTTTTTCTTTATTAAGGAAAAGAGTATTGATACTATCTTAAATCAATATTTCTATGACATTGGCAGTATTTCTGAGGAAGAGTTCGATGGTAGTTTTACCATCTTGGTTGATAAACGGGCTCGGATTATTTCCAGTCCACTTAAAACACAGATTAACAGTAATATAATTGATCTAATAGCACAAAAAGATCATCTCCGGGGGTTACTTGACGGTGAGGACCTCGAGATGACTTTTCGCGATGTTTTTAATAAAAAGCCGGTCCAAATTGCCTATATGAGGATTAATGATGATTGGTCCCTCTTGGGGATTACCCCGACCGCTTATCTTTACCGGGAGACCAGAAATCTGGCCTGGATTACTTGGCTATTAGTGATCCTAAGTGCTATAGTTGCGCTGCTGGGTTCTTTATATGTCTCCTATAGCATTACCCATTCTCTGGATCATGTGGTACAAGCGATTAAGGAAGCGGAATCCGGAGATTTAACTGTACGGGTTCAAATCAATAGTAAAGATGAGCTAAGTGTACTTGGTAACAGTTTTAACCGGATGATGGAGCAGATCTCCCAGTTAATCCAGGATACAAAAGACGCCATCGAGGCGGTGCGTGGGCGCAGTGTCGACATGGAGCACAATTCAGAGTTATCTGCTCAAGCTGCGGTCACCGTGGCGGCGGCGATGGAACAGATTAGTAAAGGAACGTTGGAACAATCCTCGGAGGCGGAGCAGACCTCACGCTTTATGTCTGATTTGGCCAAGTTGATCGATGCTACTATCATGAAAGCAAGAGAGGTTGAAGGGATTACCAGCTCGACCAGAGCCTTGAGTGTCAACGCTCAGGAAGCCGTAGAACTATTGATCGAAAAAACCAGAATGGCTGATGATATTACCCGTGATATTGTCAGTCATATTGAAGAGCTAAATGAGAGTGCCGAACAGATTAGTCGGATTACCGAAGCGATCGGTACGATTGCCGAGCAGACCAACTTGTTGGCGCTCAATGCGGCGATTGAGGCAGCGCGGGCCGGTGAGGCTGGACGGGGGTTTGCCGTGGTGGCGGATGAGGTTAATAAGTTAGCCGCCGAGACGCAAGAATCCGCCCGGGTGATTAACGGCATTCTAAAAAATATCGCGAATCGCACCCATCTTACCAAGGAAACGGCGGAGCAGGCTTCTCAGGTCGTAGAGGAACAAAATACAGCGGTGTTAATGACTAGAAAAGCCTTTGAGCAGATTGTGGTGGCTATGGATAGCGCGGTGCAACGGGTGAGTGATATGACGGGGCAGATCGGTTCGATTAATAAATTTAAAGACCAAACGATCAGCTCGATCATTAATATTAGCGCAATCTCTGAAGAGGCGGCGGCTTCGGCGGAAGAGGTTTCCGCCTCCGCCCAGGAACAATCGGGTATTGCCGAAACCGTTAAGCTGATCGCTGGAGAATTGAGAAACATGGCCGAAAAATTAGTAGGGGCGATCGCCCGCTTTACAATTGACCGCCAGGATCGATCCTAAGTCTTTTCCAGAGGAACGTCATGCTGACGTTCCTTTTTTTATATTTATATAAAGGCCAGCCATGATTGTAAAAGATAGATTGAATAAGACAAATTCCTGATTAAGTTCGGAATTAAACCATTCTTTAGAACGAGGAAAAAATACCTTTAGTTACCGGAAGTTTACGCGGAGCACTTGTTCCGGGATAAGGGTCATGTTATAATTGGGCATATATAAGGCTGGTATCCGGCGAAAGAACCAGACCTACGAATCTATATTTCTGTACCAACCTGTTCGGAACCTGATGGTCCGAAACTGGGCTAATTATATTATGTAGGTAAAGCCTTCGCCGGAAGGCTTTTTCTATTTTTGAAGGAGGGAAAGAGCGATGAAAAGAAGGTTTTCCCCTTTCTATCTGTTATTAGTGATCGGAATCATCATGGTAGCGGCGGTCTTTCTCAAGGGGGGGAAGGAAGAAACAGAAAATAAAGTGGTTGTAGTTGTTCCACAAGATCCCGATTATTTGGACCCTCATCTGGCGGCAGCCGCCGGAACCTTTGAGATGATGTTTAATGTCTATGAAGGGCTGTTAAAACCGGCTCCGGACGGTTCTCTTTTGCCGGCGCTTGCTGAGCGCTATAGTGTGACGGAGGATGGTCTCACTTACACCTTTTATTTACGTTCGGGGGTCAAGTTTCATAGCGGTAAACCGGTGACTGCCACAGATGTCAAATATTCTCTGGAACGTCTAATGGGTACTCAGACCGGGCAGCCGCTTTCCCCGTTCTTCGCTAAGGTGGAGGCGGTAGAGACTCCCGAGGCCCAAAAGGTTATACTAAGACTGAAAGAAGTTGATGCTGCCCTCCTGAGCAACTTGACGACGGCGATGATTATTCCCAAGGACCATTTAGACCTTAATACGCAGCCGATCGGTACCGGACCGTTTCGGTTTGTTGAATACCGGCCCGGGCAGCGGGTCGTGCTGGAGAAGTTCGCAGACTATTGGCAGGCGGGGCTGCCTTTACTGGATAAAGTGGAGTTTAGAATCATCCCCGACCGCGAGGCGGCATTGATTGCCTTGAAAAACGGCACGGTCGACATTTTTCCGCGGATTGAGCCCAACCGGATTGCGGAATTGAGCGAAGAATTCTATACACTGCAAGAGAAACAGAATTTGGTGCAAGTTCTGGCGCTGAATCTTAAGCGGCCACCGTATAATGATCTGCGGGTCCGTCAAGCGATCAATTATGCCCTTAATAAGGATGAACTGATCGAATTGGCGGCCTTTGGCTTTGGGACCAAACTTGGTTCCGGTTTTAGTCCGGCAATGGCTGAATTTTACGAACCTGGCCTAGAGGATTTATATCCTCATAATATTACAAAAGCCAAACAATTATTGGCGGAAGCCGGTTACCCTGAAGGGTTTCGTACAGTCTTGTCTGTACCGTCCAACTACTCTTTTCACGTTGACACTGCCCAAATCATCGTCGAACAATTGAAAAAGGTTGGGATCGAGGCCGAGATCGAATTGGTCGAGTGGGCAGTCTGGTTACACCGGATTTATCAAGGACGGGATTATGAGATGACCATCACCGGTTTATCCGGAAAACTTGATCCGCTCCCAGTCTTGATTAGATATACTTCGGATTATGCCAATAACTTTTTTAATTACGAAAATGCTGAGTTTGACCGGTTGAACCAACTGGCGGCGGCCGAAAGTGACCGGCCAAAACGGGCGGCTCTTTATAAAGAGGCCCAGCGGCTTCTAGCGGAAGAGGCCGCGGCCGTCTTTCTGATGGACCCCCATTATCTAGTCGCCCTGAAGAAAACGGTTGCCGGTTATCGTCTGTATCCTTTATATGTTCAGGACATGTCGACTGTCTACCTTACTAATAACGACACACGGTGAGCAAGATGAGTACAATTCCGGGGAGAATATTTTCGTTCCTGCTGACTCTGTGGCTAGTTTCGCTCTTCACCTTTATAGTTTTCCAAGTGATCCCCGGTAATCCGGCTCAGGTAATCCTCGGTGCGGAAGCCTTGCCGGAGCAGGTGGCAGCCTTGGAAAAAGAGTTGGGTTTGGATAAACCATTATACCTTCGCTATTTACACTGGATTGGTGGGATTTTTCGCGGAGATTTTGGCAACTCCCTCCGTTATGGTCAACCTGTACGGGGATTGATGGTCGAGAGCCTGAAAGTAACACTGCCGGTTGCAGGGCTGGCCCTCGTTTTTATTGTGCTGTTGGGCTTTCCTCTTGGTCTAACCGTTGGGAAGTACCATGCGCAAAAACAGGGAGTTATGCTCTCGGTCGTTGCTCAGCTTGGAACCGCTATTCCTTCTTTTTGGTTGGGGATCCTGATGATGCTGGCTTTTGCCAAACTGTTCCGTTTTTTTACCCCGGGAGCTTTTATTCCCTGGGATGAGGATTGGCTCAAGGCACTGGCTTCTTTAGTCCCTCCTGCTTTAGCGGTTGCCCTGCCGAAAGTAGCTGTGCTGACCCGTTATGTTAGTACCGCCTATGTTGAGGAAAAACGGGCCGACTATATTCGGACCGCCTATGCGAAAGGCTTAGCGGAGAAAGAGGTGCTCTATGTTCACCTGCTAAAAAACATCCTCATCCCGGTTGTTACGGTACTAGGGCTGATGAGTAGCGATATTTTAGGCGGGAGTATCATCGTGGAAAAGGTCTTTGCCCTTCCGGGGATCGGCCGGTTGCTCATTGAGGCAATCAGTTTTCGTGATTTTCCGTTAATTCAAGCCATTGCGCTGTATTTAGCCGGAGTAGTAGTCTCCCTCAATTTACTGGTTGATCTCTCTTACAGCATATTTGATCCGAGGATCCGTTGGAGTAGGTGAGCGATGAAAACAAAAGCTAGTCTCAGGTTGATGATCGGCGGTTCGCTGGTGGGATGCTTCCTGCTCATGCTGGTGGTTAGTT
>JAAYGU010000116.1 GCA_012727535.1 Bacillota bacterium | reverse complement strand
CCTTCGCCGTGCTGCTGCTCCTCTTTTTGAATGTGCTGCAGCGCTTGACGAATATTGGGGTTTGCCAAGGTTCAGAATAACGTGTTATATGCCAATAACAGCCGCGGGAAGATGGAGTCGATCATCCTGGATGCCGTCGAACAAGTCATTCTTACTCTCAGTAAACTAGCTCAGGATTTAATCCTCTTCTCGATGCCGGAGTTTAGATACTTCACCCTGCCCGACAACCTCTGCTCAGGGAGTAGTATTATGCCGCAGAAGAAAAACCCTTGTGCGCTAGAACTGTTAAGAGCGAAAGCTTCGACTATTGCTGCTTGCAATCTTCAGATTAAAAGTATTATTAAAGCTTTGCCCTCCGGTTATAACCGGGATTTTCAGGAGACGAAGGAACCATTCCTGCGGGGGATTAATACCGGTCTCGGTTGTGTTAAGATCATGGATCAGGCTGTGAGTAAAGTCAAGGTGAATGAGGAGAATTTACGCGCCGGCTTTATTCCGGAGATTTATGCCACCGACGCGGCCCTCGAGCTGGTCGCCCAGGGAATGCCTTTCCGCGATGCCTATAAAGAGATTGGTCTCAATTTGGACAAACTAAAAGCCATGGATCCGGATGAGGTGATCCGCAAGAAAACCCATACCGGTGCGACGGGGAATTTAAGACTGGACAAAGCGCGACAGGCCCGGGAAGAACTGCTCAATTATGTCGAGACAGAGGAAACGACGATCGCCGAAAAGACTAAACGCCTGGTCGGTATGGAAGTTGAATTGTTTTCGCCGGAATGGTAGGCCAGAAACCCTTAGCAGATGACGAGGGAGGATGAGATTTAAATACTTATTAAAGATGGGTGCCCGGGGGGGACTTGTTTTTCCGAAATTATTCCTGTACAATAATATTTTGAACAGTACATAAGGAAATTGACAGCTGATCAGAGAGAGTTTAACCGACGATTCCCCCGATCTTGTCGCTTCACGGGCTCAAGTGCCGTGTTTTGCTAAGACGGAGGTTATCTAGGCAATGCTATATTGTAAGGGAGAGAGGTCCGAATGACGAAGAAGGGCACTATTACTGTGAACAAAGGACTGGCGGAAACCTTTAAAAGCGGTGTGATCATGGATGTGACCACTCCGGAACAGGCGAAGATCGCCGAGGAAGCCGGTGCAGTTGCCGTCATGGCATTGGAGAGAGTACCAGCTGATATCAGGGCGGAGGGCGGCGTAGCACGCATGTCCGATCCGGAGATTATCCTCAAAATTATGGAGGTGGTGACCATTCCGGTGATGGCCAAGGTCCGGATCGGCCACTTTGTCGAGGCGCAAATCCTCGAAGCCTTGGGGGTTGACTTTATTGACGAAAGCGAAGTCCTGACGCCAGCGGACGACCGTTATCATATCGATAAGACACAATTTAAGGTCCCCTTTGTCTGCGGGGCAAGAAATCTCGGGGAAGCCTTGCGCCGGATCAACGAAGGAGCGGCGATGATTAGGACGAAGGGTGAAGCCGGAACCGGTGATATTGTCGAAGCGGTTAAGCATATACGGACCGTAACGGAAGAGATTGAGGCCCTAAAAAACGCTTCAGAAGAAGAATTGACGCGATTAGCCGTAGAAATGAGGGTACCCGTGGAACTGGTGAGGGAGACTAAAAATCTAGGACGGCTGCCAGTAGTCAATTTTGCCGCCGGGGGAGTGGCTATTCCCGCCGAGGCGGCGTTGATGATGCAGTTGGGGTGTGACGGGGTTTTTGTCGGTTCCGGGAGCTTTAAAGCGGAAAACCCGGCCGCCCGGGCCAAAGCGATTGTTGAGGCGGTCGCTCACTACCAAGATGCCAATCGTTTGGCGGAAGTGTCGCGTGGCTTAGGCGAAGCGATGCGCGGTGTCTCGGTGGCTGGACTTGCGGCTGAGAACCGGATGGCCGACCGTAGCCGCTAACAGCAGCGAGATTTATATGCCGGATTGTTGGCAGGTGGCGGGGAAAGCTTCGCATAGCTTCTTTGCTCAGTCCGAGCGGTACTCGCTCTTCTCGCACTTCGCTTTCCGTATCTCGTCGCTCGAATATAAATGAGATGAAAACTCAAGAGGCTTGCTGGAACACGAGTGACGAGCGACCAGCGGCGAGTGGCGAGAGCGCTCCGTCCTCCTTCGCGCCTTGCTCCGCTTGCTGCTGACGCCGCGGGCAGGCTAAATGAAGCTTAGCTGACAACAATCGGCAAGGATGCTCCCCGGTGCGCTGGGGTAAAGCGCCAGATTTTGAGAATGGGCGGGCGGAATCCAGTTGCAGAGAGAACTATGCGCAAGATTAACGGAAGTTCGAGACGTTATTTTTGAGATAGAGTTAAACCTATATCTGGTATATAGCTACCAAGATATAGGTTTTTTCATTTGGAAAGCAAAGTGCGCTGCCGATCAGGGTTTTCCCTTAAATATCTTGACCAATGCAAAGAATTATAAGACGAAGAACCAAGACGGAGGCGAGATCTAATGGAAAGAAAGGTTGATGTAAGGCTGGCCGTGCCGGAAGACTTTACCTTACTTGCCAGATTAGCCGGGCAATTGGGACCCGAACAAGAACCCGCTCAGGTTAGAACCCGCTTGCTTGATCTCCTGAAGCGCGAGGATCATGTTGTTTATATAGCCGAAGCTGCTGGGGACATGGCCGGTTGGATTCATGCCTATTTGTATAGGCCTCTGCATAAGGAGATTATGGTTGAGATTGCCGGGCTGGTGGTGGAGAAAAACTCCCGGAGAATGGGCATCGGCCGCCGCTTACTGGAGGCGGTTGAAGAATGGGCAAAGGCCCATGGGTGCTCCCAGGTTTGTTTGGATTCGAATATTGTTAGAAAAGAAGCCCATCAATTTTACCAAAGAGTCGGCTATGAGTTGAGTAAGACCCAATATACCTTTAGGAAGGAACTTAAAGCAGAGGTTTAGTTATAATTCTACGATAGTTTCGGCCTGAACATCCCTGCGGCGGAAATTCCTACGGACCAGAGGTGCGGAATGATTGGCATAGCAGTATAGACAGAGATGCATACAGGTGTTGTATTGGCCAAGATCTTTACTGACAATACAGCCGCAGGCGTTGCGTTGTCCCCGGTCTTTTAGGTTGCGGCGGCGGGACTGGATTGCTTTCCGAAAAGAGGGGAACAAGGCTGGCGGTGGTACCTGGTAGCCCAGAAACTCCATTAAAACGCGGTCTTCGGGGAAGAGTTCGCTCATTAACTGGTCGTCAATACATTTATTCGGCGCAATACCATACGCTGCCAGATCGATTTTTTCGCCGCAGGTTGCGATCGCAAGTTGCCATGTTTGGTTTAATTGCTTGAGACCGGCGGCGACAGCGAGCATGCTTGCTTGGTCGAATTCGCGGTAGTCGGCAAATCCGCCGGCGATCAGATTGTTCTTCACCCGTCGATAATGAGAGATATCCGCGAAACTAATGATTAACTTCTCGGTATACTGATGGAGATGCTGACCGACGTTTTGGATCTTGGTGAGCAGCCTGTCCACGGTTAGCTGGTGACTGAGGATTAAAGGGTCAAAACGCCAGATTACCCGTCTTTTCCCGATTTTTTCGGCGAGCTGTTGGAAGGTTTCAATTCGCTCGGCTAGTCCGGGGAGATTTGGTTCCAAGCCTTCGGCTTCGTAGTCATTAACGGTAAAAGTAAAATAGTAATTAAGCCCCATTTTGTCTAGTTGCGGCAGATGCTTGAAGAAGGGGCGGGCATTTTTCGTCCAGAAGACAATTACCCGGGTTTGCTTAAAAGAGATATATTGGGCTTGTTGGTTAAAGGGATTAATCCACTTTACATAGCCAGCGGCTAACCGGTTCATAAACCAGTCACCGTGAAAAGCGGGCAGATCGGTTGCCCGGCTAGCCGAGATAATCACCGGCGCCACAGCAGTTTTTAAGCCGTCTACCGTTTGGATCTCGACCCGGTCCCATCCGGAAAAGGTCATCGTGACACCTCTTCTACCTTCAGCGCTCAGTTTCTTTTCGTCATTAATATTATTCTTGAGCGGATCGTTATCTCCTCCAAACGCAAATTACCTTTGGTTTATCTTGCTCATTAAGGGCTTAGGTTTTGGCATGGCGTCAACATAAAAATATGGTAGAATTAATTTGTAATATATGTTAAAATTATATACAATTGGAAAACAATTACTTTAGAGTATTTTTCATTTAATTTGGGAGGGAGTTAATGATGAAAAGGCGGTTGTTTTAACTTTTATCCTTATTTTGTTTTGTTTCCTATCATTGAATCCATCTCAAGGTGCTTTTCGCAGAAAGGCGCCACCGGAAGTTCCGGATAACATTTCCGTGGAAACCCCGGAACAATATGTGGACAGAATGATCGAGACGATCCGATACTATCTGGATGTTGGCTATTATACTGAAGCTTTATACCTCTTGACAGATCTGAAAGCAACGAATGAGAAAGGGCTTGCGCGGGAGACGATCGCCGCCTTAGAAAATGAACTGGATAAACTGTATAGCCCGGAAAAGGAGAACTCGGTCTATAACAGCGATGTGTTGCGATGTGTTAAGGATTTTACCGGGAAGTACGGTTATATAGATCAGAATGGAGTATTTGTCATTCCGGCTAGGTTCGACCGGGCTTATGAGTTTTCGGAAGGTTTAGCACTGGTCTTTGAGGGTAACGAGAGATTTTTCATCAACCGGGAAGGGGAAAAAGTAATCTATTTTAAGCCTGAGGAAAAAATGGAGATCCGGGCCGGGTTCAATAGTGGACTAGCCTTATGTTATTACCAAGGAAGTAATAACGAGCCGAGGGGTTATGTTTATATTGACCACCAAGGCGCGACCAAACTCTTTTTGCCGGATGATCATAGGTATAAAGTACGTTACGACGCTTACAGCTTTTCCGAAGGCTATGCCGTTGTTAAGGATAATAAAAAGGGCTTGTACGGATATATTGACACTGATGGGAAATGGCTGGTAGAGCCTACTTTCAAACAGGCGGGTGCCTTTAGAAACGGGATGGCGATTGTGGCTTATCCCAATACTGATT
>JAAYGU010000115.1 GCA_012727535.1 Bacillota bacterium | reverse complement strand
GCCGTCCGCGGGTTGATGGGTATTGGGGATGGCGGACGTTTCCTTTGTATAGTTACGAAAAAGTTGGTTGTAGATTTTGCCTTGGACTTTTAACGTAACGGGAATGGTCAAGCTCCACTCAAAAAAATCATGGTCAAGAAAGGGGGTGCGGACCGGCCGGTTGTGGCCGAGGATCCCAAAAGTAGAAAGGGAGATGGCCCGGCGGGTAAAGTTTCTCAGCCCAAGGTAGATCAGACCGTTGGGGTTGCCTTTTACCCGGTCGATCTCGGCGACAACTCCTTTTCGGGCTAACGCTCTAATCTCACGATGGTATTCAGGGCGCACCAGCGATTCGAAGCAGGTCTTATACCAATGGAAATAGCTCTTTTCAAAGGGTTTATATTGTTTTTTCCGCCAAAGGGTCCAGAATTGGGGGGTGATCTCCGAGCCGCCCAGGCAAGCGTCGCTGCCTAACCCATCGAAGCAGGGGAAAGGTTCCTCCGGCATGATGGATATAAGATTATCGATCCATGGATGGTAGCTGGTTTCAAATTGAACCAACCGGCATTTTTTCTGGTGAAAACGGGCGAAATAGTTGGTCGGCAGGGGTATGTCGTGATGAGTGGCGCCTAGCAGCTCGGCAACGGCGGCGGCAGCTACGGTATCCGTGGTTAAACCGTAATCTTAATGGGTGGTGTAGGTTAAAAGGTCCACGCCCAGCCGGTGTAAGCCGCAGGCGATCATCCGGGAATCATAACCACCGCTTAACGGGAGAACAACCTTTGAGGCGCCGTTAAGCTGCCGTTCCAGGGCAGCAGTGAACCGATCGGGTCCTTCGGCTAAAACCTGTTCGAAGGTGATCCCGGGATCCGGTTGCAAAGAAAGATACTTAAAAAAAGGACAAATTGGAGCTTACCCTCGGCAGCGGAAAAACGGAGGAGTTCGCCTTGGGGAAGCCGTCGAATACCCCGAAAGAGGGTCTCATCGCCAAATGGGTGACGGAGGCAAAGGAGTTGGCTGAGGGCACTGTAATTCACGGTAAACTTGCGCTTTGAGGTTTGGACTAACCACTGGAGGTTAGTGGAAAAGGCGAATTCGTTCTTGTTGTGATAATAATAAAAGGGTTTAAGCCCATAGCGGTCGCTGCCCAGCCACAAGAGGCCCTCTTCCTGTTGCCAATAGACAAAAGCAGAACCACATTCTGCCTTGGTCAAAGCGCGGAGAACTCTTGGTAGGTTACTTTCAGCTTCTTTATGGTGGTTTGGCTCAGGAGCATCTTCGGCCTCGACGAGACCCGGGGCTTTTCCCAAGATTAAGGCCTGGTGTGGAACCGCTGCCCATTCGCTACCTTTTATCCCTTGAAGCAGGGCATAACCAAGCACCCTCTTATCACCAAGGCTGAAATCGAGTCTAGTTATGCCTTTGGGTAGAGAGGGGGTATCTGTTCTCCTTTCGCTGAACGGGATGATCCGACCAGAAAGCGCTTCCACAATACTTGCCTCCTATACTTCCCCATTATATGTGGGAAAGAGGGCGGAGGTTACTGGAAAAACTAGAGATGAAGGAGAATCGCGATGGAGTGGAAGATTTAACTGCTTTCTCCTCTGTTTATGATGGGCTTCTCATCCTTTGTAAAAACTTAATCGCCTCTTCTTCATATGGTCTGTTATCATACCTGTACTTGAACAGTTGTTACGAAAAGTAAAAGAATAAGCATTAAAGGAAGTGTTGAACAATGTCCCTTAAGTATGTAATCCTAGGGATTGGAAAACATGAAACGATGTCTAAGTGTATGCTAAAATAGTAGGTAAGGTGGACTAAGTGGTAAAAGAGACGTTGAAACAATATGGATTGGTAAAGAGCCGGGCGATTGCGTCCGAGTTACGATACAAGAGAGGGATTGACCGATGGCAAAAAAGAAACTCCGTAAAATGCTTGGCGATGTGAATGCGCCGTCAACGATCGCGCTTATGCGTCTGATTGATACCCAGGGCAAGGAGACGATCTGTAACTGGTGTATTAACTACGCCGAGAAAAACATTCTCCCCATTTTCGAGAAGCATTGTCCGCATGACTCCCGCCCGCGCAACGCGCTGAAGGCCGCCCGTGATTACCTTGACGGCAAGGTGAAACTTTCTGAGGTTAAGAACCTCATTTTGAAAGAATGCCACGCCGCTGCCCGCGAACTTGACACAAACCCCGTCGCGCAAGCGGCGGCTCGCGCCTGCGGACAGGCCTCGGCAGTTGTGCATACACTCTCCCACTCCCTCGGACTTTACTTCTACGGTGCGGCGGCGATTGCCTATGACCGCGTCGGGTTGAACGAGAATGCCGAAGTATATAATGAGATTGCTGAGGAAGTCTGTGCCGACATGACGGCGGCCTTACGAGCCGTAGCCGTCGAGGACGAGCCGAATCCAGCGAAAATTAAATGGTATTGCTGAGGTGCTGTAGGAAACAATGGTACCGCCTTCCGCTACGCAACGTTGGGATACAAATCTAAAACGGGTGAGGCAAGAAGGCCTATAAGCGTTAAAGCATCGGACGATGTTTTGGCGTTGTTAATAGCAAAGAATAAGGAGGGATCTCCCTTTTGAGTTTACGAGAAGACGCCCAAAAGATTATTGATGCCGCGATCACCGCCGCCCTACCGGATACGGCGGTCAAAAAAGCCTTGAGCGGGGAGGACTTTTCTGAAGGGAAATTGGTGTTGGTGGCCATCGGCAAGGCGGCCTGGTCCATGTCGAGGGCGGCTTGTGATCTATTAGCCGGCCGAATCAGCGACGGAGTGGTGATCACCAAGTATGGTCACGCCCAAGGGGATCTGCCCAAGATCCGGATCTTTGAAGCGGGACATCCAATTCCCGATGCGAACTCTTTTTCCGCTACGGAAGAGGCGATCAAGCTTGTTCAGGGCTTAACTGCAGAAGATACAGGCTTGTTTTTGATCTCAGGTGGGGGCTCGGCTTTGTTTGAAAAGCCGCTAGTCTCTGAAGAGATTCTCAAGGATCTAACCGAACAGCTCCTGGCCTGCGGTGCTAGTATTACGGAGATAAATACGATCCGTAAACGTTTGTCAGCAGTTAAAGGCGGAAAATTCGCCAAGTTGTGCGAACCAGCGCGGGTTTTTTCTGTGGTCCTTTCGGATATAATTGGTGACCCCCTTGATATGATTGCCTCCGGACCGGCCTATCCCGATCGCTCCACCAGCCAGGAGGCTTTGGCGATTGTCCAAAAGTATGGGTTGGTGATCCCTGAAGGAGTAGAAAAACTGCTGCGTATAGAGCCCCCTGCTTCCCTAACAAACGTGATCACTAAGATTACCGGGAGCGTGAGCCAGCTTTGTGTCGCGGCGGAGAAAACATGCCGGGAATTGGGCTATAAGCCTACCATTCTAACCGCCAGTCTCAGCTGTCAGGCCAGGGAGGCCGGAAGTTTTTTGGCCTCAATTGCCCAGTATCATCGGGACACCGATCGGTCCTTAGCCTTTATCGCCGGAGGCGAAACCGTCGTCCACTTGAAGGGAAAGGGCAAGGGTGGGAGGAATCAAGAATTAGCCCTGGCTGCGGCCGAAGGGATTTCGACCCTGGAAAATGTGGCCGTGTTTTCCGTTGGTTCGGATGGGACCGACGGACCTACGGATGCCGCCGGTGGCTATGTGGATAATACTACCAAACAGCAACTCAGCCAAAAGGGGATTAGCATCTTTGAGGTCTTGGAAAACAACGATGCTTACCACGCTTTACAGGCCGTGGATGGACTGGTGATCACCGGGCCTACCGGCACTAATGTCAATGACTTATCAGTTTTGTTGATCAAAAGATAACTAAGTATTAGCGCTTGGCCTAGTATCTCGGACTGGGAAAAATATATTGTGTCAGGGAAACGGAACAAAGCAAAACCAGTTTTTTAACAGTACTTGTCACTAAACAGATGCTTTTCGAGATTAGAAACATAAAAACACACGATCCTGTTCGAGAAATCACTGGTCGGTTGGTTGGCTACTTATACAGAGGAAATTGAGAATTTCCCGTGGTTTGTCGAGCCGCAAAAGGGGATCGAGTTGATGCGGAAGTTTGGAGCACAAGCCAAAAGATTTGGGGTTGAATTTAAGCTCACCGAAGTTAAGGCAGTAGTCTTTTAGATGCCGGACGGAAGCTGTTCTTTAATCCGCGGAGCAATGCTCTGCGGTTTTTTTATGCCCAAAAAAACTTTTTTATTATATTGAACTGCAGAAAAGGGCCGATAAATAATGAATACTCCCTAACATGTTGAAAGTACGCAAGTCAAATTTAAATACTTTACCACTTGAGGTTGCCCTTTTTATTGTGCAAAAAATTTCTTGTGTTATCAGAAAAACCTTCGCCTATGTCCTTGAAGGGGTTTTTGGCGTTAAATGGGCTTGCTGTAAGGATGTGGAGATGTCTAAAATATGGCAAGCCGGCTGATGACCTAAATTAAACAAGGTGATTGTGGGCTGGCGCGGGGAGCAGGGAAAGCTCGAGCCGCAAAACGCGGAAGCAGAAAAGAGAAATGACTGGACAGAATGGCGATAAGTGTTTGCTTTAAAAGTTGCGGGGGGATTTGGTAGAGGATATAATAAAGGTAACATTTGGTTATAATATAAAGAAAAACTTGGAAGATGCTTTCGTAAACAACAAGCTATGAAGATATGAATCAGAGCAAACAAAGAGAGGGAGAGCAGAGCGGGTTTGCGCATGAAGCAGCTTTCCTTTTCATTCTGGGGCCGTAGCTTTGGACAGCTGGAGATTTATTAATGGGTACCACCTAATAGTTGGTATGGATTAACAAGGTATGCTAAAATGACAGGCGTTATGGGAAAGAAAGGAGCACATGTTCCGAAATGCTCTCTCTTTTATTGGCAATTATCTACATTACCTTTATCAGTCTGGGCTTGCCCGATTCAATACTGGGATCGGCCTGGCCTTCTATGTATGGAGTGTTAGAAGTACCCCTTTCGTATGCGGGGATTATTACCATGATTATCTCTGGTGGAACAATTGTTTCCAGTCTTTTTAGTCACCGTTTAATCTGTTGTCTCGGTACAGGTATGGTTACCTTGATCAGTGTCGCCATGACTGCAGTGGCGCTGTTTGGGTTTTCGTTTTCAAATTCGTTTTGGTTATTATGTCTTTGGAGTATACCGTATGGCCTAGGGGCTGGCAGTGTGGATGCCGCCCTTAATAACTTTGTCGCTTTGCACTATGAGGCAAAACATATGAGCTGGCTGCATTGTTTCTGGGGAATCGGGGCCACGCTTGGACCGTATATTATGGGACTGTGTTTAACCCGCGGTCTTAATTGGCCTTCAGGCTATCGGACAATTGGAATTGTACAGACCGTCTTTGTGTTCTGCCTAATAATTAGCTTGCCATTATGGAAGATGACGCAGAAGGACCAGGGCTTGGAAGCGAAGGGAAATAAAGTTGTTGGTCTGAAAGCAGCGAGCCGCCAGTTGGGGGTAAAACCAATACTTGCGGGTTTTTTTTGTTATTGCTCCTTGGAGGCAACGGCCGGTCTATGGGCAAGTAGTTATTTGGTTTTGAAAAAAGGGATTGGGGCCCAAACGGCGGCTAAATGGGCGGCCATTTTCTATCTGGGTATAACCACTGGTCGCTTGCTTGCTGGTTTTATAACCGGAAATGTGGGTATTAAAAATATGGTCCGCGGCGGACAGGTGGTAGCGGGATTTGGGATTATGATTATGATGCTCCCCTTCGGTAAGCAACTGTCATTGCTGGGCTTGGTTCTAATTGGGCTTGGCTGTGCCCCTATTTTTCCAAGCCTGTTACACCAAACACCGGAAAACTTTGGTGAGGATAAATCACAGACGATCATGGGCATGCAAATGGCTGCGGCCTATATAGGGACAACCTTTATGCCTTTGCTTTTTGGTTTTATCACCGAGCAGGTAGGGATGGGGTTTTATCCCTTATATTTAATGTTCTTTGTCCTTTTAATGTTGATCATGGTGGAGAAAGTAAACCGTATTCAAGGTTATGAGTTGTTTCAGAAAATATCAAATGAAGCGTTCGGGAAAAACAAGAAGTAATAAGGAAGTTAATATGAGAAAAATAGTATTAGAAACCCACAGTCTCTTCATACTAGCAAAGAACAGGGAGAACTTGACTTAACTTGTTAATATGATAATATAATATATGACTTTAAAAAAATAGAATGTTAGACTCCGAATTCCCATTAAGAAGCGGGGGAACCG
>JAAYGU010000114.1 GCA_012727535.1 Bacillota bacterium | reverse complement strand
TACCCCTGCCGACCAACTATTTCGCCCGTTTTCACCAACAAAAGTGTCGGCTGGTTCAATTCGAAACCAGTTACCATCCGTGGATCGTTAATCTTTTATCCAGCATGCCGGAAGAACCCTTCCTCTGCTTCGATGGGTTAGGTGGCGACGCTCGCCTGGGCGGCTCGGAGATCACCGCCCAGTTCTGGGAGCTGTGGCCAAAAGAACAGTATAAACAATTTGAAAAGATCTATTTCCAGTGGTATAAGACCAGATTTGAATCCCTCTTACGCCCTGAATACCATCGCGAGATCAAGGCGTTAGCCCGAAAAAAAGTTGTGGCCGAGATCGACCGGGTAAAAGGCAACCCCAACGGCCTGATCTACCTTGGGCTAAGAAACTTTAACCGCCGGGCCATATCCCTTTCTACTTTTGGGATTCTCGGCCATAATCGGCCGGTCCGTGCCCCCTTTTTTGATCATACTTTTTTTGAGTGGAGCCTGACCATTCCCGTTTTGTTGAAAATCCAAGATAATGTTTATAGCCATCTTTTTCAAAACTATACAAAGGAGACTTCCACTATCCCCAATACCCATCAACCTTCGGACGGCAGCCACTATTTCCAAAAATCACCGCAACTCTGGCGGAAGCATCCTAACCTTGTTTACATGGCAAAACTGATTAAACGGCTTTCTTCTTTTCTCCCCAAATTTGTAGCGCCCGATTTAACAGACCGCTTAAAGAAAGGTTCACGGAACCCAACGTGATGCGTTATTTGCCCTAGCCGATCTGGCTTATTGGTTTATTACCTATCAAGATAATATAAAAATAAAAGGATGGCTGAAATGAAAACGACTTTTCGCTTAATCAAATCCCGGTTTTACCAGGATTTTTTTCTAACTTTCAGGGAGATACTAGTACGACTCTTTGTCTTGGTTGTGATGGTTTATGTGAAACTAGCCGCGGGTTTTCCACCACCGTCTTCCTCCTCCCCGGCGAACTAACATTTTTGCGGGAGACCGGTATTCAGCCTGAGCACCTCCTGGATCCGATCATCACTCCCCATGGACTGATCTACTGTTGGAGCCCAGCGGCCACTTGTACCTATTTACAACAAGACCGCTGCCAATTGGGGATATACCCCGGGATCAAACCGGTGGAATGCGCCATTTATCCGCTGATCTTCAAACGTAACAAAGAAGATGAATTCGGCCTTTGTCCGATCTGCCGACACCGCGCTGCCTTTCTTGATGAGGGTTTTATTTCCCGAGCAAGAGCAGCGGTTTCCACCTACCTTCTTCCCCACTTAGACGAATCCTGGCTGCGGTATCGTAATGAATTGAACTTTACGATTAACGAAGACTGTTACCATCAGTTAAAAAAGAAAAAAGCGGGCAAGCCGATGACGATCACGGAATTCAAAGCTTGCGCCACCTCCGTTTACCAGTAAGGGATCCTTTTCTCCACGCCGGCAATTGCACTAAACCCTGCAGGAGACGCCCCCGGTTATAATAATAAGCGTCAGCGGTATAAACATTTTTCACCAATTCATAAGCGTTTTTTGCGGCACAATAATTTACCCAATTGTTTCGCGGTTGGTCGATCTCTTTCTCCTCAAGCCCGTGCAGAATTTTTACCCCGACCATTTCCAACTCCCGGAACCAACTACCGCTCGCGGATTGCTTTTTCCAAGTGGCCACAAATTGGTGGCAACTTCCTTATAAAAAACAGTATATTTTTCTTATCAATTATCCTACAACAAACCGAGCCATCCGCCTATATAAAAAAACCCGAAATGATTTTCGGGCCTTTTTCTTTGTTTCCCTTACTGATTCACTTATTCCCAGCCTGTCTCACCATCTCCCCCACCACCCGCTCCAGTTCATCGACAAGTGCCGTAGGCAGCTTGGCCGACTGACGATAGACGCGCGTCAACTCTTGATAATACCACAATGTCCCTTCTTTCCCGGTATTGAACCTGCTCCATAATCCTTCGCCAATCTCCCGGTAGTCAGCCACAATACACCGGGCATTATGCAGTTTATCCGCAACCGATACCAATAACACCGAAGGTGAAGCTTCGGGCAGGTGCGCCAGATACCTTCTCTTCCTCTCCCACCATTCCGGTTTCGGCTTTTCCAAGGCATCTGAACATCCTTCCACAATCGCAGCCACCTCCGGGCCAAACTCCTCCTTGATCTCAGTCAATCGTTCCCGTCCGCCCTGGTCTTCCACCGCATCATGCAACAAAGCTCCGATCGCTTCCGTTTCATTGCCACCTGCCTCCAAAACCAAAGCCGCTACCGACAGGAGGTGCGTAATATAAGGAATTCCGCTTCCTTTTCTTTTTTGGCCGGCATGAACCCGGTGAGCATAAACCAAAGCCTTTTCAAAAGAGCTTGTCAACATCGTCAATCTTCCCTTCAGATACTATATGTTTCATACGTAATCCCGTTGCTCGCACACCATTCTTCAAACATGCTGACTACCCGCTCGCTTGAAAAATGCTCCTTCACCAGGCGGACCAGGATAATATCCGGGTACTTGTACATCGTCTCCAGCCGTTTCAGCCGGTCTGGCGGGGTCATTGCGCGCAGAAGGGTTAAGACTTTCTCCTTTTCTACGGCTGGAACTATCCGCCAATACTCATAATCCAGTTTACCAAAAAACTCTTCGACCTTCTCGCCAAGATCATGACCGTGAATGACCAGATTTCCGTTTTCAAGATCAATATAAGATTCAATATAAATTTCAATACTCTTTCTTCCCTTTTTACACAAATCAATCCGGTGCTGTGATAAGAAAAATTCGCAACTCCATTCTGCTGTCATGGTTAACCCCCCCTTCCGTGAGAATAGAAATTTATTCCGGTTTCTCCTTTTCAATCTGCTTGAGCACATAAACCCGCTCATCAACCGCAAACGCAAATCCAATCCCTTCAACCGCACCCGGTTTCAGTTCAACTTCAAACATCAATTCTTCAGCTTTCGGCCTTTTCCAGGCATGAGTTGCTTTCTCTACATCCGCCGTGCTCGGAATCCGGTGGAGGACCTGGATTATTGCCGGCTCTTCTTTATGGTTATTCAGCGTAATCTGCCATTCTTCCCGACGGATTCCCCGGTCATTTCTCTTGTTTAAGCATTTCCTTTCGCACCGTAGATCGAAGGCTTCCCCAATATAGAGCCGGATTGTTTCATCCTTTGGCGTATGACCGATCTGATCTTCACCAACCAAGGTTAAGCCGCCGTCCGTTTCATCTCTTTGATAGACCTTGAATGTACCGGCCGGAAAAGGCACCCCCAGACCATCTCCGGCTTTATTATTCATCTCAATGACAATCTGGACATCTTCAGAGTAGGGAGCCACTTCATAATACCGGCGATATGGCACGTTATGCGCACCAAAAAGCCGGACCTGTTTCGATTGGTTATCCTTTAAAGTCGTGGTCCCCTGCAATGTGTAAAGGTGATAGTCGGAGAAGCTCTTTTCTTCAAAATCAGGGGTATGTTCTTCACGCACCGCTGAATACACGCACCTATCGATATTCAGGGTTTTAGGTACCCGGTTCACTTCGCCGGCCAAAAGTTTTAACCGCGTATCGGCAAAGGTTATCCCCGACTCATTGTGAATATCCACCCAGGCATCAAGGCCAAGTGTTTTTCCCGTAAGCTCTGCCACATAATTGGCTTCCCATGATAAACCCTTGATTAAATAAGACACGCCAATTTCTTCAGTTTTGCAAGGCCGAAGTTGAAAGATCAAGGCCGGTCTTACCAACAGCCCGTCCGGCAGTTTCGGCAGAATCAGTTCCCCTTCAGGATCAACCAGAACTTCTCCCGTCACGATGTCTTCCAGAATCAGTCCCCTTCCCGACGATAACAACCGGCATTCCCGCCTCTCAGGAAGATCCTTCACCTTCAGATAGACCGTTTCGCCAACATACTTACCCAGAAGCTTTGCCTTGTCCACCAGATCATATTCATAATTCACTTCAATAACATCCAACCCTTCAATCCGCAAAGACTCGACTTCCATCCGCTGCGCCACATCCAGATACTGGATCCGGGTTTCATCACCAACCAACTTCACCGCCCGCCGTTCGGAAACCAACCCAAAACCATCATTATAAATGGTTAAACATAAATCCTGATCGTCTTGCATTGTACACATTTTCATCATTAAATCAGCTCCCTTCTGTTCTACGCTAATCGTAGCACACCTAGGGAGCTGAAGATCTGGACAATCAGTCCATACAATTAATCATTAGGCCCCAACAAACGCAATCCGCATTTCTCCAGGAGTAAGTTGACTTCCAGCGGCGATTTACCTTTATCGAGACAGTACATAATAAGAAAATCGCGTTTGATATACTCACTTAAACCATAACCAAGATAGCCCAGCAAGCGCTGTGCTTCTTCCACATTTAATCCCAAAGCCAATGATAAGCAGATGACTGTATCCCGTCCCGGCAGTCTTTTCCCGGCTTGAATTTTATAATATGTATTTTCCAGCAATAATGCTTTTTCACATAATTCCCGTTTCGTCCCGGTCCATTTGGCATTCACCAGCTTCACGAGTTCTCTGGTAAAATCATCCTCCTCGTCCAATTCCTTCAGTTTGTCATAGGACAATTGAGCCTCACAGATAACAGAAGGCATGGAACTCATGGCGATAACCGCTTCTTCATCGTCAGCCAGGAAGGTCATACTTTGTACTTTATTTAATAATTCCCGCATCCAAAGTGGTAACTTCGGATTATTGCCATCAAACAAATTCATCCTTTGTCCCCCAAATTTAAGTAAAAAGCAACTGCGCAGGCCAAACCTGCGCGTCAATTAAGGAATCAAGCATCATCATTTGTTGTATCTATTCACCTTAATCTATCCGGTCCTTTGTGATTAAGAATGCTGCAGAAAGGTATAATTAAGTCCAATGATTAATATGTATATGAGATTAGCTCAGAATTAAAGATAGTGCCATATACTAAACTCTCCTCTTTTACTACCCCAATATAAGGCACTACCCAGGCAGTACCTGAAGATCCTTGTTGAATTTCAAAGGCTTTGAACTTTCCAATCGGTAATTTAATATCTTTATATGCAACCACCCTGCCCATCGGGGTTTCATCACCAATTTTAAAGGGAACTTCACACATTAGTGATTTCCTGTTACCTTGCTTCAAATAGTAGCGAAAACCATTATCAGTTTTGACTCTTTCAATGTAATTTGTTGTTCTCCCCTTTAGAACGTCATCGAGGTATTCGTTGGCAGTTACTGCAAAATAAGTGAC
>JAAYGU010000009.1 GCA_012727535.1 Bacillota bacterium | reverse complement strand
TTCTCAGTGGGGGAGTGTTATTCTTTTTACTGAGACCGGCGGACGGGAATACTCACCTCCATGGAGCTTTACGATTAATCACAGTCGGCCGCTGGGACCTTCTGGCGGAGTTTGCTGACCGGAAACTGAGGATGAATTGGGGTTTAATCAATTACCATCCGGCGGTCAAACTTTTTTTGCTCATTTTTATTCTTTTGTATATTTTTCAGAAGCTGGCAGGAAAATCGCTTCTATTTACCAAAATTAAGAATGAATGGTATTGGCCGGGAATTTCGCTAGCCATGGATACTGGCGTACTTGCTTTACTGGTGAATGATTCAGGTATTACCGTGTTAGGAACGATCTTGTTGTATCCAGTATTACTCCTTTGTTATCTTTTATTAGCAAGGGAAGCGCCTAAGACAGTGTAGTCCCGCCCTAGCAAAAATCTCTGCCGGAGCCGAATGGTTGTTTCCGAGGGCAATCTTAAGATATTAAATTAAAGATTTGTTGGAAGAAGGTGCGTTGGCTTGGCAAGAACGGAGGTCATTCCTGTCGAGAAAGATGAGTCGATTCAAGGCTTAATTAAGAAGATGCGAGACTCATTGAGCACTAGAATTATCATTTTTTCCGACAAACGCGTTGCTTTTCTCCGTAATGAGATTAATCTCCGCCTGTTAAAGTATTATAGTGAAGAAGAAAGTAAGGAACTGGTCCTAGTGGTAAAAGACCGGGCGGTAAGGAAACTGGCACGGAGATTGGGCATCGAAGTGAATGATAAATTGCAACCGGGGGAGACCGCTTTCTACCAAAATCATCTTCCGATTGAACTGGAAGACCTGGCCACCGAGGCTGTTCCCGCCGGCGAAGAAGAACCGATGCCGGTGTTTTCTCCGGCTTCCGGTGGACGGTTGGCTGTCGCTTTGGTCTTTACCTTCTTTAGTTTAGTCGCGGCTGCTTATTTTCTCCTCCGGCCGAAGATAGATATCATTATTCATCCTACCACTAAAGAGCATATTTTCAGCGCCCAGGGAACAGTCGGCATCGGTTTTGGTGAACGGGAAGTGCTCAAGGGAGTCATGCCGATCAAAACAATAGAAAAAGAAGATGAATTAGCGGTTTCCATCTCCACCACCGGGCGGAAAAGGGTCGGCTACACCGCGGCCAAAGGGACGGTGATCTTTATCAACAGCGGGACCAATCAGATTATTGTGCCGAAAGGGACCGTGGTCTCGACTAAAGGTGGGGTTAGTTTTGCAACGACGAAGCCGGTGGTGGTACCCCGTAAACAGACAAGGTACGAGATGGGGGTCCCCACCGGAGAAACATACGGACAGGTTGAAGTAGAAGTCGAAGCCCTGGAAAAAGGAACGATCGGTAATGTCGACAAGCAAACGATCACCAGAATCGAAGGACACCTGGCCAACACCCTGCATGTGGTTAATTCCCGTAGTTTTACCACGGGAGAGGATCGTTTGGTTCCGGTGGTGGAGGAAGAGGATATTCGGCGCGCCGAGGATGAAGCAAAGCGCCAGTTGGCTTTACGTGCCGAAGCCGAGGTCAGGGGGATGGTTGAAGAAGGCTATATCTTACTTCCTGAATTAACCCAAACCGAGGTGGGAATGGTGAGACCGGAGCAACCAGTCGGCACAGAAAGCAGTAGTGTGGGGGTTAAGCTCTCCTATAAAATCCGTACAGCTTTACTGAGCAAAAATCACCTTTATAAATGGTTGGAGCATAATCTCCAACAGACCCTCCCGGCCGGTTTTCTTCCGGTCACAAACGAGATTGCCTGCCGGGAGATTAAGTCAAAGGGGGATCTAAACCAAGCAGAGTTCTCTGTGGTGGCGATGGCGAAAGTGCGTGGGAAAATTGACCGACAAAAGGTGTTTCAAGCGATTGCCGGTAAACCATTACCCCAAGCGAAAGAAGCTTTAGCAACCTTTCCCGAGGTTGGGCTGGTCGAATTCTCGACCAATCATGGGCTGGAACGGATCCCCCGGAAGCTATACCAGGTAAGACTGATCACCCCATCGGAAAAATAAAGGGAGCAAGGGATTAATGAATGTTGAACGTTTAATGGCTTTGGATATAGGCGAGAAACGGATTGGGATCGCGGTCAGCGATCTGTTGGGGGTGACCGCTCAGGGAGTAGGGGTTTATAACCGGGTTAACAACCAAAAGGATCTAGCGTATTTAACGGAACTTTTCCGACAGTACGAGTGTACCGGATTGGTCATCGGTCTGCCCCATCATCTGAGCGGCGAATTAGGAACGGTCGCTCTCCGCATTATGAAATTCGGCAAACGGCTGGGAGCGAGTTGTGGGGTGGAACCGGTTTTTTGGGATGAGCGGCTTACCACTGTCCAAGCCGAGAGAGCTTTGCTCGAGGGAAATTTATCCAGAAAAAGACGCCGTCAAATCATTGACCAGTTAGCTGCCCAGCTTATCTTGGACAGCTATCTAAATTATCGCCGGACCAGACAGAATCAGGATTGGTGAACTAAAGTTTATAGTGGGGCCGGGCCCCCTATCCATGGATGTTAAACCATAAACATTAAAGTTTATCATTGAATAAATCGATCAGCAAAAAGGAAAGGTGATGATTGACCTCCTTAAACCATCAAAACTTCCCCTTTTTTGTCAACATAACCGAGCATAAATAAAATAAATATTTATGTAGAGGAGGTTTAATGGAAAATCTCTCTTGTAATCTTGATGAGTTTGGGGGAGAATAGAACCATAAAAACTAAGGAGGGTAAAAGATGTCTCATCATCACAATGAGGAAGACTGGATCGTGCTGGTCGATGAGGATGGTCAAGAGTACCGCTATAGTATGGAGCGGGTAATCGAGGTTGAGGATAAAAAATATGTCATTATAATTCCGGAAATTCAGGAGAATGAGCTAGAAGAGGAAGCCCATGTCTTTCGGCTCGAGACCGATGAAAATGGTGAAGAGATTTTGATGGATGTGGAAGATGAGGAACTGGACAAGATCCAGCAATTAATCGAGGATGAGTTGGCTGAGGACTGGCTCGATGAGGAGCAAGACGATGTTGACGAGGCGGATGCTGACGATGCTTTAGATCAGCAGATTCAGGACGAGGCCGGACCAGACCAGGATGAAGGAGAGCCCGCCGCTCAGCAAAACAAGGACGAGCAAGGTAGAGACGCTGAGTAACAATTGTATCATCTCCTGATTGCCTCTCCGGAGTAGTTGCGTTATAATCTAGGGTGAGGAGGTGCCGCCGTGAGGAAGCACGCCGCTACCCCAGATACAAACCAGGCTTTACCTAAGAATAATCCTTTCCCGGTTATATTGCGGATGATCGGAAAGGTTTTTCGACCGGTCTTTACAGACCGGTCCCGTCTCCAATCAATTATCCAACCATTGTTTTGGTTGGCTTTAATCTTTATTCTGGGACAAGCTCTCTGGATTTATACTGGTTTGCAAGCAAATAGCAGCATCATCTCTGGTCAACGGGTTACTGTTGAGATCCCGATGGGTTCCTCGGTCTTTCAAATCGGGCGTCTATTGGAAGAAAAAGGGCTGATCACCAACCGGGAGAGTTTTGTTTGGTATGTGTATCTGACCGGCAAAAAAAACAGTTTAAAAGCCGGCCATTATACGTTTGGTCCCAAGATTTCTTTTTCGCATGTCTTCGCCGAGTTACAAAAGGGACGGCCGGTGATTTATCGGATTACCATTCCGGAAGGATATACAACCAAGGAGATTACCCGTTTGTTAAAGGAGAAGGGTTTAATTAACGCTGAACGCTTTGAACAACTCCTACACGACCGGGTTTTCCTTAAATCACAGCTCGTTGAGTTTTCTCCCCAAAGCGGAGAGGGATTTTTGTTTCCCGATACCTATGAAATTGCTAAAGGTTCAAGCGAAGAAGAGATTTTAGCGATTTTTCTTCAGCGTTTTCGGCAAGTATGGTCGCAAATTTCCGGAGGAAGGGAAGCGAGTACCTTTTCCCCGCTTGAGTTGGTCACCCTCGCCTCAATTGTCGAGGGGGAGGCCAAGGTAGCGGAGGAAAGGCCGGTGATTGCCGGGGTTTTCATGAATCGCTTGCGCCGGGGCCTACTCTTGCAATCCTGTGCTACTGTTCAGTATGCCTTGGGCGAACGTAAACAGCGGTTGTTATATAAAGATTTGCAGGTGGAATCCCCTTATAATACCTATCGGTATAAAGGACTTCCCCCAACGCCGATCTGTAACCCCGGTCGGGCTTCATTGATGGCTGTTCTCGAACCGGTGCAAACGGATTATTTGTACTTTTTTGCGAAAACGGACGGTAGTCATATTTTTTCCCGTACTTACCGCGAGCATTTAAAGGCGCAGTCCTTGGGGGGTCATTGACTCAAGTCCGGAGATTAATCGTTAACGACAGCAGTTAAAGAAAGATGATGCAAGAAACCACCCTTTTTTGGTTAAATTAACCAGGGGTGGTTTTTGTGTTCAAGGGATACAGGCGACGCGTGAAGCTACTTTTCTGCGTCTTTTTCTGTTTGGGCTTGTATTTAGTTAATTGCCTATTACAGATCCAAGTTAAGGAGAATATCAGTTGGGCGCTTCGGGCTGTCAATCAGCGTAGTGATAGTTTGCCCTTGTATCGGCAACGGGGTGCGATCCTTGACCGTTTTGGCCAAGCTTTGACTGGACGGGACCACCGTACATATCTAGCTATTTTCCCGGAACGGCTAATGGAAGAGGAAAAACAGCAGATTATGACGGCCATGGGGGATCAGCTCCTCTCCGGGCAAAAGCTTTCCCCGGTCATCATTAGTAATCCCAATCAGAACCTCTTAGCACTTGCTCAGCACCGCAAGTTACATGGGTTAACCCTGTGTACTCTTCCTTTGCGGTATGCCTCCAAGCCATTGGCCAACCATCTGCTGGGTTATCTACATCCTTCCGGGGGACAAGGGATCGCCGGCCTCGAATATCTATACGAGGAGGATTTAAGGAGTGATACCATTGTTAACTTAGCCTTAACAGCCGATGCCCACCAGCGCCCGATTCCCGGGTTAGGATGGAAGTACCGGGAGGTGACTGGGGAAAAACCCCCAAAGAATCTGGTCTTAACAATCGACCTTAAGCTCCAGCAAGTTATCGAAGAGTTGCTCGATGAGGAACAAATCGTGCAAGGAGCCCTTCTTCTCGCGGAAGTAGGAACAGGGAAGATTGTCGCTCTAGCCAGCCGGCCGGTGTTCGATCCATATGAGCCCCAAAAGAGTATTAATGCGCCGCATGCTCCTTTACTGAACCGGGCACTACAGGCCTATCCCGCCGGAACATTATTCGATGTTGCCTTGGCAGCCGCAGCTTTAGAGGCGGGAATAGTGACTGCCCGGACGACCTTTTATGATTCAGGGCGGATCGAGATAGGTAGCACCGCTTATTATTGCTATCCCGACCCCTCGCAGAGTCATGGTTTGCTCACCTTTGCCCAGGCCATCGCCTACTCTTGCCGGCCGGTCTGTGGGGAAGTGATGAAGCAGCTTGGTCGAGAAAAAGTACTTGCCATGGGGCGGAAACTGGGCCTGGGCCAAGTGACCGGTCTAGGATTACCCGGAGAGGCTGCCGGGTATTTACCGGTGTCGGCGGAGCTCAAAGATGAGGCCAGCTTACTCCTGGGTAAGCAGGAGGTACTGGTCACTCCGGTGCAGATGGCCGGGCTTTTTCAGGCCATTGCCGGCAATGGTATTTACTACCCGCCCCTGGTGGTTGAAGGATTACAGACAACTGAGGCAGACTGGGATTGGCGGGCCCTCCAACCCCAGGGCGAAAAGGTACTTTCTGCGCAAACGGTGGCGGAATTAAGGGAAATTTTAGAATCAGTAGTGCTTTATGGAACCGGGAAGAAGGCTCAGATTCGGGAAAGCGCCGCCGGTCTAACGGGGACAGCGCGCAGTGGGAAAGTCGATCCGGCTGGCCGGGAGCTTTATTACGGGTGGTTTGCCGGTTATGCGCCGGCCTTCCACCCGCGTTTGGTTGGAGTGGTTTTGTTAGAAGAGGAGCCGCGTGGTGGGGAGCGGGCGGCGGAGGTTTTTGGAGAGATGATGAGGCGATGCCTGGAGCTTTATTGAAGCCGGATCTGGGTTAAATCTCCGCCCGGGGGAAGGTTGTCTCCGGCTCACGCGAAGCTCTTCAGGTATTCTACGGCTCCCTCAGGGCGCAACCGGGCAGCCGCTTCAGAGCCCCTCCTGGTCTCGGAAGCGGCTCGCGTCTTCCTTGCCGCTCGTCCCGGTTACGCCCTTCACTCGCCAAGAATGTAATTTGAAGAGCTTCAAGTTCGCATCTCCGACAACCTTCCCCCGGGCTAGGGCTCTCCTCAAGTCTTTCCAATGCGGCTCCGATCCCCACTTCCCCGCTTCTTACTTACCGCTTCTCACTTTTTACCTCAAACTTCTCATATCCCATTTCCTGCTCGCCATTAATTTGGGGGGCTTTTTTGATCCAAGAACTGCCTACTGGGGACTGGCACAGGACAAAAGTTTCGCACATATGGATATACACACGCCGTATTTTCTTTCGGGGGTGAAACTAGGATGGCCATTCCCTGGATCGAGTTGGTCATTAACTTGATCGGTGAAAGATTTGCCTGGTTGTTCTCCTCTTTTTCCAACACTAATGTCTTTCCCTTGCCGCTAAGTGAAGAAGAGGAACGGGAGCTGATCCTCCGGATGGAAGAGGGGGATCGAGAGGCGAGGGATGTTCTAATCGAAAGGAACCTGCGTTTAGTGGCTCATATTGTAAAAAAGTTTGATAATACGGGGGAAGATAATGATGATTTGATTTCGATCGGTACAATTGGATTGATTAAGGGGATCAATACTTATAAAAGAAAATTCAATACACGGCTGGCTACCTATGCCGCGCGCTGTATCGAAAACGAAATCTTGATGCATCTCCGTGCGACCAAAAAATTGAAGAATGATGTCTTTCTACAGGATCCGATTGGTTCGGATAAAGAGGGAAATGAGATTACCCTTCTGGACATCATGGACACCGGCGCCGAACTGGTTCCGGAGATGGTGGAGACGAAGTTGGAGGAGGAAAGCCTACGTAAGAAGTTAAATATTTTGAGCCAACGTGAGAAAAAAGTGGTAGAATTACGTTACGGCTTAAAAGACGGGTTGAACAAGACGCAACGGGAAATCGCTAAAATACTGGGAATTTCCCGTTCTTATGTTTCGCGTATTGAGAAGAAGGCGCTCAAGAAGTTACTTAAGGATTTTTCCGGGGAAGAGAAATAAAGTTTAATTAATTTTCTATTGGAGAGTCCCCATGACGTATCTTTTATCCCTTTCGCCAATAAAAATTTATTGGGGGGATGGGGATGCGTTTATCCAATTTAATCGGTAAAGAATTGATTAATCTGGCCGATGGTAGTAAACTGGGGCCAGTCAGGAAGATCGATTTTGTCCTTGACTTAAAGGCGGCCAAGCTAAAATCCATGATCGTTCCGGGGAAAGGATTTTTCTTCCGTACAGAGCAGGAAATTTTATGGACTGCGGTGAAAAAGATCAGTGAAGATTTAGTACTTTGGGAGGATGTAACCCAAGAATTGAAGGAAAAAACTATCGACTAAATCAGAGAAAATGTGGTAAACTAAACTAATCTAGAATGTAATCTTGATCATCCGGTAGGGTAGGAAGGACGGGCGGCAGACGCAGAGTACAACGGTTGGTTCCGGCTTCCCATAGCAGGGTATTATCGCAAAAGGTTGGCTCGGGCCAACCTTTTGCTGTAAATTTAGATGGTGGAAGGCGTGTTTGACTGAAAGCACCAATATTTTGCTGTTAAAATAAAAAGAACAGGTCATCTCTTATATGAAGAAAATCCGGTAAACCCCTTCGGTTCTAAGTAGAAAATCATCTTGAAGATTGGGATTAGGAGGTGTCGCTAGGCATGGAGCGAATAAGGGTCGTTGTTTCAGGAGCTTTTGGTCGGATGGGAAGAGAAGTCGTAAAAGCAGTTGTAGCTCAGGACGACATGGTTTTAGTAGGTGTGGTGGATAAAGTGGGTGTCGGGGAAGAGATTGGACAGGTTTGTGGGATCAAACCGCTGGGGCTGCGGATTAGGGAGGACTTAGCAGCGGTTTTGCAAGAGTCGCGAGCCGATGTGATGGTTGATTTTACAACTCCATTGGCGGTGATGGAG
>JAAYGU010000113.1 GCA_012727535.1 Bacillota bacterium | reverse complement strand
CGTCTCCCCCTGCCATTCCAAAAGATGCCGGAGCCAGGCAATTTTCTGCAGTAGATCGTTGTCCCCTTTCTTCCCTTCTTTATAGCTCCAGTGCGCGGCGATCCCTAATTCGGCCACCTGATGCATCTCCCAGGTTCGAATCTGGATCTCCAACGGTACACCCTGATTGCCCATGACGGTAGTATGCAACGATTGATACATATTTGATTTCGGCACAGCAATATAGTCTTTAAAGCGTCCGGGGATCGGCTTCCACAAAGTATGGACCACCCCCAGGGCCTCATAACAGTCTTGAATGGTATCGACAAGAATCCGGACCGCCATTAGATCATAAATCTCGGAAAAATCCTTGTTCTGGGTGGTCATCTTCTGATAAATACTGTAGAAATGTTTCGGACGCCCTTGAATCTCGGCTTTGATCTTCATCGCCTTTAGATTCTTTTCGGGTAGCTTAATCGTCTCCTCGATATAGCTCTCCCGTTCCGGCCTTTTTTGCGCCACTTTCTGTACTAGCTCGTAGTACTTTTCCGGCTCGAGATAATGGAAGGCCATATCCTCCAGCTCCCATTTGAGCCGGTACATCCCGAGACGATGAGCCAGCGGTGCGTAGATTTCCAGGGTTTCACGGGCAATTTTCTTCCGGCGCTCATCCGGGAGATATCTTAAGGTACGCATATTATGCATCCGGTCGGCCAGTTTGATTAAGAAGACCCGGATATCCTTGGCCATCGCCAAAAACATCTTGCGTAAATTCTCGACCTGCTGTTCCTGCTTGTTTTGGAAGACAATTTTACTCAATTTAGTTAAACCATCAACCAGGGACGCTACTTCCTCGCCAAACTGGAGTCTGATCTCCTCCAAGCTGACCTCCGTATCTTCCACGACATCATGGAGGAGGGCCGCCACAATCGAAGTAGTATCTAACCCTAGCTCAACCAGGATATCCGCCACAGCTAACGGATGGTTTATATAAGCTTCCCCCGAGTCACGGGTTTGTCCGTTATGAGCAGCATCCGCAAAGCGATAGGCCTCCAGGACCAATTTCCGGGCTTCTCCGCCATATTTCTTCATTTTGTCTAAGAGATCATTAATGGTCATCGCGGCTTCACCTTTCAACCAACTTCTCGCACCGGTTGTAAGTCTTTTAAGACCAGTTGCATCTGGTTATTCCAGTTATTCAACGTTACACAAAAGGCCAGATCGATCTGGTCAATCCCTTCCAGTTGGGCGGCGAGTGGACCGTAATGAAAACCAATCGCCTCACAGCTGGTCTCCTTGCTACCCACTCTTAACTTTAAATGCTTGGCATCTTTCCCTACTCCCCGATAAGCAAAGAGGTCTACATTTTTACAGGCCAACACCGGTTCCGGATTACCGGCACCGAAAGGGGCCAGACATTGAATCTCCTTTAATAACTCGGGGGTAATTTCCCCGACTTCGATCACCTCTTCAACTTCCAAGCTGGGAACCAACATCTCTTCAGTCAGCCAGTCTTCGGCCACGGTGCTAATGGCCTGCTTAAAATCGTCCAGGCGACTAAGCTCAATTTCCAAACCGGCCGCATACTCATGTCCGCCAAATTTAGTCAGATACGGCGCGCACTCTGTCAACGCCCGATAGAGATGAAAGCCGGGGATACTACGGGCCGAACCCTTAGCCTTCTCCCCTTCGCGGCTCAGAAGGATGGTCGGACGGTAATACTTCTCCGTCAGCTTGGAAGCGACAATGCCGATCACCCCGGGATGCCAGTCACCAGCCAGCACAATCACCTTGCCCGGTTCCCCAGCGGCCGCGAGCATTTGCTCCGCTTCCGTTAACTCCAATTCTTCAACTGCTTGCCGCTTTTTATTCATCTCATCCAAAAGTCTGGCTTCTTTCCGCGCTCGGCCCGGGTCTACCTCCAGCAGAAGACGGAGACCAAGCGCCGGATCGCCTAGCCGGCCACAGGCATTCAGGCGCGGGGCCAGATCAAAACTGACCTGCCAGGATTCGACCGGCTTTCCCCATAAACCGCACTGCATCATTAACGCCTGCAGGCCGATATTACTGGTCTTTTCCAGCGCTTTTAATCCCTCTTTGACCAATATTCTATTTTCTCCCAATAAAGGAACCACATCAGCAATCGTCCCCAAAGCCACCAAATCGATATTCTCCCAGAGGTCGGCCGCTAGCTCCGGCCATTTCTGGGCTAAACCCTGTAGCAACTTAAAAGTCACGCCGACCCCAGCCAGTTCTGGACCGGGATAAGCGGTGGTTAGTTTCGGATTGAGTACGGCCGCAGCCTGCGGTAAATTGGGCCCGGGTTCATGGTGATCAGTTATGATCAGTTTTACCCCTTGCTCCGCCAGATAATCCGCTTCCGCATGGGCGCTGATTCCGCAATCAACCGTGACCACCGTTGTACAGCCATAGTTAACCGCTTTTTTTAACGCTGCTAAATGTAAACCGTAACCATCTTCCAACCGTTTCGGGAGATAATAGATGATATTCCCGGAATTATACCGGCGTAAAGTCCGCAAGAGTAAAGCCACGGAAGTCAACCCGTCCACATCATAGTCGCCGTAAACCAGGATCTTCTCCTTCCGGCGCAGGCTCTCGCCGAGCAGTGCAACCGCCTCTTCCATCCCGTTAAGTAAAAAAGGGGAAGGAAGATCCTCCTTTCCCCCGTTTAAGAAGACACGCGCCGTTTCCGGGGTTGTTATTTGGCGATTCACCAACAGTTTAGCGATTAACGGTGATAACCCAAGCTCTTCCATCAACACCGTCGCTCGAGAGGTAGAATGATTAATAATCTTCCAACTTCTGGGGGTTATCGTGCTCACCCCCAAGCTTAGCACTCTTCTCCGGCTCTGTGCCAGCCTCGCTTATGCCTCCAACACTGGTTTCCGCCTCCGGCACCTCTTTTTTCTCCCGACTCCACCATGGCTTCTTCCATTTAATCTTGGCCTGGTTGATTAGATCAAAAACCCCTAGTAAAACAGCGCCGATCAACAAAGAAAACAGGATAATCAAGCCCAAAGAGGCATCAAACTGCCATTTCAGAAAATAAATCGTCACGAGATGAGCATTTTGAATCGCAAAAATTGCGACTAAGACCGCGAAGACCAATGTCAATAAAAGTAAGGCCTGCATCTAGCCACCACCGTCTGTTCACAGCTATCGATCGTACAATTCGGCATTCGCCAACCGTTTCCTCCATCACGCCATTAATCCGCCCGATTTTCTGGCCGCAGTTGGGGGATATAAAGAAACCCTCTTTGTCAAAAAGAGGGTTCCCCGGGCAGGATTAGCCTATTTACCTTTCACCGTCGCCAAACGTCCCGCCTTGCTCTTCCTCTCTTCGGCGGTTTTCCAGAAAGACCAGAACGGAGTGGTCATAAAGAGGGAGGAGTAATTACCGACCAAAAAGCCGACCAGTAAAGCGAACATGAAATCTTTGATCGTCGGGCTGCCCAACAAGTACAGTGTAAAGACCGGCAGGACCGTCGTCGCTGTCGTATTAAGCGAACGGCGCACACTCTGCACAATCGAGAGGTCGGCAACTCGGACAAAAGACTCATCGCGCTTCTTAAACCGCAGGTTTTCACGAATCCGGTCAAAGATCACAATCGTATTGTTGATGGAGTAACCGATAATGGTCAGGATAGCGGCGACAAAATTCATATCAATCTGTTTCCCTAATAAAGCAAAGACCCCCATCACACAAAGCACATCATGGATTAGGGCAAGCAACCCAGCCACTCCGGATTTAAATTCAAAACGGAACGCAATATAAACCAGGATTAAAGCCCAGGAGATCAGCACGGCGTAAAAGGCATTCAGCAGTAATTCTTTCCCGATGATCGGCTCCACCTGGTTAATTTGGAGCGCGGATTCGTCACTGCTGACTCCAAACGCCGCTTCCAGGGCAGAAATTACCGTTTGTTGTTCCTGTTCGCTCATAAACCGGGAAGTGATTAAGACACCATAGCACTGCCGCCCGGTTTGGGAATCAACATAGTTATAGGGTTGAGGTGGGCCAAAATCAAGCTCAAGTTGGCGGATCTCCTCGGTGTCCAAAGCCTCCATAACCTGGGTGGAGGTAACCCACTCCGTCAGTGGAAACCGGATATTCGTCCCGCCGGTAAAATCAATTCCGTAGTTTAATCCTTTAAGGGCAATGGCCGTAATACTGAAGACCATGGCCAGTACAGAAACGAGAAAGAGAATTCTCCGATATCTCATTAGCTTCAAGCTCTTCACCCCCTAACCCCATATTTACTAAGGAATTTATCCGGGGATTTGTTGATCCAAATCTCCAGGAAAGTCCGGGATACAAAGACCGCCGTAAACATACTAATCACAATGCTCAACGCTAAAGTGACGGCGAAGCCTTTCACCGCTCCGGTCCCAAAATAACTTAATACTGCCGCCACGATCAAGGTGGTAATATTCGAATCGATGATCGTGGTAAAGGCGCGCTCAAAACCGGCCTTCAGTGCCGAACGGATCACTTTACCAGACCGCTTTTCATCTTTGATCCGCTCGAAAATAATGACATTGGCATCAACCGCAATACCAATACCTAGAATCAATCCGGCAATCCCGGGCAGAGTGAGCACGGCACGGAAGGCAACCAAGGAACCGATGACCAGCAATGTATAGATGAGCAATGCTAAATCGGCCACCAGGCCCATCCGCCCGTAATTGATTAACATAAAGAGTAAAACAAGAATAATCCCAATCGCCCCGGCAATCAGGCTCAACCTGACAGTTTCCGTTCCTAGGGTCGGCGCAACCTGCGTCACCAGCACCGAACGGAGGGAGATGGGGAAAGCCCCCGACTTCATCAAAATCGCATAATCCTTCGCATCTTGCAGCGTAGCACCGGCTCCAAGGTTAATCTGGGCATTCCCGTTCGGAATCGGTTCGGAAATAACCGGTGCCATCAATAGTTCTTCATCAAGGTAAATTGCGAGAACCTCACCCTCATGTTCGGTCGTAATCTGCTCAAAGAGTTTGGCTCCGACTTTGCCAAAGCGGAGCTGAATGACCGGAACGCCGCTCTGCGAGTCGAACTGCGCTTGAGCATCCTCCAAATCGGTACCAAACATTACGACGCGATCATCAAGGCGGAAATTCAACCGGCCTGTCGTTTTAATCAGCTTTTCTGCCTCTTCTTGAGATTTAACCCCAGGAAGCTGCACCTCAATCCGGTTCTTATTTTGGTCTAAACGAACAACAGTTTCCGACAATCCGGTCGAGTTAATCCGGTTCTCAATAATCACTTTAGCCTGATACAAAGCATCCGACGGGAAGTTGGCCGGATCATCTTCAATCTTAACCCTCAAAACCGTCGGCTCAGCAGGAGAAAGCTCTGTCCGCAAAAGCAGATTCTTTTCTTCAACACCCGCTCTCCAGGTTAATCTATCTTTGATCACCTTCGCCCGTAAAACCCTTTCCGCTTCATCTTGGGAGGCAAATTGAAAGAGTAATCCTTCAAAACGATTATTATCATTCGCCTTCCCCAGAACAGATACGGTTGGTTCCTCTACCCCAAACTCTTTAATTTCTTTCAGTAAATGAGTCTGGATCGCAGAGAGGACTCGGCTTTCCACCCGGTAATCCGGAGCTAAAATTACTTCCAGTCCGCCCTTAAGATCCAACCCCCGACGTAACGGGTCCTGTCCTTTAAAAAGCTTCTGTTTCAGAGCCGGGCTAAAGATCGGAACAATCGCATAGATCGTTACCACTAGGACCAGAGCAAAAATGATCCAAGTCTTTCTTTTCAGCGCCCGCGTCATGAAAAATCCCCCTATCCTCAACTAACCCCTTGCTTTAAATACTAACATCGTGTCTACTTGCTGATTCAACCACTGGCTCCGAGCGCCTCCGCTGAATCAAATTAACGAGCTTTTTTGCTAGTCTTTGCCCTCTCGGCATACAACTGTTCTATTTCTTTTTCCGCTTTATGGCTAAAAATAAAAAAACAACCGAAGTAAAAGACGACAATGAGCGTTACAATTAAAGATTCTCCCACTAAAGCTCCTCCTTCCATCTAAACAACCTTTTAACATTATAATCTTTTTACTAACAACTTGTCAATTTATAGGAACAAGAAGCATCAGGGGATTAAGTTATAAATTGGCTTAAGAACTATCGACACCGAACATTGACCGGACCGAGGAATAATTTCTATAGTAAAAAAAGACTTTCCTAACAGAAAGTCTTTCCTAAATCTAAATAATGGAGCGGGAAACGGGAGTCGAACCCGCGACATTCAGCTTGGAAGGCTGACGCTCTGCCAACTGAGCTATTCCCGCATTTATTGACCAAATATGATTATAGTTGATCAGAAAGACGGTTGTCAAGAAGAACTTCTTAACCGCTCCTGTCTTTTTATGGTCGGGGTGCAGGGATTTGAACCCTGGGCCTTCTGCTCCCAAAGCAGACGCGCTGCCAAGCTGCGCTACACCCCGAAGCAGCACATATAAGTATACGCCAAATTTCTCAACAAGTCAATGGGCTTTTTTGCGCGCGTAGCACCCGGTAACCACTCTTAATCGCTACCACCTCCGCGGAACCGAAGATCGTCTCCAGTTCCCGCAGATAACTCTTGGCCCCCTGATTAGTCCGGATAACCGTCCATAAATGACCGTCCGGCGCTAAATGGAGGTGGGCCTCCCTAAATAGTTGCAACACCGTCTGTTTCCCGGCGCGGAGGGGAGGATTCGTTACCACCAGATCGAACTTAAACCCGCCAGTCAGCAACTCTTCCCAGGGGCTGAAACCATCCCCTTGCTTGATCACCACATTATTAATTCCGTTGAGGCGCGCATTCTCGGCAGCTAATTCAACCGCCCTCTGATTAAGATCACTCATGTATACATTCCGGGTAGGGAGTTCCCGGGCGATGGCTAGCCCGACCGGACCGTAACCACAGCCCAGATCTAAAGGAGCAGTTACTCCTGTCAGTTCCACGGTTTCTATCAGTAAACGCGAACCCGGGTCCAGCCTTCCCCGTGAAAAGACACCAGCATCGGTTTGAAAGGTAAACTCCCATCCCCTAATCTTTGCCGTAAATTGGGCCGGGTCATGCTTGGATTCAGGATGTACAGTAAAGTAATGTTCTGCCATTAACAAAGCAACCTCTCTTAATTTGTGCTCCGGCGGAGCTTCTAGCTCAGACTGAGCTGAGGGACTTACCCTGAGTCTATCCTAGTATATGCAAAACACAGCCCGGCGTTCCGGGCTGTGCGGTGTTGTTCAGCTTTTAGCTATAATAAATGGCGACCGTATAAGACAATCAATCTTGCCTCCGCAAAGCTGGAGACCAGGAGGAACAACAGCCCAAAGATGAGTACTTCCTTCTCATCACTCGTCAGCTGCGGCCAGGACCAAAATTTCCCTTCCCTTTGCCAGGAATCATCCAACAGAGAACCGGTCTTCAGCCAGGTCCAATTGGTGGTCGCGGCCAGAAGTAATCCATAAGAAAACCAGACCCATAACCCAAAGCGGAAGAAGGTAACCAATGCTCCCAATGGAGTAAACCCTTGTGCCGGATAAGGATAGGAGTTGGTACCCACGACAATACCGATCAGAATCGTATAGAGCAGGTAATAGAATAATCCTAAAGGAGAACGGCCAATCCGAAAACGGTTTAACAGAAAAATGAAAAGAAAGACAGCCACGGCATGATGGAGGAAGACCTTTAAAGTAACCAGCAAGATATTTCCCCAATTATTAAAGACTTCCGCCGTTTGGTACTCCTTTTTAAAGAGCTTAAAAGTCGCACCCAAACGTGCTTCCCATCTGTTACCAATCGTCTCCGAGCCCTTAATCCCGAATAATTTGTCCACTAAAAACGTGTTTCTAAGGGTGCCTTCTCCCGGGACAAAGTAAGCAATGGCCCACACAATAGCAAAAAGGATTAGTCCTATTAGTAAATAACCGCCGATTCTCTTATAGACATCCTCACTAAAGAGCAGACCAGTGAGCCATGTGAGCGGTTGCTTTCTCGCTTTCTCGCTTAGCTTGTTTTCCGTTTTTGTCTCTTTCAAGATTGATCCCCCTTATCTAAGATCGCTCCTCAGTATCAAGTAAACGCCAATCTGTTACTTAAGTTCCCCCACTTTACGTCCGTAAGTTACAGATCTTAACATAACCGGGGTGGCCGGAACGTGACCCGTGGAGACAGCACTACAATCAGATAGCTATTCTTCCTGGGTTGAAGCTAAAGCCCGGTAAAGACTCTCCGCTAAGCCCATCCCTGGATCTTTCGCTAGTTCCTTCGCCATCTCCTCCGCAAAAAGACTGCGGAAATAGTCACCCTGCACTCCCTGGCCAAAAAGCCCGGTTTCCCCTTGCATCGCTTCCAACAGTTGTTTCAGTAAGACCGCTTCAAACTCCCGGCACTTCTCTTTTAACTGTCGGTCTTCTTTTACCGGCTTAGGGGTTGTCATCCTTCCGGAAGATAGGGTCGGATTTATTTTCATCTCCATCGTGCCTTCGCTCCTCTATTTGACGATTAGCGTTATCGTTTTTATCTGATCTCCAACGCTCCATACAAAGCACCGGCTTGATCAATGGCAATAATGATATTAATGATCTCTTGCGGGGTGGCACCGACCGCATTGAGCGCTCTAACCATCTCTTCGAGCGTCGTTCCGGCCGATAATGCCACCAGCGGACCCTCTTCCTCGCTGACGGTCTGTGCCTCCTGCGGTTGGGAATCCGCCGGCCGGGGACTGATGTTTACCGTAATATTCCCCCGCGTCACCGCCACCGGGGCGATCCGCACGTTTTCATCAAAGACGATCGTCCCCGCTCGCGGGTTAACCACAACTTTAGCCGCCTGATCCCGAGTGATCGGAATCGTTTCAATCGCGGCGATAAACTCCACCGGATTATGCCGGTACGCCTCCGGGATCTCAACCCGTACATCCGCCTTGTTCTCAGGATGGGCAATCTCCTCTCCCCAGTAGCTATTAATCGCCTGCGCCATCATACTGGCGGTCGAAAAATCGGGGTCAAACAACACCCACCGTAATACATCGATCTCTTCACGTTCCACCGAAACTTCCCTTTCTACAATCGCCTGCACGAGCGCCACCGTAGGCTGGTTAGCAGTTTGTCGATTGCTTCTTCCGGTGGCTGTAACACCACTGACCACCACCGGTCCCTGTGCTACTGCGTAAATCTTCCCATCGGCTCCGGCGAGGGGCGATTGCAGCAACACACCCCCTTGCAGACTTTTTGCATCGCCCAGGGAGGAGACGGTCACCTCGATGGTGTCTCCACTCCGGCGGTACGGGGGGAGAGTGGCGGAGAGTGCTACGGCAGCGGCGTTCCGCACTCTAATATTAATCCGTGGGTCGCTCGGCACATAGCCGTGATGAGCCAGGAAATTTTGGACCATCTCCACCGCATAGCCCTGATTATCCCCGGTTCCGTTTAAACCTACCACCAGACCGAAACCGGTCAGTTGATTCGCACGGTCTTCCTCTAAACGGGCCAGATCCTTAATCCGGGCGGTGAGCACACCGCCCTGAGCGTCCGCCGGTAGAGAACGAGCACCAAGGACGAGCAGCAAAAGAAAGCTAAGGAGAAAAAACCCCTTTCTCTTAAACAAAATAACCACTCCTTGCCTCTTTAAAACAACCAGTCAAAAGCTCTGGTGAGAAAGCCTTTTTTCGTGGCGTGATCATCACCGAGATAATCAATGCGCGCCTCCGCCACATAAGTTGAATAAACGGTATTATCCGGTCGCACATCTTCCGACCGCACCGTTCCGACAAAGGTTAGTCTCTGTACATCTTCATTCACTTTAATCTCTTTACTTCCTTCGAAGCTCAGATTACCATGTTCATCGATCGCAACAATTCTGACGGTTAGTTGCGCTTTTAAACTACCGGTTTTGTTGGTTCCTGCCGAGGCACCGTAACTACTCTCCACCGACCCCTGTAAATATGGGAGAAGATTTGTCAAAATGCCTGCGCCGGGACCGACCACCACAGAACTCTCTTCTCCGGTATTGGCTCCCGTCCGCGAAGTGGCCGACGTCTGCTCTGAAATAATGATCGTTAATAATTCCCCCACGGCAAACTGGCGCACGGGTTTAATAAAATATGAACCGCTCTGTTCCGTCCAGAGCGAGTTAGCTGTCATTGTTGTAGGATAAATCAGCAATAATAATATGAACAAAAGGCTAAACTTACGCCTCATTCTATTTCACCTCCACCAGGCCAGGTCCGATGACCGTAGCCTTTAATTGGCGATTGCTTCCGAGGTTAGTCACGAAAATCTGATCGCCCAGCCAACCATCCTCTTCCGCTAGAACATAGAGTTCTAACCGGATCGGCTGCTGGTCGAGGATTAAGCGGATTTTACTTCCTTTCTCCACAAGCGGAATTTTCTGCAGATCAGTAGCAGAAAGCACCCGACCAGCCGGAATCTCCCTGACCACACGAAACTGCTCAACGACTAATGGAGTCAATAATTCCTGTCCGGTCTTTAGTTCCTGTATTTCGCGGCATAAGCAATCGGCGGTCAGCACCTCATGCTTGGCCAAGCGTTTCGTACTTACGTAGACCGGAGCTTGGATATGCAGCCGACTGGTCACCGGTATGGTGGTAAAGACCTTCCCATCAATGATAATGCGTAGACGTACTGTGAGTAGCCCGGGTTTGACCTGAACATCACCATCGGGTTGGAGCTCAAGCCTTCCCCGGGGGATTTTTCGCTCGGCAAGCCGTCCGGGTTCAAGCCGCCACTCCGTCCAGAAGGGCGAGGCTTTTTCCCTTATGTAAGTCTCCACCGCCGCCTGTAACATCTCCGTGGTCAGGAGCTGACAGGCACGGGTAATTTTTACTTTGGAGGGCATCTGTAGATCATATTTTCCACTCAACCCCGAACGGTCAAGCGCATATTGCACATTGCTCCGGTATAACCAGGTTGTTTCTGCATATCGCGGGGCCGGGCCCAGGTATATTTTGTTCAATTGTTCCCGGAGCCCCGGAGGAACTCCTTCCAGGAGCGCGATCTGCCCTAAATATATTTTGTCCGTCTCCACCTCGATCGCCGCGGGAACCGTAATCACCATCTTTTTGTTCTCCGCGGCTCCAGTAGGAGAAGAACCAAGAACTAGCCAGCTTAACCAGAGTATAAAAACCAATACCTTAAACTTTTTCATTAATACCACCCACGGGAGCCACTCTGCTCCCGTCGTTCCAAAAGCTTACTACCGCCGCAGGTTATTAGCGGTCTGTAACATTTCATCCGCCGCCTGGATGGCTTTAGAATTAACCTCATACGCGCGTTGGGCGACGATCATATTGACCATTTCTTCAACCACTTTCACATTGGACATCTCCAGAAAACCTTGCGTCAGCGAACCGAAACCGTCAAGGCCCGGAGTCCCATATTGCGGTTCCCCTGAGGCAGTGGTATATCTTACCAGGTTGCGTCCAATATTCATTAACCCCGCCGGATTAAGAAAACGGACCAGTTCGATCCGGCCGATCTCCTCCGGAGTATCTTCGCCGGCATAAATAACACTAATTGTTCCATCAGTGCTGACGATGAGCTCAGTGGCATCTTCCGGAACCCAGATCTCCGGTTGCAGTAAATAACCTTCGTTATTCACGATCCGGCCTTCCCCGTCTAACTTAAAACTACCATCCCTGGTATAGCCAATCGAACCATCCGGCAAGAGCAACTGGAAGAAACCGTCACCCTCAATCACCAGATCAAGCGCATTATCGGTCTGCACCAAATCGCCCTGGGCATAAGACTTACTCGTCGAAACCAGCCGGGCGCCATGGCCGACCTGTAATCCCGTCGGATTCATGTTACCCTGCGCGGTAACACTCCCCGCTTCCCGGAGGGTCTGGTACAGTAGATCCTGAAACTGAGCCCGCGCTTTTTTAAATCCAGTCGTATTCACGTTGGCCAGGTTGTTGGCGATGATATCGATATTAGTCTGTTGCGTATTCATCCCAGAACTGGCCGTCCATAAAGCTCTAATCATTTCTTTTCCTCCCTGTACGTAAATCTCGTTAGGTTAACCGTCTCAGTCGTTCAACGGTTGTACAGGGGACCTCCGACATGCGGTCCGGTCCCTTGGGTCTCTTAAACCCTGCCAAGGTCGTTGGCGATCCTATTCATAACCTCATCCATCACGGCAATAACTTTCTGGTTACTCTCGTAGGCGCGCGTCACGGCAATCATCTTCGTCATCTCCTCAATCGGATTGACATTCGAGTTTTCTAAAACGCCTTGATTAACGTGGGGCGCGGCCAGTCTTGTCCACCCTTCCGGCGCCAAAAAACGCGTATCTCCCTGTTTGACCAGTAAATTTTCAGCGACAGGACTGACGATCAACAAGCGCTCGCGGAACTGCCCATCAAGATAAATACTACCATCGTCACCGAATTCGATCTTATCTCCCACCAGCCGCAACGGTCCATTCTCACCCAGCACATAATCGCCTTCCGTCGTTACCAGGTAACCTTCAGCATTTCTGCTAAAATGCCCGTTTCTGGTCAAGTATTGCCCTGTCGGCCCTTCAATCAGAAAATAACCGTCACCAATAATCGCCAGATCAAGCGGATTCTCCGTCGTCAGCAAATTCCCGGGGGTTAGCTGCGTATAGTTCTGTTCCGACTCTACGCCAAGGGAAAGCGTGCCAATCGGGGTCACCTCTCCTTGCTTCATAGCCAGAAAGAGTACTTCCTGAAAAGCAGCCCCAATCAGCTCATCTTTTTTGTACCCAACTGTATTGATATTGGCTAAATTATTCGCGATCGCATCCTGACGGCTCAGTTGCAGATTCATTCCGGCAGCGGCTGTATATAACCCGCGGAGCAAAGGCACACACCTCCTTTCTCAAAAAATAAAAAGGCAGCGAAGAACCCTCCTGCCCTCTTGAAAAAGAATATAACCAGTGATTAAACGGAACGGCTACCGACAATTAGGTTGCTTTTATCGATGTTCTCCAGGATCTTGCCGGTACCCAAAACGACACAGGAAAGTGGGTCCTCTGCTAGATGTATCGGCACACGAATCTCTTCTCTTAATAGTTTTGTGAATCCACCCAGCAAAGCCCCGCCTCCGCTTAAGACAATCCCTTTATCATGAATATCGGAAGCCAACTCCGGTGGTGTCCTTTCTAGTACCGCTTTGATCCCATCGATCACATTGCCAATCGGCTCGGCCATCGCCTGGAAAGAGTCGGCTGCCGTGAACGTGATCGTCCGGGGCAGGCCGGAAACCAAGTCCCTTCCCCGAATCTCCATCGTCCGCCCTTCCTCTACCGGATAGGCGGAGCCAATTTGGATCTTAACCTCCTCGGCTGTCCGTTCGCCAATCATTAGATTGTACATCTTTTTAATATACTTAATAATGGCCTCATCAAATTTGTCGCCGCCGATCCGTAAAGACTGACTGATCACGATTCCACCCAACGAAATCACTGCGATATCAGTGGTTCCACCGCCGACATCAACTACCATGTTACCACTGGCTTCATAGATGTCAATCCCGGCACCGACCGCTGCCGCCATCGGTTCTTCGATCAGGTAGGTGTTTTTCGCCCCGGCTTGCATAGCCGCTTCTAAAACAGCCCTCTTTTCCACACTGGTGACCCCGGAAGGGATACAGACAACAACCTGCGGACGGAACAGTCGCGGCTTAGGGCTGACTTTCTCAATAAAGTATCTGAGCATCGTTTCCGTCACGTCATAATCGGCAATCACCCCGTCCTTCAACGGCCGAACAGCAATGATATTACCCGGAGTCCGCCCGATCATCTGCCGGGCTTCCTCTCCCACCGCAAGGATCTTCCCCGATTCTTTATCCAGCGCTACGACCGAGGGTTCACGGACCATGATTCCTTTACCGCGTACGTAAACCAGTATATTAGCTGTTCCCAGATCGATTCCGACATCACAGGAAAGATTCAACATGCCTGTTCCCCCTCACGGAGCAAATTAAGCGACTACCATTAATTTCTATACTATTTTGGAATATCCTCCTTTTTTATCCCTTTTTTCTAGCTTGGTCTGGTATTTCCGGCGTGTTGCCTCTCCTCCCCTAATATGGCGTTCGGCTTTGTTCGTCTCTAGAACCCTTTTTACCTCTTTGGCCAGAACCTTATTAATCCCTGGTAGCCTCTCCGTTACATCTTTATGGACAGTGCTTTTACTTACCCCAAAATAACCGGCAGCTTGCCGCACAGTGGCTTTCTCTCTAATAATAAACCTACTAAGGTCAAGCACTCTTTTCTGAATATGATCTTTCACTCCCCCACCCTCTCCCTGATTTATCACTAAATTATATGGGTGGAACAGTGACAATATAACCTGACCCTTTTCCTTAAGTCGTCACCACCGGCAAGGATGCTCCCCGGCGCTCCGGGTAAAGCGCCGGAGCTAAGGAATGGATTGACGAAAACAAGGCACGGAGAGAACCTAAAAGTCCGGCCGGGGCAGAATGCTCATCCTGCGGCTTGAATCTCTTGGCATAGCATTCCTCTTAAAATTTCCAAGATATTCACCGGAATCAGGTGACTACATTCTGCCCCGGCCGGGTAAAGACTTAAGTAGACCAACTTTCATTATTCATCACTAATTCCCAGCATGGTCAGTGGATCGACCGGTCGATTCTGATGACGGAGCTCAAAGTGAATCCCGGGTTCCGGTCCACAAGTGGATACAGAAGCATGCCCCAAAACCATCCCCGCCTCAACCTTCTGTCCCGGCGCTACTTGCACGGCGGAGAGATGACCGTAAAGCGATTGCCACCCCTGCCCATGGTCGAGCAGGACTACTCTTCCTAAACCGGGATCGGCCTTGATTTCCTGCACCACCCCCGCCGCACATGCTAAGACCTCGGTGCCGGCCGGGACGGTGAGGTCAATTCCCGGGTGATACCTCCATTCAGTATAGCGCTTCTCCCAATCATTCCGCCGGACAACTTCTCCCCTGACCGGCGGGATTAATTTTAAAGACCAAAATTCCTTTTCCCCGTCTGTTTTTCCGGGTACCATCGGCACCGCCGGTATTAGCTCACGAAGCTCAGCCAGCTCTTTCTGTAACTCAGTGACCATTTCCGTTAATGGGTTGACCGGCTCCCCCTCTGCTTCGGCCACCGTTATAGGGACGGTTTTTCTTTGGAACCATGGTTGGAAGGCGCTTACCCAACCGACGACGAGCAAAAACAGAAAACTGACGACCAGCACCAATAACCGTCTTTTTCGGTAAAACTGAAGACCGCCACGGACAGCTTTCCCAAAGAGCTGTTTGACCCCAGCACCACCTTGTGCCCAGATCTTGCCCAGTCTCATTTTACCTTGCGCGAATAGCTTCATTTTCTCACCCCTCTTTTTACACAGTGTTCATTGGTCTGAGTATCGAATTAAATGATAGTTTTCCCAATTGATCCTTTTTTATCCAGAACGAGGGGTAAATAAAAAAGCGACTCCTCCGAGTCGCGGCAGGTCAATGCTTAAGCACCTAAGGGAAAGACAAAGCGCAAACTTCATTGACCGTTCATCAGGGAGCTAATTTACTTAGCTGTACCCCTTGATAATAATGAGCCAAAATCTGCCGGTAGTTTCTGCCCTGTTTGGCCAGGCCGTCTGCTCCGTATTGACAAAGTCCGACCCCATGGCCGTAGCCGATGGTTTTAAAGATAAGCCGATCCTGTTCGAGTCGGCATTGAAAATGCGTGGAGTTTAAGCCCAGCCGCCGACGGAGTTCCGTTCCGGAAAAAACCTTATCCCCCAGGCGGATACTGTTCACCCGTCCGCTACCGGTCAGGTTTAAGATCTGGACAAAAGGACGGCCGGTCGCAACCGGGCTCACTTTCCCCAGTTGCAGTTGGGCCTGAACCTCACTTACAGTGAAGACCTGTTCCTGACTATATTTGGGCGAATGCTGATCATATAAACATTCGACACTGCGCAAGTAGGGGAGGGCGACACCCCAGACCGCTTCGGAAGATTCCGTCCGTGGTCCGCTGGTCGAATGGTATACCGCATCAATCGGTTGGCCTTGAAAAGTAAGGATCTGACCGCCAGTCGCTTCCACCGCTTCGGCGATCTTACGCCAATAACCAAGGTAATTCCAGAGTCCCCACTTACCCACTAACTCCTGCTTGCTTAACCAGGCTTGCGAGTCATTAATATCATCACTCAGATCTGCTCCTTCCACTGCCGGGTAACCCGGTCCGCCAAAACGTTTTAAGCGGCGGACTGTAACCGTACGGGCGGCCACGGCCTGTGCCTTCAATGCTTCAGGATGAAAATTGGCCGGCATTTCTGCTGCCACGACACCCATGACATATTCCTCTAGGTCAAGGGTGATTATTTTGTTGGCTTCTTTAAGATAAAGGCAAACAGTAATGCCCTGCGGCGCCGGTCCGCACTTACTCAACGTCAAAGGCAGAAGAAAAAGTAGAATAAATAAAGAAAGAAAAAGACCGCATAAGGCCTGTTTCATTTAAATCCTCCGTTGCATAGTTTAAGAAATTACAATCTACTCTATGCCCGGAAGAAAAGGAATATTCATTGCTCGTCTAGCCTAAGCTTTAAACCTGCTCAGCCGCTCGAACCAAATCCGCGGTAATTCAGCGTCCAGGTAGACACCGGCCGGATGGAACTCTTTCTTATAGACTTTCCCCTTTTCGTGAAAGAGCGAGAGGTAGCGGCTTTCGGCAAAAGGAATATAAAATCTCCCCCGGAGAACACGGGAAGCCAAAAACTCCATCAACTTTGCTTTTAGTTCTTCGCTCCCAGCACCGGTGGCTGCCGAGATCGCCAGCGCATTCGGGTAATTTCTCTCGGCGCGCAGCACCGTAAACTCATTACTCACCAGATCCTTCTTGTTCAGTACGGTAATTACCGGTTTCGCCTCCAAGCCTAATTCCCGCAGTAAACCGGTCACCGCCAAGTACTCTTCCTCAAGGTACGGACTGGCTAAATTAACAACATGCAAGAGGAGATCCGCCTCACGCATCTCCTCCAGCGTAGCGCGGAAGGAATCAACCAATTGGTGCGGGAGTTTACGGATAAAACCAACCGTATCAATCAGGATGGCTGCTTGTTGGTTGGGAAAGGTAATCCGCCGAAAGAGCGGATCAAGGGTGGAAAACAAGCGGTCTTCCACCTCAACCGGCACGCCGGTGAGCAAGCGAAAGAGGGTTGATTTTCCGGCATTGGTATAACCAACCAAGGCGATCAGCGGCCAATCCAAACGTTTGCGGGCCTCCCTTTGTAATTGGCGGTTAGCTTTAATCTGCTTGAGACGCCGGTTTAACACCCCAATCTGCCGGCGCACCCGCCGCCGGTCCGACTCCAGTTTACTCTCGCCGGGACCACGGGTGCCGATGCCCCCAGCCAACCGGGAAAGCTCATCCCCCTGGCCGCTCAACCGGGGCAAGAGGTATTCGAGCTGTGCCTTCTCCACCTGGAGTTTTGCCTCTTTGGTCCGGGCGCGCTGGGCAAAGATATCCAAAATCACGCCGGTGCGGTCTACCACCTTCGCCTGCAGTTCTTTTTGTAGGTTCCGGGTTTGCACCGGGGTCAGTTCATCATCAAAGACCGCCAGATTGGCCTCTTTTAGCCGGAGCTGATCCTTTAATTCCCAGAGTTTACCTTCTCCCACAAAAAAAGCCGCATCCGGCTTCGCCTTACGCCAATAGACCGTGCCCACGACCCGGCCGCCGGCGGAACGAACCAAACCCGCTAATTCTTCAAGTTCACCGTGTTCCTCCGAGCCAATAATAATGGCCTTTTCTTCTTGTCCTGCCTCCACCAATCAATAACCTCCATTATCGCGCTTTGCTCTTTTTCCCTTAACGGTCAGGCGCATTCAATTCATAGATGATCCGTAAACCTTCAAGCGTCAAAACAGGATTGGTCAGCTTAATCTGGCGCGAATACGGTGCAATGATCCCACTTAAACCTCCGGTGGCGATTACTCCTGGTTCGCAGCGCATCTCGGTAGAGATCCGCCGGATCAGACCATCCACCAAATCTGTATAGCCATAAATCAGACCAGACTGAATGCTGTTGACGGTATTTTTCCCGATCACCCGCGACGGCGGCTCCAAGCCGACACGTGGTAGTTTCGAAGCCCGTAAAAACAGCGCTTCCGCCGCAATCTCCAAACCGGGAAAGATCACGCCGCCCAAATACTCCCGCTTTTCATTAATGGCGCAAAAGGTAGTCGCTGTGCCAAAATCGACGACTATCACCGGTGCCCCATAGAGCTTAACGGCCGCCACGGCATTAACTACCCGGTCCGCCCCTACTTCTTTCGGGTTTTCAAAGACGATTGATAAACCAGTCCGGATCCCCGGACCAACCACCATCGGATCAAGCCCAAAAAACGTCCGGCTCATCGTCGTAAAGATATTGGTTAGAGTGGGAACCACACTGGAAAGAATAATCGCCTCAATCGTTAACTTGCTGGCAAACATAACCGGCGCGTCGCTTTCCGGGCTTAGATCCACAGAGCCGCGCCGGACACCCCTCTGCCGTTGAGCGTGACTACGGAGTAAGGCCTGGATGATAATTCCGTATTCATCCGGTGTCTTATTTTGATCGGTCGCAATCTTCCAGTCCACTACCTGTTCTTTTCCTTCAAATAAGCCCAGAACGATTTCGGTGTTTCCGACATCCATCACTAAAAGCATTACTGCTCCCCCTCTCGCCAAACCGCTGGTGGCACCGGACTTAGTAAAGTATCCACCGCCGCTTATGGACCTTCCGTATAAGTTTCGATCTCCGGATAAAAAGAGCCCGTTTGGTAGTTTACCGCATTATAATCCGGATAAAAACAGACTTCACAGTCGAAAACTTTTAATCTAGTCTGAAGCAGATAAGCAAAATGTTCCATCCCTGGACGGGCCATCGCACTATGTCCTAAATCAATCAGCTTGATTTTCAACCCGGTCAGATAAGATAAAGCAAACCTTCCCAACTCGGAGGAGAGGAAAGTATCGCAGCCCAGGTCATTATATTTATTCCATTGCGACCGGTAAAAAGGGGCAAATCCGGGTCCGGAAATGATCAAGACCTTGCCCACTTGCGCATTCAGATCGCCAGCATAAGGAATGATCGGAGTATTCAAGAGCCGCTGGCAACAGAAGAGTAGATTGCGAAAGGTCATCTCCAAGCGCCCAGTAGCAATCTCCCCCTCGTGGGTAACCTCCTTGAGGTTCAATAAGCGGGCTAAGGTAGAAGTGTTTCCCTCCGGGGCTTTGTTCCAGGGGCTGTGCAGCACATATACCCCCATCTCGCTTTTTTTCAGTAGATTTTCATTTATGTAATGCCAGGGATGATGGGCAATCAGCAAATCCACCCGGTCTTTCATCGCGCTACGTAAGTTATATTCGGTGGGATCAACACACACCCCGATTTTGGTCAGTTTCGATTTTGGCATGCGTAAAAAGTAGGGAGTATCATATTGATCCGCAAGTTTAGCAGGGGCTAACTCTTCAATGATCGATTGGAGTTTTTCTAATTGAATCAAAAAATCACCTCTCGATGCACCCTTACCCTACCAAAATAAATCATCATAGGAGTATATTCTGAACCGCCCCATTAATCTCCTTCCTCCGGCTTCAGCTTATATAAAACATCTGTCGCCTGGACGACAACTTCTTCCACCGGAGGAGTACTTCTCCCGACTTGCCAAAATTACTCCCGATTAACAGTGAATAGCACTGGTAATGATCTAAGAAATATGATAGTTATAAACCAGAGGGTAATACCCGCATTATTATTCCGGCCTTGCTTTAGCACTTAACTTGCACAATGGTATAATTAACATTGTTTTTAGCACAGAATATAACATGATACAACATCGATCGATGAGGGCGGAGATGATTCATTTGCGTAACAAAAAGAATTTCCCTTTTTATCTTGCGATCTTCCTTCTCTTGGTGATCTGCGGTTTTGTGATCTCCACCATTACCATGCCCCGTGACCTCCGTTTGAAACTGGAGAATATGCGTTTTGTCTCTAAAGTTTATGATCAACGTGGCCAACTGATTGGCAACCTCTTTTCCCACCGCCGCATCTGGGTGCCGGCGGACAAGATCTCGCCCCATCTCAAAAAGGCAGTGATCGCGATCGAAGACAGCCGTTATTATCGGCACTTCGGGATTGATCCGATTGGGATCGCTCGTGCTGTTTACCACACCCTCAAACCCGGGGGAATCAAACAAGGCGGCAGCACCATCACACAACAACTAGCCAAAATCTCACTGTTAACTTACGACCGGACTATTACCCGAAAGTTGCAAGATATCTTCTATGCCTTACTGATTGAAAGGACTTATACCAAAGAAGAAATTTTGGAACTCTATTTAAACAGTATTAATCTCGCCCACGGCAATATAGGCGTAGAAGCAGCCGCCCGTTATTACTTTGGTAAATCCGCGGCCAACCTCAGACTGGAAGAAGCGGCTTTAATCGCCGGTATCATCCGTAGTCCAGAAAACTACTCTCCCTTCAAACATCCAGAGACGGCCCGGAAGCGTCGAGACCTTGTCCTCCAAAAAATGTTGGAGCATGAGTTTATCACGGAGGCACAGTATAAAATGGCGGTCAAGCGAGATCTACAGCTTGTCACCCAAGAGGAAGCCATCCCTGTCGGTGCCTATTTCCTTGATTACCTGCGTGAGATCTTGGTAAAAGAAGAAGGTTTTACTGAAGAGGAACTGCTGTGGGGTGGTTATAACATTTATACAACTTTAGATCTGGCCTGCCAGCAAGAAGCCGAACGGCTGATGAAAAAGCTTCCTCGTTACTCTACCCAAATCCAACCGGAGGCGGCACTGGTCACGCTCGACCCGGCAACCGGCGGCATCCTGGCGATGATCGGGGGGCGCGACTATACGACCAGCCCTCTGAACCGGAGCGTTAAAGCCCACCGTCAACCGGGGTCGGCACTGAAACCGTTTGTTTACGCCACCGCCCTGGAGAATAATTATACCGCCGCTTCCTTTTTGGAAGATCAGCCGGTCACTTATCTCTTGAACAACGGGAAAGAATGGACACCGGAGAATAATGATCATCAGTTCCGCGGAAAAGTCACGCTCCGCCAGGCCCTGAGAGAATCGGTGAATACCATCGCTGTGCAACTGGTTGACCAACTCGGCATCACCACCGTCGCCAACCAACTGGAGAAGATGGGGATCCATAGTCTGGTGAAACAGGGTAAAGCCAATGACCTGGCCTATGCGCCGCTGGCCTTAGGCGGACTAACCAAGGGAGTAACCCCCCTGGAACTGGCCGCCGCTTATACTTCATTTGCCAATCAGGGCAACTACGTCAGACCCTACGCGCTCAACAAAATCACCAACCCGCAAGGGAAAGTGATTAAAGCCTATAAACCGGCCAAGGGCATACCGGTTATTTCGCCCCAGACCGCTTATATCATGACCATGCTCATGCAGGATGTGATCGAAAACGGTACTGGAGAGCGGGCGCGGCTTGGCGACCGGCCGGCCGCCGGCAAAACCGGCACCACCAATAATTATACCAACGCTTGGTTTATCGGCTATACACCGGAATATTTAACCGCGATCTGGTTAGGTAACGACCGCCAGGAAGAACCGATGCGCTACAAAGAGGGCGTGATCGGTGGGGGAACGGCGGCCCAGCTTTGGGGCGCCTATATGCAACGCATCACATCCGGTCATCCGGTTCGCGAGTTTACCGAGCCAGCCGGCATTATCTGGGCCGATGTTGACCCGGAAACCGGGAAGGCCGTCCCCGCCTGGGCTGCTAAAAACACCTACAAAGAAGTCTTCGCGGAGGACAACGTTCCGGCCAGCCCTGCTTTTAAGATTTGGCACTGGTTAACCTCCTGGCCGAAAAAAGGCCGCACCAAGGAGGCTCCGGGCTCCGTCGAGGAAACTCCGCCGGAAACAGGGCTCCAGCCAGAACAGAATAACAATGGGGCAACAGAAAACAGTCGGGGACAGTTAGAGCAGGAGCAGGGGCTCTCTGAAAAGCACTTACCCCCTCTCGAGCTCCTCAACTTTAGTTACTAGCCGGACGGAAAAAGATATGGTTGCCAATGCGCACCGTGCGCCGTAGCTTCGCAGTGGCAAAAAATCGGGCCCCTTCCGGCGAAGCAAGGCGGGGGTTATAATAAAACAAAGCTCCACGCGAGGGATCTTTCCCCCGCATGGCGTCCCTGGCCGCCCGCAAATTGATCTCGGTCGGCCGGTTCGTCGCCAATTTGGGTAAACAACTAAACTGACCGGGTTGATAGATCACAGCGCGAATGGTATTCGGAAACTGCGGGCTTTTCACGCGGTTGATTACCACCGCCCCCACGGCGACCTGGCCCGCATAAGGTTCACCATCCGCCTCCGCCTGAATCAGCTTGGCTAAAAGGTAGAGATCATCATCATCCCAGTTGGTAAGGGGCGGCCGTTCACTAAAGGCATAATGGAGCGACAAACCGAAAAATGGAGAAAGTTGATTCGGCTCGCCCACTAAATTGCGGGGAATGACCCGATATTCAAGGGCGGCAGATAGCCCCTCCACTAGGGGGCTTAATTTTAACTCCAAACCTAACGTTAGTTCGACTTTGTCCTCCGTCGGCAGCTGGGAAAGGCCGAGCAGATCCCGGACGCCCAGGGCGAGATAAGAATTTAAAAAGGGACTTTCTTGCGGAATATAGGCGAAAGCCAGGCTCAGGTCCTCACTCTCCCAAGCATAAACCGTCCGCAATCCCCATTTGTAACCCAACCACCAATTAAGCTTAGCCGCGCTGGGTGAAGGCTCTTCCGTTACTTTCCAATCCAGACCAAATTGCACGGCCGCCTCCGCTGCTAGGGTAAGTGAAAAGAAGACGACAAAGATTAAAAGGATGGTAACGAATGCCTTCATCTTCAACCCCTCCTGCCACGCTAGCCCAATCGGGCCATTTTTTGTGAATACAACCTAGGGTTTTAAATTAGGCATCGCCCGGTAAAATCCTTTATCTTTGCCGCAACTAATCAATTAATCGCCCATTACCAATACAAGCCGGAAAGCACCGGTGTGGCCAGGGCAAGATACGTAAGATCTTCTTCTGCAATATACCGGTACCCAAATTCCACATTTACTCTTTTTCCGTTAACATTCACGACCGACCCATCGAATAAGGAGGAGCAAGCCGCCCATCTTCCATATTCCTGCTCCAGCAGACCGCTGCTTTCGATCACTTGCAAACGACGGAAAACGGATCTCATCAGCTGATAGACTTCGCCTTCGTTGAGCCTTCCCGGTATTTTGCCGCCGAGAGTAATGGTGAACGGCATGGCACCAACCACGGGCTGACAAGCGCGGTCCAGTCGGGAAAGGGTTTCCTCCAAATCTAAAGCGGAATCGAGGCTCACCATAAGGCCACAAAAAGTCTCTGCCGTATTGGCTTCACCTTTAATCGACTGTAAGGTAATGATCATCCGGTTTTTATCGGCCAGATAACCATCGAGATTGACATAGCTGAAATCAAGTTCATCCTCGATCATCGGCGCGGCAGTGGCTTTTAATTTTAACTTCCTTTCCAGTTCGGCCGCGATCTTCTTTAGCTCGGTCGACTTATTATAATGCTGGTTAAGCTTCTTCCAGCCTTCAATCTCGATCTCCTGTACCGGGATTCCTGTTCCCTCCCAACCCATCACCAAAGGATGGGTGGCCAACGCCAGGCTGAAACTGAGATCTACATACCTTATCGTAAAAAGAAAGAGAAAGAGCAGGGAAAAAAGCATTTTTAACATATAACGCCGTAACATAATCTTCCCTCCCAGAAAGTTCCTTTGTGATCAGTATTTACAATCCGGAGGGAAATTAAACATTTTTGCGCCGAAAAATAGCGAACAAGCACCGCCGTCCTTTATTATTTTATTTTCCAGAAGGATCTTTTTTATTTTAGCAGAAAATAAAGACATCCAACCTCAGTTGGTAAAGGTGGTTTTTTTTATTTGACCACACAACTCATTCTGGGTTTTTCGATCAGCTTTTTTAGAAAAACCTACTATCCAGAAAGAAAGGAGATTTTTAATGAAAAACGGACTTCCTCCTAAATGGATCGAACACTACGAAGCAGGAGTCTCTCCCACCTTAGAATACCCTACAATCACGCTTTCCGAAGTGTTGCACCAAACAACGGAAAAATATCCCCAGAATACTGCTTTTGTTTTTGCCGATCATCACTGGACTTACCAGGAGTTTAATGAATTGGTTTCGCGGTTGGCCAATGCCCTCCTCGGCCTAGGGCTAACTCCAGGTGACCGGGTCGGCATTTACCTACCGAATTGCCCCCAATTTATCATCGGTTATTATGGTATTCTTCGTTCCGGCGGAGCAGTGGTTCCCATTAATCCGCTCCTGACCGGCGATGATCTTTCTTTTATTATTAAAGACAGTGGCCAGCGGATCGTCATCACCTGTACTGATTTACTGCCAGCCCTCGAAGCAGTCGCCGACGACGACCTTAAGATTATCGTCTCGCCGCTTCAAGGCTTGCTTTCCCCGGAAAGTACTGTACCTACCACGGCCAACCGTTTCTCCCTGGAAAAGTTGCTTTACGAGGCACCCCAGACCGATCCAAAGGTCAAAATTGATCATCAAACCATCGCTAACTTACAGTATACCGGAGGCACTACCGGCCGTTCGAAAGGGGCGATCCTCACCCACGCCAATCTGATCGCCAATTCTCTACAGTTTATTGAATGGTTCAAAAATGCTTATCAAGAAGGTGAAGGTCGCTTTTTAGGAGTCATTCCCTTTTTCCATATCTACGGACTAACCACCAGCATGATTGCGCCGATTATGAGCGCCTCTTCCATCATCCTCCATTCGCGCTTTGACATCAATGAAATTATGCAATCCATCAATAAGTACAGGCCCAACCTTTTTATGGGCGTGCCCTCGATGTACGCCGCCATTGCCATGCGCGAAAATCAGGAGTATGACCTCAGTTCCATCCGCGCCTGCGTTAGCGGTTCAGCACCCTTGCCACCCGCTATCCAAGAACAATTTCAGAAAGTAACCGGCGGAAAACTGGTGGAGGGATATGGCTTGTCCGAAGCTTCCCCAATCGTTACAGTTAATCCGATTTATGGCAAGGTCAAGACCGGTAGTATCGGAGTCCCTCTCTCCGACACCAAAATCCGGATCGTTGACCCGGAAAACGGAGAAGACATCACTGAACCCGGTCCAGTCGGTGAATTGTGGGTAAAAGGCCCCCAAGTAATGCAAGGCTATTGGAACAATCCGGAAGAGACCGAGCTCGTGCTGACCGACGGTTGGCTGCACACCGGTGACCTTGTCCAGATGGATAAAGACGGCTATCTCTATGTGGCCGACCGGTTGAAAGATATGATCATCATGGGGGGAGAAAAAATCTACCCACGCGAGGTCGAAGATTTTCTTTATACGCACCCGGCGGTCAAAGAAGTCGCAGTGATCGGGATTCCCCACCCGCTCCGCGGTGAAGTACCGAAAGCATTTGTCGTCCTGAAAGAAGGTGCTGAGGCCACCGCCCAAGAAATAAGGCGTTACTGTATCGCACATCTTTCCCGTTTTAAGGTCCCGAAAGTCCAAATCATTGAGGCCTTACCCCGTAACTCCGTCGGCAAAATACTCCGCCGCCTCTTGCGGGAAGAAGAGTTCTAATTTGAAAGCCCGCCGGTCCTTTAGTCCACCGGCGGGCTTTTGTATTGGCCTAAAAACCATCTGCCAAGCGCACACATATTTCGGCCAGTTTTCGCGGGAAAATTCGGGCAGGAAGCGAAATAATTCGTGAATAATCGGGTAATTCCTACCATTTTATGGAAAGGAAATCGCGGTACAAGAGCGAATTTTAGTATGACCGATTATTTAACGGGGTGATTTTTGATGGCAGTCAATATGAAAAAAGGTCTTTTTTATTCTTCACTACTCGCTAATGAACAGGGAGTGAATCTGCTGGAAAAACTCTATCAAGCAGGAGTTCATTCTCTTTCCGAAAGATTCTCCTTCTTTTTTGGCCGACCATTCGAGCTAAAACTGACCGGTTTCTTTTTTCTCCCTTTTACCTGGCTGATCAAGAATCTAGAGCATACAACGACCCTCGAGTTGGGTGTTCATTCACGGGTGACCGGCGATCTAAAAGGCGAACTCTATCTTTGTTTCTCAAGGGAAACCGCTCTGGAACTGATTAGTATGGAGATGAAAAACCGTCGGCCCTTACATAAATTTTCCCTCAATAAATTTGATGAATCCCTGCTCAGCGAGATTACGAACATTTTAATCAATACCTTCTGGAGTACCCTCCATGAAGAACTGCCGACCCGTTGGTGGCTCACTCCACCCTCTTCCTTTAATAATGTCCTCAAATCAATCCAACTGGCCAGTAAGATTTACTCTTTTGACCGGCGCGTTTTATTGGCCGAAATCTCCGCTGATCACCCGGAGATAAAAATGGATTTAATCTTCATTCCCAGCGGCGAAAGTTTGGATCATTTTCTGAAAAAACTGGAGAACCACTCGACTCTTCCGGGGGCTAGTTCGGTCCTGGACTAAAAAAGTGGAGCTTACCGGCGATTTTACTTCTCTTCAGACTTTTGTCCATAAAATTTTGCCAAGTGGGTATAATACATGTGAAGGTTTTATGAAGGAGAAGCACATGGGGATCAAGAGAAAAAACTTACATGTCCGGATTGAGGAAGATACTTATGAGAAACTTCGCCATCTAACCTTTTATGAGCGTTCCAGCATTTCAGAGGTGGTACGCCGTCTGATCGTTGAATATCTTGAGGAGAAGGCGATTGACGAACCGGATTTTGTCGCACCACCAAGGCTATAAAAAGCAAAAACCCGCCACCAGGCGGGTGTCTTGTCAGGAATTACTGATAACAGTTTTATTCTGGTTTCGGCGCATCTACCGGACATACATCGGCGCAAGCACCACAATCAGTGCATTTTTCCGGATCAATCACGTGTATATCATCACCCTCAGTGATTGCCTCTACCGGACACTCAGACGCACATACTCCACAATTAATGCAATCTTCGCTAATCTTATAGGCCATTTCGACACCTCCTTAACTTAATTAATCTACTACTGCAGCTGTGGTCATAAATTACCAACCAAAGGGTGAGTAAAGAACAATAAGAAAATATTCTACTTTAAGCCGAAACTACCTTCTTTTTTTATGAAATTTTACTTGATATTTATTCCCCGTTGTCAGTTGTCTCCTTGGAAAAAGTTATTCTTGACTTTCATCGTTAATTATCATAAAATATAATATGCTAAGCGGGCGTGGCTCAGTGGTAGAGCATCGGCTTCCCAAGCCGAGGAGCGCGGGTTCGAATCCCGTCGCCCGCTCCAATTTATCTGCTGGCGTAGCTCAACAGGCAGAGCAGCGGTATCGTAAACCGCAGGTTGTCCGTTCGATTCGGATCGCCAGCTCCAGAAAAAATTAATCCGGCCTCGCCGGATTTTTTTTGCAATAATGCTCTAATAAAGGAAATAGGAGATAGTTAACAATACAATAGCGACTCCAAACTATGGAAAGAAATCGCCTCTAAAGAATCAACAATCAAGTCAGCCGGGGACAAATCCTGTTCCCCGGAGTTTTTATTTTTAAAGCCGATACATTTCATTCTGCCGGCCTTCGCCGCCTGCACCCCATGCTCCGAATCCTCAATCACCACACAATGCTCCGGGTGCGCTCCTAAAAGCTTAGCCGTATGGAGAAAAATATCGGGAGCCGGTTTACCCTTCGCCATGTTTTCTCCGCTCACTACCGCTTGAAAAAAGGGATAAAGCTTATATTTCTCCAAGACAGCTTCGATATAAGCCAACGGCGAGGAGGAGGCCACCCCGCAACCTACTCCTCTTTCTTGCAGAGTTTGCAACAAAGGCAGCACCCCTTTGATGAGTCCCTCCCCATTATCCGGGATCATTTGGATGTTTTTCCGGTTCTCGCGCTCGACAAGTTCCGGGACGGTTGGACCAAGATCGTATTTAGTCTTAAAATAAGTCCACTTCTCGGAGGAAGACTTGCCGATAAAATTAGCATACTCCTCCATCCGGAGCTTGAACCCCAACTCCGCACAGAGTTCCCGGTTGGCTTCCAGGTGCCACGGTTCACTGTCGATCAGCACTCCATCCATATCAAAGAGCACGGCTTCAAGCATCATTTTACCTTCCTTCCCACCAATTTTAAGAGATTTCACCGCTCTCCCGCTCTTTTCTCTTTCTTCAACCACTATGTTTTATTCCTCCCGGCGGAAAGAATTTTCATAAAACCGCTAAAAGCTACGGAATATATAGACGAAAGGTATTCTTACCAATAAAAATACGCGGGGGTGGAAGCAATCAACTATCTATCCAGTAAAGAGCAATTGGTCTTTTCCATTTTTCGCAGGATTGCCCCCCGTTATGATCTGGTCAATACCATCGTCAGCTTCGGCCGGCATCACTCCTGGCGAAAGTTTATGGTGGACAAGGCCGGTCTCTCCCCTGGTCAGCGGGTTTTGGATGTCTGCTGCGGCACCGGCTTGATCACTAAAGATTTAGCCGCCCGAGTCGAACCCCTCGGTAAAGTAGTCGGTCTTGACCTCTCCCCCGAAATGCTGGCCGTCGCTCAAAAAAACTTGGAGAATTTTCCCCACAAACACCTTATTCAACTGGTGCAAGGAAACGCCATGGCCCTCCCTTTTCCGGAAGGGACGTTTGACTGTGTGACCATTGGGTATGGTTTACGGAATGTCACTGATCTACGCCAAACCCTCCGCGAGCTTTTCCGCGTCCTCAAACCCGGCGGAAAAGTAGTCTCTTTGGAGCTGGCCAAACCATCTCCACCACTCTTCAATAAGATTTATCATTTATATATGGCTACCTTTCTCCCCTTCATCGGCACCATCTTGACCAGGCATAAAGAGGCCTACCTTTATCTCCACCGCTCGGTGGTCAGTTACCCCCACCAGCATGAAATCACCCGCCTTTTTACCGAGGTTGGTTTCCACGCCGTCACCTGCTCTGAACTGAGCTGGGGGCTTGCCGCTGTTCATGTTGGCTTTAAACCATAAAAACCTGCAGTTTCATGCGCCCTAAACCGCCTGAGCGCCTTCCATCTTGGCCTTAACGCGGTCGCCCCGCCTGAGAAACCATCCCCTCTGAATGTTGACTTTTTAACAAACATTTATAAAATTAAATTGGGCTTAATGAGCTTTTCTAGAAAATAGTGTGGATATATAATCATTATTTGTTACGGAGTGAAACAGATGATGCACAGGGGTATGGGTTTTGGGCGAATGCGGTTTATGGATGAAAACTTACTCCGGCCAACAGTTACTAAAACAATGCTCCTTAGAATCTTAAATTATTTTACCCCTTACTGGAAACAGATCCTGATTGTCTTTTTAGCCGTCTCTGTCACTTCCGTTCTGGGCTTAGTCCCCCCTTTTCTCATCAAGATGATTGTTGACCAAGCCCTGCCCCAAAAGAACCTTTTGCTTTTAACGCAACTAGCTTTTGCTTCCTTCGGAGTGACAGTGGCCACCGGGTTAATCAGCGTCGGGGAGAGTTATTTAAATTCCTGGATTGCCAATCATATTATCTAAGACATTAAAAATCAACTATACCATCATCTTGAGTACATGTCTTTGCACTTTTTCTCTACTGTTAAACCGGGAGAGATTATCACCAGGTTAACCAGTGACGCCGAGGGAATACGTTCTGTTTTTAGTGGCACGATCGTCAGTATCCTCCAAAATGTTCTCATCCTCCTCTCCACGGCCTTAGCATTATTCTCGATGAATTGGCAGTTAGCGCTGGTCGGTATGTTTGTGATTCCTTCCTTCATTTTCCCCACCAGAAAGGTCGGAAAAGTGCGCTGGCGCATCGCGGCAGAGACACAGAAAAAAGCCGCGGAATTAAATGAACTAATCCAAGAAACCTTAAGTATCAGCGGTTCTACCCTCATTAAAATCTTTACGAAAGAAAAAACAGCTTACGAAAATTTTGCTAAAGTTAATAGAGAGGTCACCGCTTTACATATTAAAGAATCATTAGCCGGTCGCTGGTTTCGGATGGTCGTCCAGATTTTTACGTCAATCGGCCCACTGATTATCTACTTTTACGGCGGCTATCTTTTTATCAAAGACGAGATTACCATCGGGGCGATCATTGCCTTTGTCACAATGTTAAACCGGTTATACGGGCCGGTTTCCCGCCTTTCCAACATTCATATTGATGTCACCCGCTCGCTGGCCCTTTTTGAGCGGATCTTCGACTATTTGGACATGAAGCACGAGATCACCGAGGCACCGAATGCTTTCCCTCTCCCCCCGCTCAAGGGACGGGTCGAGTTTAAGAATGTTTCTTTTGCTTACACCGATCGTCAGGAAACATTAAAAAAGGTTAGTTTCTCCGTTGAACCCGGCCAAATGGTCGCCCTGGTCGGGCCGAGTGGTGCCGGAAAGACAACGATTACCAATCTCATTCCCAGACTATATGATGTGACCGCCGGGCAAATCCTGATCGACGGGATTGATCTGCGCGCCGTCACCCTCGAGTCCCTACGGAGCCAGATTGGCATTGTAATGCAGGACCCCTATATTTTCAACGGAACCATCCGCCAAAACCTGCTTTTTGCCAAACCGGACGCAACCGAGGCCGAACTGGTGGCGGCCTGTCAAGCCGCATATCTCCACGAGTTTATTCAGACCCTGCCGGAAGGGTACGATACCCTAGTCGGCAACCGTGGGATTAAACTCTCCGGTGGAGAAAAGCAACGTCTCTCCCTTGCCCAGATGATTCTGAAAGAGCCCAGAATCATCATCCTGGACGAAGCCACTTCCGCTTTGGACTCGGTCTCCGAAGCTTTAATCCAAAAAGCTTTGGCACCGCTCTTAAAAACGAGAACCAGTTTTGTCATTGCCCACCGTCTGTCAACAATCATCGCCGCCGATCTCATCCTCGTCATCAACCATGGCGAAGTGGTCGAAGCCGGCAAACACGAAGAGCTGCTCCAGGCCAATACCCTTTATAAAGAACTGTACGACAAACAGTTCAAAACCGGACAAAAATTCCAGTTTGGCGTCCCTGGCCGCGAAGAAACGGCTGAGGCGGAGGAGCTTTAAGCCTCCAACCGATTATTAACGCTTGAATTCCTACCGCCCAAGCCTTATAATGGAAACGGACAATTAAATAGTTACCTCTTAAGGTGCCTTTACAGGCTTAATAGGGAAACAGGTGCAAAT
>JAAYGU010000008.1 GCA_012727535.1 Bacillota bacterium | reverse complement strand
GATTGTGATTGAAGACCGGGAAACGACTTACGATTTGACTCTGGAGAAGATCCCGCTGGAAGGGGAGGAAGAGGAGGCGATTCCGGTCTTCCGAGTGAACGGGCAAAGGATTGCCGACGAACCCTTCCGCCAGTTTTACCAGACTCTGGTCGGGATGCAACTGGAAGGGGTGAACGACAAAACCCTCGTGGAGAAGCCAGAGGTGAAAACGGTCTTTTATTTGAATACCGGGGACGAACGGAAGGTAGTGGTTAGCTACGTACCATACAACGAGGATTTCTACGCCGTCTTCCGTAACGGTCGTTCGGAATTTGTTATCCACCGCGAGCAGGTCGAGAATATGCTGGAGCAACTGGCGGCTTTAGGTAAACAAGATTAAAGTAGATTAACGGAGCAAAAACGGGAAAAAGCGGGGGTTTGCGGCCCTCGCTTCTTTCTTTTTGATCTTAATGGCGCTGTTGGGAAGGATTTTCGGGGTTTGTCCAGAAAAAGAACTTAAGTAAATTAACTGCCAGGAGCTGGCTGGCCGCAAGGTTTTACCGCGGTCAAGAGAAGCTCTGCTCATTATGGGATTTCTTTATGTTGATTACCCGATGACAAATTGCGAAAAGTTGGTGAAAGTATGCATATTACCTTTTTAGGGGCCGCCCGCATGGTAACCGGTTCGTGTTTTTATTTGCAATCTGGAGAGACGAAGTTTTTGGTGGATTGCGGGTTATTTCAGGGTTCAAGCGAAGAACGGAATCTGAATAACCGGACTTTCCCCTTTAATCCGGCCGAGTTGGATTTTGTCCTTCTCACTCACGCGCATATAGACCACTCCGGCTACCTTCCGAAACTATGTCAGCTGGGGTGCCGCTGAAGGAGTATCGCGACGCAGGCCACCACCGATCTTAGCGGGATCATGCTTCCGGATTCCGGGCACATCCAAGAGATGGAGGCCGAGTGGAATAACCGGAAGCGGGTCCGGCAAGGCGAACCGCCACGGGAACCGCTCTATACGGTCGCGCAGGCGCGGCAAGCTTTAAACTACTTTTACCCCGTTCATTATGGGGAGGAGATTAATGTCGCCGAGGGGGTTACGGTCCGGTTTCGTGATGCCGGACATATCCTGGGCTCGGCGATTATTGAGATCTGGCTCCAGGAAGGTGACCAACAGTTCAAACTGGTGTTTACTGGAGATATGGGCCAGGATAATCAACCGATTGTCCGCGATCCCAACATCATTGAAAATGCGGATTACATCATTATGGAGTCGACGTACGGTAATCGGTTCCATCTGGATAATGAGGACCGGACGACCCTGCTGGCGGAGGCCGTGAACCAAGCGGTCGCCGACAACGGTAAACTGATCATCCCTTCGTTCGCCGTTGGCCGGACGCAGGATATACTCTTCCACCTTAAGTTGCTGCGGCTCGAAGGGCGAATCCCCAAGATACCGGTGCATATTGATAGCCCAATGGCGGTTTCCGCGACCGAAACTTTTCGGCGGAATTCCCAGTATTTTGACGAAGAAACCTACCATTTGCTCAGGAAGGGCGAAAACCCCTTTGAATTCCCCGGACTGCATTATGTCCGGTCAACGGAAGAGTCAATCGAGTTGAACCAGATGGAGGGGGCCCGGATTATTATCTCCGCGAGCGGGATGTGTGAAGCTGGTCGGATCCTGCATCACCTCCGACATAACCTCTGGCGGCCGGAAGCCCACATCGTCTTCGTCGGTTACCAGGCGGAAGGAACCCTGGGCCGGAGAATTCTGGATGGAGCTAAGGTGGTAAAGATTTTCGGCGAGGAGATTATAATAAAGGCGAAGATTCATCAGATTAATGGTTTTTCCGCCCACGCGGACCAGACCGGAATGCTTAAGTGGCTAAAAAACTTTGTGACCAAACCCCATGCTGTGTTCCTGGTGCATGGTGATGCCGATGTTTTCCCGGAATGGGAAGCCAAAATTCAGGAGACCCTTAATTTTACGACCATTGTACCGGAGATGGGGCAGAGCTTCGATTTGGCGGAGCGGGCACGGATGGAGCGGTCGGCTGTCGTCCGGGTAAGCGACGAAAAAGAGAAGTTACGCCAGATTCTTCTCTCCTTGGATGAAGAATACCTAGATTTAAGAGGCCGTTTACGGGAGTCGGCCGGGCGGGTTTCCGCTCAAGAGATACAGGCCTTGACGAAGGAGATTAAACGCCTCAATGAGCTGATAAGAAAGACCGGCTAATTTAGTTAATTGATGCAGAAAGATGGTGAGTGCAGTGGAGCAAAGTCGAAAAGCAGGATATTCTCACGGCGGGCGTCGGCAGATCAGTCGGGTCGTAATTATCGGGGCAGGAAATGTGGGTTCCACCTATGCTTACGCGTTGCTGATTAGCGGTTTGGTCTCGGAGATTATCGTGATCGATCGGAATGAGGCGCGTTTACGCGGGCATATTATGGACTTAAATCACGGGGTCTCTTTTGTCCGTCCGGTGAATGTCCGGGCGGGTGATTATGAGGATTGCCGGGAGGCCGATCTGATTGTGATTACTGCCGGGGCGGCGCAAAAAGTCGGCGAAACCAGGCTTGATCTTGTCCACAAAAATGTGGAGATCTTTAAACAGATGATCCCGCAGATCGTTGCGACCGGGACCCATGCCACTCTCCTGATTGCTACTAATCCGGTGGATGTTATGACCTACGCGGCGTTGAAACTCTCGGGTTTACCCAAGAACCGAGTGATTGGTTCCGGGACGGTTTTGGATACCGCTCGTTTCCGGTACCTTCTCAGTGAGCACTGTCAGATTGATCCGACCAATGTCCATGCCTTTATCCTTGGCGAACACGGTGACAGTGAGGTGCCGATCTGGAGTTTGGCTAATATTGCCGGGATGCGGTTTTCCGAATATTGTCCAGTCTGTGGGAAAAACTGCGGGCCCCTCCGGAAACAACAAATCTTTGAAGAAGTGAAGAATGCCGCTTACGAGATTATCAAAGGCAAAGGTTCCACCTATTATGCAATCGGCCTGGCGCTGGTGAATATTACGGAAGCGATCCTGCGCAACGAATATTCCGTTTTGACCGTCTCCTCCCTGCTCGAGGGGGAATACGGGATCAATGACGTTTGCTTAAGTGTTCCTTCTGTGGTCTGCCGGGAGGGAATCAGTAAACTGATTGAACTGAAGCTAGCGGCGGAAGAAGAAGAAAAGCTCCGGCAGTCGGCTGAGGTGATCAAGTCGGTCTGCCGGGAGATCGATCTGTCGTAAGCGCAAGCCAGAAGGGGAAATTAGGGCGGCCACGAAATCCAAGTCACAGAATAATACCATTCTGCACCTACCGGGCAAGGACTTACAAAGATAAATTCTTCCGTGAGCAATAAGGCTACCAACAATCAGCAAGGATGCTCCCTGGTGCGCTGGGGTAAAGGCGGCGGCTCTTGGGAGTGGGTTGGCGGAATCAAGTTACAAAGAAAACCTTGAAGCACCGCCAGTATTAACAAGACAGAAGTGAAGAAAAAAGATGAGGAAAGAACAATTGCCTAAAGTAGAGATTTATACTGACGGAGCCTGTAGCGGTAACCCGGGACCGGGTGGCTGGGGGGTGGTCCTGCTTTACCAGGGGCGGCGCAAAGAGCTCTCCGGCGGTGAACCCAACACCACCAACCAGCGGATGGAACTGACGGCTGCTCTGAAAGGACTGGCCAGTTTGAAACGGCCCTGCCGGGTGACGCTCTATTCGGACAGTGCCTATCTGGTGAATGCCTTTCGGCAGCGCTGGTTTGACCGCTGGCAGGTGAACGGGTGGAAAACAACCAAGGGGACCCCGGTTGAAAACCAAGATCTATGGCAGGAACTGCTTCGGCTCACCGAGCGCCACCAGGTTGAGTGGGTCAAGGTGAAAGGGCATGCCGACAACAAGGAGAATAACCGCTGCGACGAACTGGCGCGGGCGGCGATTAAGAATGGTGCCACTCATTAGCCTCCTGGGTTTCTTTGAATTTTCGGATTTCCCGGAAGAGTACCCGCGCAACAACATAAGTTGGGACGGCAAAGAGGGCACCTAGGAAGCCAAAGACCGTCACAAAGGCCATTACGACGAGGATGACGATTAAAGGATGGATCTGCAACCTGCTCCCATGGAGCCGGGGCGCGATCAGGTTGTTTTCTAATTGGTTGACCACAATCAGCACGATTACAACTTTGATGGCCTGGGAAAAACTAGAGGTGATCCCAATTAACACAGCGGGTAAGGCTCCAAGAATAGCACCGATGAAGGGGATAAACGCGGTCACGGTAATGATTAGGGCCAAGATTAGAGCATTAGGGAGACCGATAATCAGGTAACCAATCAGCGCTAAACAGCCCTCAATTAAGGCGACAATCAGTTGACCGGTAATATAATGGGCCAGGGTTCGGTCGGCTTCGGCCAGGAACGAACTGCCCATTTTTCTTATTTTGGCGGGGAGGAGGCCAATAAAACCGTGGTAGATTGCGCGGTCGTCCCTGAGAAAATAGTAGAGAATGACCGGAATGAGGATAATAATCGGTCCGGAGTTTGTGACTTTGGAAAAAAAGCCGAAGAAATTGTTTTGAATTGTCGTGAACAAGCGAGCGACAAAGGAGGAGAGTTTCTCTTCGATGTTATACTTTTCGATATAGTGTAAAAGCAACTCATTGTCGGCATTACGCAGACTATTGCGGATGGAGGCATAATAGTTGGAGAACAGGTTAGTGAGATCTTTGACCTGTTTCTGAATTAAACTGCCGCCAAAGTAACTAATGGAAATGATCACCACGGCAATCAGTAAGAAGATGATCAGGATGGCCAAACTTTTCTTCCGTAGATACTTAGCTAGAAAACGGACCAATGGGCGCAGAAGGTAGTAGAAAAAAAAGCTGATCAGTAACGGCGTCATGAGGAGGGCGAGCACTGAATTGAGGGGTTCATAAATATAGTGCACTTGCTTCCAAAGAAAGAGTATCAAGAGAATAAGTAGGATGGAAAGACCGAATTTAAAAAACTTCCCTTCGAACATCTTTGACCTTCCTTTCGAGCTGTTAGATAGTTATTCTGCGATTATGTTTTGAATTACCTCGACCAACAGGCGTCCCCTCCAAGGGGCTGTAGTCGGGAGGGATTCGCCCATTGCCTTAGTATACCATAGACCGATCTTTGGTTAAATAGTATAAAATTCGGGTTGTCAGGAGGACAGTCGGGCACCCCGGTTACATTGAGAAGCAAACGAGCCTGCATAAGCAGGCTCGTCTTCTTTTAGTTCTATTCGGACCGATGGTTAGCATCGGCCAACCTGTATTTCAAGGTTTAGGCTAGAAATTTATCCGGAGTCGCCACATCTCCGTAAGTGGCTTTCGCCTCTTGCAACCGTTTAATCTGGTTTTCCATTTCGGCGGCAAAGGCCTCAGGTAATTTAATATGACTGAAAGCCTCGGTCATCCGGTCCATCTTCTCCAGGTATTTGGTGATACGGATCGAGAACTGTTCAATGTACTCTTCTTCCGTATAATCGTAATTTAAATGCTCTTTAAAGAGGGCTTTTAGATCCTCATATTTCGGAATCCGGCCAATTGGTGTCTCGATGGCTTCATAATCGCCGTTGACGCGGCCTTCTGCCCAGATGATCCAGACCAGCTTATCGAGTTTACCATTGAGGTATTTGCCTTCTTCGTTCTTTAAGAAGTAGTTGGTGGCGAAAATGGTCGGAACTTCATTCAGCCCATCAACAAATTTGATGTGGTTTTCCAAGTAAGTGGCCAGGGGTACAGAGATGAAGTCCTTATTGGCCATCGGATCGTGAGTCCGTACACCCTCCTTGCCGATGGTGGCAGCAGTGGTCTCTGATTCGACTGTTGCGCCGAGGAAGACCCCATGTTCCCAGGTGAGGGATTCGGCAATCGGCACCGTGGTATAGGAATCACGGCCACCGTAAACAATAGCTTTCACCGGAACACCCAGCGGTTCGTTCAAATTGGGGTCGGCGTTATCCAGTTCATTGATGGCAATCGTGTAACGGGCATTCTTGGACGCGAAGGGGATCTCTTTTCCGTTCTCGTCTTTCTTCCCTTTGTACCACTCACCGCTATAGTTGATGCCTTCGGCCGGGGGCTCTTTCCCCATTCCCAGCCAGTAGGGGGTACCATCGTTGACCAACACGTTGGAGAAGATGACTTCCCGCGGAGTCGTTAGCGCTTCATAGATTAACGGGTCATCATCGGGATTAACATCCTGGATAATTCCGAAAATTCCTTTTTCCACGTTGACCGCGCGAATTTGCCCGTCAATTTTGCGTAAATAGGCAATGTCGTCACCAACAATGCTCTGCCCGGGAAGCATTGCCGTACTGGTTTTACCGCAGGCGCTGGGGAAGGCACCGGTGAAATAGGTGGTGCGGCCAGGCTTTCCGTGTACGCCCATCAAGAACATATGCTCGGCTAACCAACCTTCACGTTGCGCTTTTTGGATCGCGAGGCGGAAGGCCAGTTTCTTCAGGCCAACACTGTTGCCGGCATATTGGTTATTAACAGTGTAAACCCGGTTTTCTTCTAAGTCAATGTAAATGCGGCGCTTATCAATATCAGCAGTGACGTTATTGACTAAGCGACCGGCGGAGTGTAAGAAGTAGAAGAAGTCACTGGAACCTTCTAGACGTTTAAACTCTTCGTAGCCACTGCGGTACAGGATCTTTTCACTGTGGGTGACATAAGCGGAATCTGTGATCTGCATGGCCCGTAAGGAAAAAGGTGAGTTGGTCGGCCCCAGGGAGAAGAAACTGATAATCATTTCCTTACCTTCCATGATCCCGTCGAGGAACGAACGGATCTCTGGCAATCCTTCGTCTTTTAGGATATAATTAATGTTCAAACCCCAATCGACTTCTTTAGATAATAGGTACTTGGTGTTTGCTTTGTCCCGTGCTTGATCCAGTGGGCTGTCGAAATGAACAGTATGTCCTTCTAAATTTAACGGAGTTTCCTCTTTGTTTTTGAGGGCCAATTCCCGGACATAGTTGTTATCTTCTTCGGAATCGGTGATCACAGTGACTTTAGCTGGGCGGCAAAGTTTAATCGCTTCTTCAACATACTCCATTACTTTGGGATTGTTCAAAGCCTCGAGTTTTGCTCTACTTATGTTGTCCATTAACAAATCCTCCTTACATTCTGTAATTTAGTTTGGTTCATTCAACCCTTAGAGAAGGAGAGTCCGGAAAAAGCCGTTTTTTTACGAGAAGACCCATAGTAGTGCAAAAAACCGAATTCTCCCCATAATAATTAATTAATTACACTTTAGCACAAGCTTGGGTTAAAAAAAAGACTTCTTCTTAAAAATTGAGTAAATATCTTGTATACTTGATGCGATATCGGTAAGATATAAGTTTATCTTGTAACTATATTGCCCCGACGGATTAAGCTCCATAATTTTTTGGGGCGAAAAAAAGGACTCTCCCACTAAGTGGTAACCCTTCTGCCTAAGAGAGGGGCAGGAAAAGGGAGTGAAGGGAAAAAGATCAGCGAAACATAGAGTACATAGTGTAAAATTCCTTGACCGGCGCTGCGAAGGGTGTTATAATATATAATGCGATTGTCGCGATGGGGGATCGTCTAGTGGTAGGACGACGGGTTCTGGCCCCGTTAGCGAGGGTTCGAGTCCTTCTCCCCCAGCCATATGGTCCCATCGTCTAGCGGCCTAGGACACCGCCCTCTCACG
>JAAYGU010000112.1 GCA_012727535.1 Bacillota bacterium | reverse complement strand
CCTCTATACTGTGAGAGCCGGTGATACCCTGTTTAGTATCGCCAACCAGTTCGGAATCCCGCTCGATTGCTTACGCCGCTTTAATCCGCAGGTCTCCGGTGATCAAATCTTCCCGGGTCAGGTCCTATGCATACCGCCGGCTTCCGCCTGCGTGCCCACACCACCACAACCATTCTGTCCGCCAGGGGGATTCCTCTATACCGTAAGAGCCGGTGATACCATGTTCAACATCGCCAACCGCTTCGGAGTTCCCTTGAATTGCTTGATTCGGTTTAATCCACAAATTCCGAATCCGAACCTCATCTTCCCGGGCCAGGTCATCTGTGTTCCTCCAGCCTCAGCATGTCGGTAGGCACGAATAGAGCTCGAAAAAGCCGCTTCTAAAGCGGCTTTTTCTTTGCTCATGATTTGACCACATGGTGCTGAAAAGAGCGGCCTTAGCTCATACGCAAAGGCCGCTCTACAATCTCTTTAATATCTCGTAATGCTTAAAACTTGCTAACAATCCAATTAAATCAGTAGACAACAATCATATATATATTTATAATTGAAAGGCCATATTCGAATTAACTTATCGTTGACAACGAAGGGTGAAGGTAAAACTAATAAAGAGTTAGGTAGCGAAGACTGATGCAAACAGGCTCCTATGGTTGTTAAGTTTTTTGGAGAATAAATTGGGCAATTCTCAAGTGAAGTAACTGGGGATTAGCCAATTTTACGGTTAATAAAGTAGAGGCGGGGTGGCAATGACAAAACTTTTAAGGGCTAAATTTAAAGAATCATTTCTCGCGGTATTGCCGATCGTCGTCATTGTTCTAATATTAAATTTGACCATCGCACCAATGCCGTTTTACAGTATCCTTCTCTTTTTAATCAGCGCGTTCGTTATGGTCCTTGGTATCACCCTGTTTAATCTTGGGGTCGATGTTTCCTTAATGCCGATTGGCGAACATATCGGCTCTGCGCTGGTAAAAAGCAAAAGTTTGAAGCTGATTATTATACTGACTTTCGTCATTGGCGCTTTTATCTGCATGGCCGAACCGGATCTCCTGGTTTTGGCCAGACAAGTCAATGGGATCCCTGATGCAATAATAATTTATTCCATCTCCGCAGGCGTCGGACTAGCTCTGGTCGGCGCTTTTCTCCGCATCCTTTTCCAAGTCAGACTCTCCCTGATCCTGGCCGTCTGCTACTTCCTGGCTTTCATCTTGTCAGGATTTACCGGCAAGAACTTCATTTCTATTGCTTGGGAAGCGGGTGCGGTCACCACCGGTCCAATCATGGTCCCCTTTGTCATGGCCTTAGGACTCGGGTTAGCCTCAGTTCGGGGCGACAAAACCACGGAAGAGGACAGCTTCGGTTTGGTCGCCTTTTGTTTGATTGGACCCATTCTAACGATGTTGATCTTAGGCCTCTTCTATGAACCGTCGGGCGGAAGTGTCCTGGCACTTCCGGAACTCCTGTCCGTCGGGCAGATCTTCCACCTCTATTTAGTCAATCTTCCCGAGTTTTTTGGGCAGGTGGCACTGGCCCTTTTCCCTATCCTCCTGGTATTTGTCCTGTTTCAACTGTTTACTCTCCGTCTCCGCAAAAAAGCATTGTTAAAAATTTTCATCGGCACCCTCTATACTTACCTGGGACTTATTCTCTTCCTAACCAGTGTCAACGTTGGTTTTATGCCCGCCGGTTACCAATTGGGCAGCTCCCTGATCACGAATACACCGCCGTGGGCTTTGTTCTTGATCGGTCTGGTCACCGGCTATTTTGTGGTCGCCGCGGAACCGGCGGTGTTTGTGCTGAAAGAACAGGTTGAAGAGATTACCGACGGGGCTATTCCGGCCCGGGCTATGGGCATTGCTCTCTCCGTTGGTGTGGCTTTCTCCGTTGGTTTATCGATGGTCCGCATCTTAACCGGGGGCTCTCTGCTTTATATAGTAATCCCCGGCTATGCTTTGGCACTACTCCTGGCACTTGTTGTACCCCCGCTCTTCACTTCGATTGCTTTTGACTCCGGCGCCGTAGCCTCAGGACCTTTAGCGGCAACTTTTCTCCACCCGCTGGCAATTGGCGCTTGCGAAACTTTCGGGGGTAAAATCTTTACAGATGCCTTCGGGATTGTGGCCACGAT
>JAAYGU010000111.1 GCA_012727535.1 Bacillota bacterium | reverse complement strand
TGGGACACAGATCAACTGTCCAGGAAAGATTAGATTCGGATTCTCAATCTGTGGATTAGCGGCGATCAACTCTTGCAAACTGATGCCAAACCTTTGGGCAATCAAAAACAATGAGTCACCGGCAACCACGGTATATAACTGTCCCTGGGGACAAAAAGGTGGGGCTGGAGGGGTATGTTCCGCTTGAACCTCCATTCCATCCATCTCCGAGTACATTTTTCTCCCTCCTCAACGCAATAACTTAAAGTTCAAGCAAAAAGCTATAGTTTCTGCGTTTCTTCTCTTCGTTAACCGGCCAAAACAGATTAACGCTTCCACTTTAGCATATTCGGAGGGAGGTCTGTCTGTCCCGGGCAGATGGTACAAGTAAATGCGCAGGCGGCTTTAAACCCTGTGTTATAATATAAAGAAATGTCACCTATGTACAAGGAGGGCTGTTTATGGCTAATCCGCCTCCCTTGCGGATCACAATCAACTCCGCTTGGAAGGGACGGACGATTGAATCCATTCTCCGGCATGAACTCCGACTTTCCCGCAAGCAGATCATCGCCTTAAAAAAAAGTAACGGGGTCTTCATTGACGGTAAGAGTGTTTTAGTCAAGGAGCGGCTTGCAGGTGAAGGAGAAGAATTACTAATCCGGATTCCACTTACCACTCAGGATTTTGCCCCGGAAAATATACCCCTGACAATTCTATATGAAGATCCGGATCTGATCATCATTGATAAGCCGGCCGGTTTACTCGTCCATCCGGTCCGTTTTCACCTGACCGGTACCCTTGCGAACGCTCTAACCTATCACTGGCAACAAACCGGGGAAAAGGCCTCTTTTCATCCGGTCCACCGTTTGGACCGGCTCACTTCCGGTTTACTCTTAATCGCGAAGAGTTCCTGGTCCCACCAACAGCTATCCTTACAATTGAGGGAACATGAAATTCGCCGAACCTACCTAGCGCTCACCGATGGCATCCCTCCTCGCGACAGTGGGGTGCTCTCCGGTCCAATTAAGCGAGCCGGTGTCGGCATGCGACGCATCGTCGCCGCCGACGGGCAAGAAGCCCTCACCCATTACCGGGTACTGCGTCGTTCCACTAAGGCAGCTTTACTCCTGCTGAGTTTAATCACCGGCCGGACTCATCAGATTAGGGTTCATCTTTCTCACCTCGGTACAGCATTAATCGGCGATCCCTTGTACGGGCGCCCCACCGACCTGCTCTCCCGTCCGGCTTTACATGCCACCGCCTTACGGTTCAGACATCCCCGCAGTCGGCAACTGTTAAAGTTTCGCTCTTCTCTCCCGCCGGACCTTAAAGCCTTGGGTAAAATGTTAAATCTCCTTTAAATAACCGGTTTTTCCGGAAGATTTTTGCCGATAATAAACTTATCTTAACATAGCAGATAAAGGATTCCCGGAAAAAAGAAAGAACTAATATCGTTGGAATATTACTTCTAAAAGCAGGAAAGGAGTTTTGTGTTTTGATTAAAAAGATCGCCGATACCATTCGTGGCTTGGTGGCCGATACCGTAGAAAAAGCAAACTCCGGCCACCCAGGTATGCCGCTCGGCACTGCGGAAATTGCGGCTGTCCTCTACTCAGAAGTATTAAAACATGACCCCACTGCCCCTGAATGGGCCGATCGGGATCGTTTTGTGCTCTCCGCCGGACACGGTTCCCCTCTTCTCTATAGCCTACTTCATCTCACTGGATACCAGATGCCGATGGAAGAGCTGAAACGTTTTCGGCAGTTGCATTCGAAAACCCCCGGTCACCCTGAGTATTGGGATGTTCCGGGAGTGGAGACGACCACTGGCCCGCTAGGGCAAGGCCTCGCCAACGCCGTTGGAATGGCCTTGGCCGAACGCATGCTGGCCACCCGCTTTAACCGTCCGGATTACGAAATTGTCGATCACTATACCTATGTAATTGCCGGCGACGGCTGTTTGATGGAAGGGGTTACTTCTGAGGCTTGCTCCCTGGCCGGTGATCTCAAACTTGGCAAGTTAATTGTCTTTTATGATGATAACAATATTACGATTGAAGGCTCCACCGAGCTGGCCTTCAGAGAGGATGTCTTAAAACGGTATGAGGCTTACGGTTGGCAAGTCTTATCCATCGACGGACATGATCCAGAGCAAATCCTCAAGGCGATTGAAGACGCCAAAGCCGATAAGGACAGGCCGACGCTGATCGCCGCCAAAACGAAAATTGGGAAAGGCAGTCCCTTGGAAGGTGACGCCAAGTCCCACGGCGCACCTTTAGGCAAAGATAATATCGACGCCCTTAAAAAAGCGCTGGGCCTTCCGCCCGAGGAATTTTATGTGCCGGCCGAAGTCTATAGCCACTTTGCTGAGAAACGCACGGACTGGGCAGCAACCCGAAAAGCCTGGGAAGAAAAGTTTGCTGCTTGGTCAAAAGCATATCCCGAGTTACGGGCCTTATGGGGTCGGGTTATGAAGCGTGAACTTCCCTCGGATCTTGCAGCGGCTCTCCCGAAGTTTGAAGTTGGTTCCGAGTTTGCCACCCGTGATGCTGGCGGAAAAATCTTAACCGCCCTCTCCCCGCAACTACCGGAACTGGTAGGCGGCTCGGCCGACCTGTCGCCTTCGACCAAGACTTATGTCCAAGGCGCCGGCGATGTGGGCGACGGCCAATTTGACGGGAAAAACTTCCACTTTGGAGTGCGGGAACACGGGATGGGTTCGATCCTCAACGGGCTATCGCTCCATGGCGGCTTCCGCGTCTACGGTTCAACCTTCTTTGTCTTCTCCGATTATATGCGGCCTCCCATCCGTTTAGCTGCCTTAATGCGACAACCGGTAATTTACGTCTTCACCCATGACTCCTTTTATGTTGGTGAAGATGGCCCGACCCATCAACCAGTGGAACACATTGAAGCCTTACGGATCATTCCGGGGATGCGCACCATTCGTCCGGCCGATGCCAATGAAACCGCTTGGGCTTGGCTGGCCGCCCTCGAGCACACGGACGGGCCAACAGCGATCCTCTTAACCAGACAAAAAGTTCCGACCCTGGAGGGCACCAACCAAGAAGGTTTTGCCCGCGGCGGTTATATTATCAGGGAGCCGGAAGGGCAACCGGATCTTGTTCTCATTGCGACCGGTAGCGAAGTATCCCTCGCCGTCGAAACCGCTGAACTACTAGAGCAAGAAGGGAAAAAAGCCCGCGTGGTCTCCATGCCCTGCCGGGAACTCTTTATGGAGCAGGAACCTGCCTATATCAATCAAGTATTAGGCCCCGATCTCCCAAGAGTGGCAATCGAAGCTGGTGTCGGAACTGGTTGGTATCAACTGACCGGTCCCCTGGGGTTAGTAATCTCGCTCGATCGTTTTGGGGTAAGCGGACCATACAAGGAGCTTGCTGAGTTTTTCGGCTTCACCCCCAATGCCGTGGTAGAGAAGATTAAATCCTTCCTCAAGTGGTAACGGTCTAGCTGAACAAGAAGAACCCTAAGCTGATCCTTAGGGTTCTTTTTTACTCTTCGAGGGTAACAGTTAACATTGCCCAAAAATTTCTAGTAACAAGAGAGGATTATACCATGCAAAAAACTATACTTTGGGAACTATTCATCACTTTTTTCAAAATCGGTGCCTTTACCTTTGGCGGGGGCTATGCGATGCTCCCCCTGATTCAAAAAGAGGTGGTTGACCAGAAAAATTGGCTTTCGGAGGAAGACTTCAGTAATGTACTGGCGGTTACCCAATCGGCGCCGGGTGCCTTAGCCGTGAACGCTTCGGTCTTCATCGGTTACAACCTCGCCGGTTTTCCGGGAGCAATGGTTTCCGTTCTGGGCACGACATTACCTTCTTTCCTGGTTATCCTAATTATCGCTGCCTTTTTTACTCAGTTCTCCTCCTTACCCGTCGTGCAGAGCATGTTTAATGGGATTCGCCCCGCCGTGGTTGCCTTAATAGCATACGCTGTGGTGAAACTGGGCAAGAATATTCTCGTCAATCGCTTTGCTTACATCATCGCGGCCGCCGTCCTCCTTCTCAACCTCCTCCTCGGACTCAGTCCGATTCAGAATATTATGATGGCAGCGCTCGCCGGTGTGGCTTACCATCTTTATCACCAGTAAACGAAGTTATAAAAGGAGTAAACTTATAAGAAAGGGAGAAAACCATGTCCACCTTATTACAACTCTTTTCTGCATTTTTTAAGATCGGAGCCTTCACTTTTGGCGGCGGATACGCCATGCTTCCTCTGATGCAAACGGAGACGATTACAAACCATCACTGGCTAACCCAGAATGAATTCATGGAAATCATCGCCATTGCTGAGATGACCCCAGGTCCGGTCTCGATCAATTCGGCAACCTTTGTCGGTTTCCGGACAGCCGGGGTGTTAGGTTCGGTCGTCGCGACCCTGGGGGTGATTATGCCTTCGGTGATCGTCGTTTTACTGATCACCATTTTATTTAAACAGTTTAAAAACTCCCCCTGGACCAAAGCGATCATCTCCGGGATCAAACCGGCAATCATCGGCTTAATACTGATTGCCCTCATCAGCTTGGGTCGGACCACGATCATCGATCTCCACTCACTCCTGGTCGCCCTGCTTGCTTTCTTCTTATTAGCCAAGGCCAAGCTCCATCCCATTTTGGTTATTGGTCTCTCCGCCCTTTACGGCTTAGTGTTTATACCATAGTTAGTCTATAACGCCCTGTCCATAAACTACCCCACCCCTACTAAGCCAGGTCGAGCCAGAAGGCTGGAGATTTAAATAAATTCGTATGTAGAAAGAAAAACCCCCTCTGGCGAGGGGAAGTATAAAAAGGAGGTGATATTATTTAAAACGCTCTTTGGCCTGACTTGTTCCCGTATCTTTATAAAAAAAATGCGCCTGACGGCGCTTTTTCCTTAAGTTACACTAACTTAAGGCTTTTTGCGTGGGTTAAATCCCCACCCCACATCATCAGCGAGTATTAATGCCCTCGCTTACTAGGCATTTCGGGTTATGTGGGCCAGCCCCAATGTATATAAAAGGAGGAAAATGAAAAAAGGTTGTTCTTTGATTTAATCATACCAGATGGTAGTTAATTTCACTTTGCGGAGAAGAAAAGAGGACGTAAAATCACAATATTTTAACACAATCAACCTTTTATATCATCGACAATTGCTTTAACCGCCTGCTCAAGGTCGCTAAAGTTTAAATCTTTATAGAATTGTTCCAGTTCCGACTCTGAATATTTGGCTTTAAGTTGAGAGATAAAATCGTCAATCGAAAGTGAAGCGCCCTGCGTTTCAAGGATCTCGCCAATCGTATTACTAATCTGATGATTCATGTCAGTTCATCTCCCTTCCTGACTGATATACTGTTATTAGAGATTTGTCATATAAAGACCTGATTTCAGGCAACTTGCTTCCTCGTAAAATTTAAGTCCAGTGAGATTACTTCGACGAGGAATAAATTATTTCCTACCAAAACATCAATTTTCTTGTGATTTCACAGGACAATTTTGTAAACATTTATTGAACACTGCTACCCGCTTCCATGTCAAAAGCTTTTAATAATGCAACCCTTTGTGGTGGGGAGTGAACGGAAAAGGTCGTCACCAACTTGCATGCCTCTATCAAGAACAAATGATGCCAAGAGCAAAGACCCCTCCTTATAGGGGAGGGAGTCCTTTATATAAGAGGGGGTTATGAGTGAAATCCTCTTTCACCGCAATGATAGGAATAAGTAAAAAAACCCCAATGCGCAAAGCATTGAGGTTCCTCTTACTTACATGGCAACCGAGCTATCATGGCAGATTAACTGCTTTAGACCTCTGGCTTTGCGTCCTTACCTTTCGATAAGTTTGCCTTTTTCATATTGTTTATTAATTTGTGATATCAACCCTGGTTATCTTAAATAATATCAGAATGTTCCTGTCTTTGTGTTAACTTTTGGTTAACCTTGTCTTAAATTTTATCCTTCACTTTCTTCCAGTCCTAGACAATAGTCGTACGCATTTAGGATTGGTGGAGGCGGGGGGAATCGAACCCCCGTCCGGAAAGATGACCACAGGGGTCTCTCCGGGTGCAGTCCGCACTTAAATTTAACCAGAGCCCGGTCTGCGGACGAACCGAAGGCCTTGGCGATCTCGATCATCTTAGCACCGGTCTCCGAGAATTGACCGGTGAGCATCCTGGTTTAAGTGACGCCCGCACTAAACTCCCAGGCTAAGTTTAGTTTGGACGGCTACTTTTAATTAAGCAGCTAAAAGGTAATTGTTATCGGCACTTAATGAGCTTGCTGCAGTCTAACGAGGCCACAGCTCCTCGACCCGCTACCCCTATCATCATACTCCCCGTCGAAACCAGTCGCCCCCAAAGGATGAAGACTAGTTAACAATAATATTATACTCCAAAACAGCCCTTTTGACAAATAAAAAAGAGGGAATTGGCCGATCAAGCATCCTTTTAGAGCTCAAAGGGCAAAGTTGCGAGTCAAAAGGTCTTATAGAGCGCGAGCGCTTGCTCAACCTTAGTCTCTTGCCTTGAGCGCCCGGGCCACTTCCCGCTCGGCATCTTTTTTGGCTAGCGTTTGCCGTTTATCATAAAGTTTTTTTCCTTTCGCCAACGCCAGTTCGACTTTGACCCGGTTTTTCTGATCAAAATACAGGGAAAGGGGGACCAAAGTATAGCCTTTCTCCTTGGTCTTACTTGCTAACCGCCGGATCTGTTCCTTATGCAACAGCAGTTTTCGGGGGCGTAAAGGATCGTGGTTAAACCGGTTACCAAAGTCGTAGGGGCTGATGTGACAATTATAAAGAAATACTTCCATTGCTTTGAGCTGAGCATAACTGTCGTTTAAGCCCACTTTGCCCAGGCGTAAGGATTTAACCTCGGTACCGGTTAAAACAATCCCGGCTTCCAGCGTATCCTCGATAAAGTAATCGTGTCGCGCACGACGATTGGTCGCTATCGTTTTATTCTTCACCGCCGAACCATCTCTCCTTAAAAGCATCCCGCTAAAACCACGTTCATAAGGTTAAAAACCTAAGAACTCTATAACGCTTAAACTCATTATATAGCAATTGCCCCGCATTTGTCCAACCAGATCTTGAACGGATTTAAATCAGGGAATAGCCCTTCTTTAACCGATTAATGCCAATGTATCGCGGACAATCATTAACTCTTCATTGGTTGGGATGAGCGCCACAGTGACCTTCGACTCCGGTAAACTTAAAATAGCATCCTGGCCACGCAAATCCTTATTTTTGGCGTAATCCATTTTCACCCCTAAGAATTCTAGTTCACGGCAGATATCTTGCCGGGTCAGCCAATCATTCTCGCCGATGCCCGCCGTAAAGACCAAGACATCCAGTCCTTTTAAGGCGGCATAATAGGAGCCAATATACTTGGTAATCCGGTAAATAAATAGTTCATAAGCTTCCTGGGCCCGTTGATTACCGGCAGCACGCTCCCGTTGAATATCGCGCATATCCGAATAGCCAGTCATCCCCAAAAATCCACTCTTCTTATTCAGGTAACTATCCGCCTCTTCCGGGGTCAAGTTTAACTTACTGCCAATAAAAGGAACAATCGCCGGATCGAGGTCCCCGGACCGGGTTCCCATCACTAGGCCCTCTAACGGGGTTAGGCCCATCGAGGTATCAATGACCTTACCGTCCTTAATCGCGGCAAGACTACTACCATTACCTAAATGAGCGGTAATCATCTTTAAACCATCAAGCGAACGCCCGAGAACTTGTCCGACACGGGCGGAGACATAGCGATGGGAAGTCCCGTGAAAACCATATCTTCTCACCCGATGTTCCTCGTACATCTCGTAGGGAAGGGCATAAAGAAAAGCCTTCCGCGGCATTGTTTGGTGAAAAGCCGTGTCAAAGACCGCCACCTGCGGTACACCCGGCATAATCTCTTGACATGCTCTAATTCCCATGATATTGGCCGGCATATGTAACGGCCCAAGCTCCTTTAATGACTCCAACTGCTCTAAAGTATCATCGGCAACGAGCACGGACTCCTTAAAGACTTCCCCCCCATGGAGAACACGATGGCCGACGCCTTTTATCTCGCTTAAATCCTTAATCACTCCATACTGGGGATCGATTAACAGTTCCAACACCATCCGCAAGGCCTGTTGATGGTTGGTAATTTCTTTCTCCGCTTCAAATTTCTCCTTATCCTGTCCCTGGTGGTTAATCTTACCTAATCCTCCAGCGATCCCGATTCTTTCGACCAATCCCTGCGCCAATACTTCTTCTGTTTCGGCGGCAAATAGTCTGTATTTTAGTGAAGAACTCCCACTATTAAGCACTAAAATATTCATTAACGTTACTCCTTTCAGTAATAATCTCTTATTTGATTCGATAACAGGATAATGATAAATACTGTATACATCGTGCCCTACCTATTATAAACCCTCTCCTCCTTCTTTGGCAAGCTGGTTTAGGTTACCTTTCAATAAAGAAAGCCAGTTTAACTGGCTTTCTTTATTCATCTTTAGGAATCGCTGGTCGGGAATTCGTCGGTGCCAGCTGTCGTACTGAAATCCAAGGTATTTCTCTTAAAGACCTCACACTGGTGGCATTCGGCCCTTTTCTCCACCACCGAGCCGGCCGGAATACCATCCCGCCCCAAGGTATTCGGGATCAGCCAGCATTTTTCTTCTTTCGACTGATAGGCTGGGCAATCAACCCAATTACAATCAAACACCCGCCAGCATCGTTCGAAATTAGAGATGACCTTGAATCTTCCCACCATGGAAGTTAAATGTTCAGCCATCTTCACTAATTCACTGGAGGACCTGGCGAGTTCTTCCATCGTGGCCCTTTGTTGTTCAGAAGCAGCCGCTACTTGTTGGGAGGCGGTCGCATTGCGCTGGGCGATCTCCTCAACCCCAGCCATCGTACTGGTCATCTCCTCACTACTGGCCGCCTGTTGCTGGGCGGCCGCAGCAATCTCCTGAATGGTCTGCACGGTTTGTGTAACAGAATCCATAATCGCCATAAAGGCTTCACTCGCTTGGTTGGCCAGCGCGGCTCCTTCATCAACGACAATTTTTCCGGATTCCATCGCTTCGATCGCTGTTTTTGTCTCTTTTTGAATCTCATCGATCATCTCAACGATCTGAATCGCCGACTCGGTCGTCTGTTCAGCCAACGCCCGAACTTCATCGGCCACCACCGAAAAGCCGCGTCCATGTTCTCCGGCCCGCGCCGCCTCAATCGCGGCATTTAAGGCCAACAGGTTAGTCTGGCGAGAAATACCGCGGATCACATCAGTAATCTTCCCAATCTGTTGGGATTTGACACCCAAGCGGCGGACAGTATCGGCCGAAGCGTCTACGGTGTCTTTCACATTCAGGATCTTCTCCCGCACATTTTGAATAATTTCTTCACCGGCTTTGGCCCGTTCGGAGGCTTTGGTGGAATGCGACGCTGCGCGTTGTGATTCTGAGGCTACCTCTTGCGCGGTTGAGGCCATCTGTTGCGCCGCCAGCGAGGATTGTTTAACATGATGGGATTGTTCTTCCGTTCCCTTCGCAATAATATCAATGGTACTGGTTACCTCTTGGGAGGAAAGGTTCGCTTCCTCAGCCATCGACGACATATTATGGGCGGCAATCGCCAATTTTTCAGCTGCATCGAGGTTTTCTTGGAGAATCCGCCGTAAATTCTCAATCATATGATTGATATTGTTGCCAAGAATGGTAAATTCATCACCAGTGTCTAATTCAACTTGACCACTGAGATTATTCTCGGCAATCTGTTCCGCTACTTTATTCAGAAAATATATCGGTTTCAATACTCCCTTATTGAAAGAGATATCGATCAGCTTTATGTAAACTACAAGTAGTACGAGCTTGACTAAAATTTGCAGAATGGTACTCGCGATGTAGCGCTCACATAGACCATTTAATATTAAGAGACCGATACAAGCAACAAGAACCCGTATAAGAATGCGCTTCTTAATACTTGTAAATTTCAAGCGATCCCCTCCTAGTAGGCTTATAAATCGATAATTCTAGACGAGAAACTCGGTTTCCTTCTTTTTCTAAAACGAGGAAACTACTACTTTAGAGTCATTCCCTCAACCGGGAGATAGAACATAAAACGATAATATACTCTTCATTAACCAGGCTTATATCGCTCATATTGTGGGCAAATAGCTACTTAAGACAATAAGGTGATTCCTTAAGTAGCTATCGGCAGAACAATCTGTATTCTTAATAACTATTTTCAAATAAATAAATAAAAAACTCCCGATAGGGAGTTAGACCAGGTTAGCAATGATCGCTAGCAGGAAAAAGGCTACCGCTAAGCCGGCAGTTACTTTCTCTAAAAGAACCTCCAGCCCTTTATTTTTACCGAAAAACAATTGCGAGCCTCCACCGATTGAGCCCAACCCTTCACCCTTGCTCGGTTGGATGAGAATCACGGCGATCAGCGCCAGCGATACGAGCAATAATAAAACTGAAAAGAAATTCACTGTTTCACCCCCGCTGGGTTTAATTACTTATTTATTGTATCAGACTTTACTTTCCCACACAAGGATTTTGTAGGAAGAAAACTGCGCCAACTTTTGAACGGGTTAAAAAAGACGGAAGGTTGACAAGGTCAACCTTCCGTGGGCATTACGCATTAATCCCGTTTTAAGTTGTAAAACGCCTTCATTCCCGGGTAAATGGCCTGGTCGAGCAGGAGATCTTCGATCCGCAGTAATTGATTATACTTAGCCACACGGTCGGTGCGGGACGGAGCACCGGTCTTGATCTGCCCTGCATTCGTGGCGACGGCAATATCGGCAATCGTTGTATCTTCCGTCTCCCCGGAACGATGGGAAATAACCGCCGTATACCCGGCTCTCTTCGCCATTTCGATTGCATCCAGGGTTTCGGTGAGGGTTCCAATCTGATTGACTTTGATTAAAATGGAATTGGCCACGCCTAATTTAATCCCTTTCGCCAGGCGTTCGGTGTTCGTGACGAAGAGGTCATCTCCGACTAATTGTACTTTATTCTGTAGGCGCTCGGTCAGCAACTTCCAGCCGTCCCAATCTTCCTCGGCCATCCCGTCTTCAATGGAGATAATCGGGTAGTTATTGACCAGCTCTTCCCAGAAAGCAACCATTTCTTCTCTCGTCTTCAGCAGATCGGATTTCCAGAAATAATACTTGCCTTCCTCACCTTTTTCTCTGGCTGCCTCCCACAATTCGGTCGAAGCCGGATCCATCGCAATCATGATATCCTGACCGGGTTTCAGACCCGCTTGGTTGATGGCTTCCATGATTACGTCCAGAGCTTCCTGGTTACTCTTCAGGTTCGGCGCATACCCACCTTCATCCCCCACTGCAGTGCCATAGCCTTTTCCGGCCAACACCTTCTTGAGGGCATGAAAGATTTCGGCCCCCCAGCGTAGGCACTCGGAAAAACTCTCGGCACCAACCGGCATGACCATAAACTCTTGCAAATCAACACTGTTATCGGCATGTTTACCACCGTTAAGGATATTCATCATGGGTACCGGCAGTTCTTTAGTGTTGACCCCGCCAAGATAGCGGAAGAGAGGTATCTCGAGGGCATTGGCAGCTGCTTTCGCCGTCGCGAGCGAGACTCCTAAGATCGCATTCGCCCCTAATTTCCCTTTGTTGGGGGTCCCATCCAATTCAATCATTAAATTGTCGATCTCCGTCTGGTTGCAGGCATCCAAGCCAATCAGTTCACTGGCAATTTCTTCATTCACATTCTCCACTGCTTTTTGGACACCTTTACCTAAATAACGTTTCTTATCACCGTCGCGTAATTCGACCGCTTCGAAAGCGCCGGTAGAAGCCCCCGAAGGTACTGCGGCCCTCCCGACCGCACCACACGCTAATGCTACTTCCACCTCTACCGTGGGGTTCCCCCGCGAATCCAGAATTTCCCGAGCATGGATATCAGTGATTGAAGTCACTACAATCTTCCTCCTTTAATTATGTTTATTAGGTCAATTTGACTACTAATTTCGCCGCTTCAGTTAATTAGATTCGTGAACGATTAAGGATTCCCCGGTCATCTCCGCCGGCTTGTCTAATCCCAATAGTTCAAGAACGGTCGGTGCCAAATCAGCTAGAATCCCATTTTTCAGACCGACTTTCCCCGGACCGCGGTATCCAATCATCACTACCGGGGTGGGATAAGTCGTATGGGCGGTCCAGGGCTGGTTGGTTTCGGGATCACTCATTTGCTCGGCGTTACCATGGTCGGCGGTAACCAGCACCGCACCCCCTCTTTCGACAATCGCCGGAATCACCCGGGCCAAACAGGCATCAATGGTTTCGACCGCTTTAATCGCCGCTTCTTTGTTGCCGGTATGCCCCACCATATCACAGTTGGCATAATTCATAATGATGACATCCAGCTCACCGGTGGCAATCTCCGCTAAGGCCCGCTCTGTGACCTCAGGGGCGCTCATCTCCGGTTGCAAGTCATAGGTAGGAACTTTCGGCGAGGGAACCAAAATCCGTTTTTCTCCCGGAAACGGAACCTCTTCTCCCCCGTTAAAAAAGTAAGTAACATGAGCATATTTTTCGGTCTCAGCGATCCGCAGTTGTTTCAAGCCCAACTTGCTCAGATACTCACCCAGGATGTTCCGCATTGCCTCCTCCGGGGGAAAGAGGACCGGAGCCTCGATTGTCTCATCATACTGGGTGAGACAGACAAATTTCACTCCTAAGTGACCCTGTTTCCGCGGGAAACCAGTAAATTCCTGATCGACGAATGCTCTCGTCAATTCACGCGCGCGGTCGGGGCGAAAATTAAAGAAAATAACCCCATCACCCGGTTGAACGGTGGCGACCGGTTTGCCCTCTTCCAGGAGCACGGTCGGCAGGACAAACTCATCGGTCTCCCCTTTGGCGTATGAAGCATTGATCGCTGCCAATGCCGAAGTAGCCGTTTCTCCCTCTCCGTCCACCAGTGCGCGATAGGCTTTTTCCACCCGCTCCCAGCGTTGATCCCGGTCCATGGCATAGTAGCGACCCGCGATCGTCGCGATTTTACCAACGCCGATCTTCTTCAGCTCAGTCTCTAATTCTTCCAGATACTCGGCAGCACTGGTCGGCGGAGTATCTCTCCCGTCCAAAAAGGCATGGACAAAGAGCTTTTCGATCCCCATCTCCAGCGCGATCCTGATAAATTTGTATAAATGATCGGTATGACTATGAACACCGCCCGGTGAAACTAGACCCATAAAGTGGAGGGCTCGACCGCTCTCCTTCAAATGGTTGATCAGTTCTAAAAACACCGGATTCTGTTTGATCTCCCCACTTTCCAGGGCTTTACTGATCCGGACTAAACTCTGGTAGACGATCCGCCCGGCACCAATGTTCAGGTGTCCGACCTCGGAGGTCCCCATCTGCCCGGCGGGCAAGCCCACCGCCTCCCCTGAGGTTTCGACCAGCGCCCGTGGGTTTTCCTTCATCATCCGATCGAGAAAAGGAGTATTAGCTTCATAAATCGCATTATTACTGGTGTCAGGGTTGTAACCCCAACCATCAAGGATTATTAAACCGACCGGCCTGTGTTTTAACTCCATATACATCTCTCCGTCCAACTAAATTTCTGTTTCAACCAAACCGGTTTAGTCTATGATTTTTTTGAAAAGAGTGACCTCCCACGATCGGCTCTCTTAAAAATCGACAATCGCCATAAACGAATCAACCTTGAGACTGGCACCGCCAACCAGAGCTCCGTCAATCTCCGGTTGCGCCATAAATTCCTTAATATTCTCCGGTTTAACGCTCCCACCATATTGGATTCTAACCTGATCAGCCAGCTCTTGCTGGTATAACCGGGCTATGGTCTTCCGGATTAACCCGATCACCTGATTGGCATCTTCCCCGGTCGAGGAACGGCCGGTGCCAATCGCCCAGATTGGTTCGTAAGCAATGACAACCTGCGGGAGATCCGCGGCGGCCACCCCCGCCAGCGCCTTTTCCACCTGGTTGGCGACCAAAGTCTCGGTCTCCCCGGCCTCCCGTTGTGCTAAAGTCTCACCGACACAAATGATCGGACGCAACTTGTGGCCCAAGGCTGCTTTAACTTTCTTGTTCACCATTTCATCGGTTTCTCCGAAATACTGTCGCCGTTCGGAATGGCCGATAATGACATACTCACAACCTAAATCGCGGAGCATGACCGGAGAAACTTCCCCCGTATAGGCACCTTCCTCTTCCCAAAAAAGGTTCTGGGCGCCCAGACCGATCCCGCTCCCCTTGATCAGCTCAGCGACCGGAGCCAACGCAGTGAAAGGCGGGCAGACCACCACTTCAACCTGGTCCGTCTCTTTTAACTTCTCTTTTAAGCCGGTCACCAGTTCCCGCGCCTCCGGGATGGTTTTATACATCTTCCAGTTACCGGCGATAATCGGTTTTCGCACTTGTACCACCTCTTAATTTTTGTCAGTCAGGGCTACTACTCCAGGCAGCTGTTTTCCTTCTAAGAACTCCAGCGAAGCACCGCCGCCGGTGGAAATGTGGGTCATCTTTTCGGCAAAACCTAATTGTTCAACCGCCGCAGCCGAATCACCACCACCGACGATCGTAATCGCCTCTACTTCCGCCATCGCTTGGGCGATGCCATTGGTCCCCACCGCAAAATCGGGGTTTTCAAAGACGCCCATCGGACCGTTCCAGATCACAGTTTTAGCTTCTTTAATCGCCGCCGCGTATAATTTCACGGTTTCTGGCCCGATATCAACACCCAGCAGGTCAGCCGGGATCGCCTCCGCCGGCACCGTCTTCTTGATGGTCGGGTTCTTCAAATCATCGGTGACAACGACATCAACCGGGAGTAATAGTTTTACTCCTTTCGCTTCCGCCTGGGCAATCATCTCTTTCGCAAACTCAATCCGTTCCGCATCCAATAAGGATTTGCCAATCTCCAATCCTTTGGCTTTGAGGAAAGTAAAGGCCATCCCCCCGCCAATGATGAGAGCATCCACTTTATTCAGAAGATTAGTGATCACTCCTAATTTATCCGCAACCTTTGCTCCGCCCAAGATCGCAACCAACGGTCGTTCCGGATTGCTGATCGCTTTACCCATAATCTCGAGTTCCTTCTCGATTAAATACCCGGCCGCCGCCGTTTTTAGATATTTCGTTACCCCTTCGGTGGAGGCATGCGCCCGGTGCGCCGTCCCAAACGCATCATTCACATAAAGATCGGCCAGTTCAGCCAGC
>JAAYGU010000110.1 GCA_012727535.1 Bacillota bacterium | reverse complement strand
CCTTAAAACCCCGGATCCGTTCATTTAAGTTATGCGCCTCAATCCCGCCTGTCAGGATCGCCGTCCGTAATCTTTTATCTGCCAGCCCACGCTCGGTAACAATTTTCACCATGGCCTCGCCGCAAGCCCACCCAGCCCTATAATTATCGGTGCCGCAATAAAAAAGGCGTTTACTGTCCGGACAATCGGCGTCAATCGTCGCTACTTTGATCCCGGCTGCAACCGCCTTATCAATCACTTCCCTTATCTTCTCCGGATCACTGGTACTGATGGCAATCCCATCAACTTTACGCCAGATTAATCCTTCGATTATTTTCACTAGGAGATCCGGATCAACCTTAATAGGTGCCACCCATTCCAAATTGACCCCCAGCTCCTTCGCGGTCAACATGGCTGTTTCCATGGAATCGACAAAAACCGGATTATCGAGGGATTTAGGGACAATAGCGATCACGATCGGCCTGGTCTTCGGATAGAACGAGCCGGAAACAGGCGTGCTCTCGGCGACCGCCACCCCAAAACCAGACCTTGAATTCGGAGAAATCAAGGATAAATTTAAAGCCACGCAAAGGAAAAGGAAGGTCAGACAAAAGATACGATAACCTTTCAATCCGATCACCCCCCAATCCTAATTATAACCTTTATTAACCAAAATTTAAAGAAATAAGCGTTCATTACAGCTTAGAGCCTGTTTAAACCTCATTTTTTTATTCTTTATCGACCCGCTTTGTTATGTATAAAGTTACCCAGAAGGCTAGTGCCCCAAAGAGCAAACATAAAACCAGGGTGATAACCGCCACCATCCGTCTTTCTTTATATAAAAAAGAAGTGGGAACAAAATTCACTAAATACCAATTATTCCTCCCTGCGTTCTTGATTTTGCCACCCACCGCTTTATAAGTTACTAAATTTTCTTCTTGGTTGACCATCGTAATGAAGCTCCCCTGCTGTCCCCTACCGGCTTCATCTCCCGTCAAGGTCTCTCCGTCCGCCGGCAAAATCTGATCAATCAGTTGAGTAGCTTTCTTGCCAATCTCCTCTTTAAACGGTGAAGAGATGATTTCACCACTACGATCAATGAGGAGCGAATAATTCTTAATTCTGTTCCAGGAATTATTAAATTCGTTATAAAACGCCAAGTTCACCAAATGATCGATTCTCTCTTCATCAATAACGAGCACCAATATTCCCAAAGTTGCCCCGGTAGAAATTCTTTTAAAAAGCCGGCCTAAAAACACATAATTACCACGGTTGATCTTAAGAGGAGCTGACCAAACAATCCCCCCATCGGCTTCCCTGATCTTAAGGCAGGCGCCGGTTTCTTTGAACTTTCGGCTTAAGTCAATAAACTCTTTTTGGAAATCTTTGGTGATGACGATGGGCTCGACTTGAGCGGAAGCACTCACAAACATGAAACCGAATAAATCGGTATTGTTTTTCATATATTCATTGAAACAAGCCTTCACTCTTTCCGCAGCCTCCCGCGGATTGTTTCCGTGGCCATGATAATTTTCCAGTGTGCTGATAAAATCGTTATCCACAAATAATTGTAAAGAAATAGCTTCATAGTCGGCGAGTTGCTCTTGGAGGTTGTTGACCGTTTGTGTCTGTTCAGCCAGGGAATAGCGGACCACTTTGTCGATGACCGCTTTTTTAAAAAGGCTTTGGGAGATTAAACCGGCGATCAGGGCCGGAGCTAAGGTCAGGACGATTAAAAAGAAAAACAGTGTTTTACGGAGCGAAATCCGCTCCCAATTTTTTTGCATTCGGGATCCCCTTGCTTTGATTGGTCTAATCCGACTGATCTGCATCATTAATTCTCCTGTACAAAACATGCATAATTTTATGATCCGCACCCCAATGCTCTTGCGGTTACCTTTAGTTCTCGGCCTTTTTCTCACCCGGCGGCTGGTACGGTTTCAGCCACGAAGGGAGAGCAAGTCTGAATTTACTCCTCCCCCGTAACGACATAACGATGCTTTGCAGCACAATGAAGAGATAGAGCAAGAGCCCGCTGACAATTGCTTGTAAATTTGATTGGACACCCGCCGCCCGGATCAGTTCATTAATGGTCAGCAGGGTCAACGTCCCGATCGGCGCGCCAAGCAAGTT
>JAAYGU010000109.1 GCA_012727535.1 Bacillota bacterium | reverse complement strand
GGATCTATAGTGTGCTGGACCGGGTGCGAGGACGGATCTTCACTTATGATGTGGATGGAAATTTACTCTATGTTTTCGGCGGTTTAGGGGAACAGCTTGGGACTTTCTTTCCCCCGGTGGCCCTTGATTGCCTGGACGATCAGATGCTGGTCCTTGATGCGGCCAAAAACCAGGTTACGATCTTTGCCGCCACTGATTATCAGCGGCGGATCCATGCGGCGATTGATCTTTATAACCGGGGAAGATATGACGAAGCCGCGCAGCAATGGAAGAGTATTCTGCGGTATAACGCCAACTTTGATCTGGGTTATACAGGAATCGGAAAAGCCCTGTTCTTAAAGGGAGAATATAAAGAGGCCATGGACAACTTCCGACTGGCGAATAACCGGCCGGATTATTCCAAAGCCTATCGGCTTTACCGGAAAGAAGTGATCGGTAAGAATTTCGGTTGGATTATGTTCGGTTTGTTGCTGGCCGTCGTTTTCATGGTTTGGCTGACCACGAAGCGCAAGGACGAAGATGTCGCGGCCCAAAAGAAGAAGATTGCCGATTTAACCACCGAAGTGCAAGAATGGGAGGCGCTGGAGAAACGCGGCTGGCGGGTGAATCTGAAGCGGACGGGACGCGCTTTGCGGTACGCCCTCCATGTGGTCTTCCATCCGTTTGACGGGTTCTGGGATTTAAAACACGAAAAACGGGGTAATTTGCCGGCAGCCAGCATTCTTCTGGCGTTGGTGGTCCTGACTTATGTCTTTATCAGGCAATATACCGGTTTTATCTTTAACCAGCGTAATCTGAAGGAACTTAATATTATGTTGGAGATTTTCAGTGTTATCTTCCCCTTCTTCTTATGGACGACGATTAACTGGTCACTGACCACCCTGATGGAGGGGAAAGGGAGCTTTAAAGATATTGTGATTGCTTCCGCCTATGCGCTGACCCCGATTATTCTGATTAATATCCCGCTGACGATCATCAGTAATTTCTTATTACTGGAAGAAGGGGCTTTCTATTACTTCTTCTTCATCGTCTCTGTGATCTGGGCGGTTGCCTTACTCTTCTTCGGTACAATGGTGACCCATGATTACGATCTACCGAAGACGATTCTGGTGACTATCTTAATCATTGCCGGGATAGGAGTTGCGCTCTTCATCGGGCTGGTGTTTATGGATATGTTCAATCAATTCCTGGGTTTCATTGCCGATATCTATGCGGAAATAACCTTTAGATTATAAAGAGAGGGGGAAGGATCATGAGATTGAAGATTCAACGGCTCAAGCCCTTGGTCATACTAATGCTCCTAATTCTGGGTTCGATCATTAACAGCCATCCTCTACTTGCCCAGGTTGAAGAGTTTGAGCTGATCGCGGAAAATAAACATCTGGCTTTGTTTATGAAACCAACCACTACGGAAATAGCTGTAATGGACAAACAATCCGGGCAGGTGTGGTACTCTAATCCACCCGACCGTGATTATGCAGAAACGCTGGCGAGAGGAACAACCAAAACAGCCTTGGGCGCTCAGCTGATTATTAACTATTTTGATCCTTTGGATAATCGGCAGATTAGGGACAACTTCAACCATAGTATTCTGTTTAACCAGTTTACGATTGCACCGCTGAATAATGGGGTGCGGATTGATTATCTCATCGGCGAGCAGGTTGAACAGCAAAGCATCCTTCCGGTTATCGTCGGGGAGGAAAAGTTTGAAGAGTTGTTTGAACAAATGGATATGATGGACCAGTGGCTAATCTCCGATTATTACGAACTAGTCACGGTGGCCGAAAGCAAAAGGGGCCGGAATGAAAAGGGAGTAATTGCTGGTTATGAGCTGACCTACCCTGACCGCGACATGGACATCGATGAACAGGAGATTTTAGGGGAAATTCTAGTCGAGCATTTTATCAAATATAAAGTCGGGATTAAAGACAAAGCCCAACTCAAAAAGGAAGATCTGGAACCGTTAGTCGGCGTCAACTTTTATATGCTCAAACAGAGAGAGATTGATATGCTGGCCTGGGATGTTGAGGATATGATCGCGATCTTCGGGCGGCTTGGTTTTGATCAGCATGCCATTTCTGATGAGAATGTAAAGCATGGGCTGGATCCGATTCAGGGCAATGTCGAAGTCTTCAGCATTCCACTCGAGTATTATCTGGAAGACGAAAACTTGGTAGTCCGGGTGCCGGCTTCTGAGATTAAATATCCGGTTAATGTCATAGATGAATACGGCCGGCGGACCACCTATCCTTTGGTCTCCGTCGAGGTGTTACCCTTTTTCGGTGCCGCGGGGCTGGAGGATGAAGGGTATATGCTGGTGCCCGATGGTTCCGGCGCTTTAATCAAACTGAACAACGGCAAGGTGACGGCGAATCCGTATGAGCAGACGATCTACGGTCGCGACCTCGGACTGCCCCAGCCGGCTGTCGTCCCGCCGGCGGCGAAAGAGGCTCACCTACCGGTGTATGGAATGAAACGTAATGACCAGGCCTTTCTGGCGATCATTGAGGAAGGGGATACGACCGGACGGATTAATGCCGATATTTCCGGACGGAGATACTCCTATAATGCCGTATGGCCGCGCTTTATCCTGATCAATCAGGACCGGGCCAGTCTGCAAGGTTCTACCCCGGAGGCCTGGGGCGCGACGATCCAATGGCGGGTGCAACGCAAAACGATCAATACATACCAAAACCAGATGTACTCTGGTGATTTAAAAATCCGTTTTGCCTTTTTATCAGATGACCAGGCTGATTACAGTGGAATGGCTCGCTATTACCGTAATTACCTGGTGGAAAAGTATAATTTGACGCGGGTTAATGCGGGTAAAGGCATTCCGTTCTTCTTGGAACTGGTGGGAGCCATTCATGATTACCAACCGGTGATGGGAGTTAGAACCGAGGTCATCGTACCGTTAACCACATATGAGCAAGCCAAACGGATCATCTTTGATCTGAGCAGGGAGGGGATTGAACAGGAGCGGTTCAAGCTCACCTATACCGGCTGGCTGCAGAGAGGGGTACATCATACCTTTACGAATAAGATTCTTCCGGAAGGCGCGCTGGGCGGAAGAAAAGGCTTTAACAGCTTGGTTAAATTTATGAACGACCGCCGGATTGATTTCTTCCCCGCCGTGGATTTTATCAATGTGTATGATGATCACCTGTTGGATGGTTTCCAGTCGCGCCGGGATGCCCTGCGCTACATGGATGGAAATTACGCTCTGCCGAAACTGGAGAGTAATTACTTTGATGCAGTGACCGGTCGCGCGAAGATTGGTCCGGCTTATATCATTTCTTCGCTCCGCTTTCCGACGCTGACCGACCGTTTCCTGCTCGACTTTAGCAAATATGAGCTCAGTGGGATCTATCTGCAAAACATTGGAAACCAACTTAATTCTGACTTTACAAAGAGGAACCGGGAAAGAACCAGGGATTGGGTCCGGGATATGATCGTTGCCCAGACCGCTAAGTTCAGCGCTGAAGCAAAGGTGCAAGTGAGCGGGGGGAACGTCTATCTCTTGCCTTTGATTGATAATATCAAGAATATACCCATGACCAGCAGCGGCTATAATATTGTCGACCAAGATATTCCTTTCTATCAGATGGTCTTGCACGGGTATATCCCCTTTACCGGCGAACCGATTAATTTTGCCGCCGATTACCGCGATGAACTCCTGAAACTCTTAGAGACTGGTGGTTATCCTTACTACTTAGGGTATTATCGTTCAGCCTCAGCCCTGAAAGAGACTTGCTTTGATCGCCTTTACACCGGCTCTTACCAGGATTGGCTGGAAGAAGCAGTCTTAGTTTATCACCGGTTGAATGCTGAGTTGGCGGCGGTTCAATCCTTAGAAATCGTTAAGCACGAACAATTAGCGGATGGAGTCTTCGCTACTACTTATGAGAATGGGATGGTAATCATGGTGAATTACAATGACGAACCGGTTAGGATTGGTGATCGCGTGATCGAGGGCAAGGGGTACTATCGGTTGGAGGGTGATCGCTAATGTTGAATAAGATTAAAAACATCCGTCTCAGTATGGAGAGGCGAGAAGCGCTGGCTGGTTATCTCTTTTGCCTTCCGTTTATCCTTGGGTTTATCTTTATGGTTCTTTACCCGTTTGTCCAGTCGATCATTTTTAGTTTGAACCGCTTAGAGATTAAACCCGATGGCTATGAGCTTGTCTTTATCCGGTTGGAAAATTATTACCGCGCCCTGTTTGTGAATGCGGAGTTCCCACGGATTCTGGTCGAAACAGTCCTGCGGATGTTCAGTTTTGTTCCGCTGGTCTTGACCTTTAGTTTCTTTGCGGCGATTCTCCTCAACCAGAAATTCAAGGGACGCCTCCTGGCTCGGTTGATCTTTTTCCTCCCGGTGATTTTAGGGGCGGAGATTGTGCAGAGAATTGAAATGTCGGACTACATGACTTTGTTGCAGAGTATGGATACGTCATCAGATTACGGGTTAACCAGTATCTTAAGTATGTCGAGTTTGAGCGAGTTTCTCTTGATGTTAAAACTACCGCAGGGATTACTCCTCTACATTATTCAGGGTGTCAGTCGGGTTTCTGAAGTTATCAGAGCCTCCGGAATTCAAATTCTCATCTTCTTAGCCGGCTTACAATCCATCCCCGCCTCCCTTTACGAGGCGGCGGACGTGGAAGGGGCGACTGGCTGGGAGAATTTCTGGATGATTACGCTCCCCTTACTCAGCCCGTTGATCCTGACCAATGTGGTTTATACTATTGTCGACTTCTTCATTTCGGTCTCCAACCCGATGATCGATTTTCTCCAAACCAACGCTTTCGGCGGTGCCGGGTACGGAGTGGCAATGGCGATGAGCTGGATTTACTTCTTGGTGGTAGGAATTATCCTCGTGGTGACGATACGGATCATTTCCAAAACAGTCTTCTATATGGAATGAGTGAAAGGGGAGGGTTACTAAAAGATGAAGATGATCAATAGTAGTTGGTTCAAGGCCCATAGGCTGAAAAGTATCACCTGGAGTTTTGTCCGTACATTAGTTATTCTGGGAGTGTCCTTTGTGATTCTCCGGCCGGTGTTAACCAAGCTCTCCTCCTCTTTGATGATCGAGCGGGATCTTTTTGATTCCACCGTCCGCTGGATCCCGAAGCATTTTACCCTGGAGAACTATAAGGCGATGTTTGTCCATATGAGATATCCGTCGGCCTTTTTGAACTCTGCACTTTTCTCACTGGTGATTGCCGGTTTGCAACTGGCTTCTTGTACAATGGTCTGGTACGGTTTGGCCCGGTTCAGATTTAAAGGAAGCGGTCTTCTCTTTGGGATGGTCATTCTGACGTTGCTAATCCCACCGCAGATTATCTCGCTCCCCTTGTATCTGAACTTCCGGTTTTTCACTTTATGGGGGTTGCTGCCGAAGCCGGGCATTAATCTCTTGGGTAGTTATTGGCCGTTTATTCTCATGGCGTTGACGGCTACCGGCTTAAAAAACGGATTGTTTATCTATATTATGCGCCAGACCTTTCGAGGAATGCCGCGGGCCTTGGAGGAAGCAGCTAACGTTGATGGAGCGGGTCGCTTTCGGACCTTCCTCACGATTATGACGCCGGGCGCTATCCCGTCGATGGTCACCTGTTTCTTGTTCTCATTCGTTTGGCAGTGGAATGACTATTATTTTGTCACCCTGTATATGAGTGGGCGTAATCTACTCTCACAAACTCTGGATGTAGCTGCCCATAACTATGCCCACACCTTGGGAATGCAATTTACCACTCAGTATATTTCACTGTTGAATAACGCCGGGATGATGCTGTTTATCCTGCCCTTACTCATTCTCTACGGTGTACTGCAAAGATACTTTATTGAGAGTATTGAGCGTACCGGGATTGTGGGTTAATGCTGGCGCGCAGCTTTCTGGATAAATATGTCAGGATAATGTATAATAGGATGTGTAAAGCGTGAAGGAATGAAAACTTGAGTAGCAAGATCTATTTGCCGGATTGTTGGCAGGCGGCGTGATCAGCGGCGCATAGCTGCGTTGCTCGGTCCGGGTGGTGCTCGATATACATCAAGTATTATCTGCGCTCCATCCTCCCTCGAGCCTTGCTCTGCTTGCTGCTGACGCCGCGAGCGAACTCAATGAAGCTTGGCTGCCAACAATCCGGCAAGGATACTCCCCGGCGCGCTGGGGTGAAAAGCGCCGGATCTTGAGAATAGGCGGACGGAATCAAGTTACAAAGAGAACTATTCGCCAGTTTAATGAAGATCGAGGTATTATTTCCCAGGTGAAAAGTCTGGGTTTTGATCACAGCTTAAAAAAGGAGTACTAAAGGAGATTCAGGGACGATGAGTTGTTTTAATATTACAGCTTACGGCGCGGTTGCCGATGGAAAGACCGATAATACGCCAGCTTTTTCGGAGGCGATTGCGGCAGCTGTTCAGGCCGGCGGTGGCACTATCTATGTTCCCAGCGGGGTCTTTGTTTGCGGTCCTATTCACCTCCAAAGCAATATGACTCTTTATCTCGAGGCCGGGGCGGTACTGAAGTTTGCAACGGATCAGGAGAAACATCCGGTTATTCCCCACCTTTTTCAAGGGGTGGAGACCGAGCTGTTTTCCCCATTGGTTTATGCCGAGGATGCGGAGAATGTGACGATTGCCGGGCGGGGGGTTCTGGACGGTCAGGGCCAATACTGGTGGTCGCGCTTTCCCGAAGATTACCAGCGGCCTCGTTTTATCTGTTTGATCCGGTGCCAAAACGTTTTGATTGACGGGGTAAAATTGATCAACTCGCCTTGTTGGACCATTAACCCCATCCTCTGTGAGAACGTCACGGTTAACCAAGTGACGATTGTCAATCCGGTTAATTCACCGAATACGGACGGCATTGATCCGGAGTCCTGTAAGAATGTACATATTAGTAACTGCCATATCGATGTGGGCGATGACTGTATTGCCATTAAATCCGGGGTGGAAAAAGCAAAGTACCGGGTGGCGTGTGAAAACATCACCATTACCAACTGTACAATGGTTCACGGTCACGGCGGTGTAGTCATTGGTAGCGAAATGAGCGGCGGGGTGCGGAATGTTGTAATCACCAATTGCATCTTTGAAGGAACGGACCGGGGGATTAGAATTAAGTCCCGACGCGGACGGGGTGGAACAGTGGAAGACATGCGGGTCAATAATATTATCATGAAAGGTGTAATGACTCCTTTTGTGATGAATATGTATTACCACTGTGGCGAAGGGGGAAAAGAAAAAGAGGTCTGGGATAAAAACCCCTACCCGGTTGATGAGAAGACACCGGTCTTTCGCCGGATCCATTTAAGCAATATCACGGTCCGGGAAGCAACCGCGGCCGCCGGTTTCCTTTATGGCCTTCCCGAACAGCCGATTGAAGAGATTTCTTTTCAAAATGTGACGGTTCATTTGGCCGAGGGAGCAGAGCCCGATCTCCCGGCAATGATGTGCCATTTAGAACCAATGAACAACCAGGGGTTTTTCTGCTGCAATGTTAAGAATCTTGCTTTCCGGCAGGTTAAAGTGAGCGGTCATGAAGGTCCGGCCTTCACCATCGAACAAGTGGAAGGCTTGGTGTTGACTGGTTGTCAGGCAGAAGCGACAACCTCCGGTGCTCCACTTTACAAGCTAACCGAAGTGAAGGAAGCGCAGCTTGATTGAGCAGGTAAAAGATAACCAGTGACCGGTAGAAATAACCTTTAATTTATCACTTAACAAAATGAAAAGGTCCCACCACCTCTGGTCCTCAGGGGTAAAATACTAAATTTATTTGATGGGAAATGTGGATTGAGGGGGTGATAGATGAAAGGTTAGATCTGTACCCGGTTCATTAAAACAATAAGAGAAAAAATTAGGAGGGAAAATCTGATGAGAAAACTTTTAATGCTGGGTTTGGTTTTATCACTGTTAATGGTGGCCAACTTGGCGATGGCGGCTCTTCCGGATGATGCGATCATCATTGAAGCCGAAGATGCGGTAAAAATGCCTTCGAATGCCAAAATCGTCGAAGCCGAAGGTGCTTCCGGCGGAAAAGCGCTGGACGCGGATCCGAATGCGATTGTGGAGTATGAGTTTGAGATTCCGTCCCCAGGTAACTGGTACGTCTGGGTGAGGATGTTCTGCCCGAGCGGCGATGCCGATTCCCTGTATATCGGGATCGACGGCGCCACCCCCAATCCGGAAGATGCGAAAGCTCCGCGCCGGGCGCTGAGAATCTACTCTGCTGCTGGGGATTCGGTTAATACGAGCGGTGAGTCTTGGAATGTCTGGTACTGGGATGCCGGTATGGAGAAGGGAGCTAGAAGCTACTTCCGAGTACGCAGAGCAGGCAAGGCTAAGATGTACATTATCGGCCGGGAAAGTGGCACCTTGATTGACCAGATCATCTTGACCAAGGATAAAGACTACAATACGGAACAAGATCTGCAGGGTGGTCCGGCAGCCAAGTAAGTTCTGCTCATCACCAGGCGATTAAGATTCCCGCCGGCACGGCGGGAATCTTTTTTTAACAATACTTTTATTATGCTGAGAGTTATGGCAACTAGCTAGGTGAGACTAAGGAGACCACGGTTCCCTTGCCGCTTGCGAATAGACAACAAAAGGAATAATAGGATATAATTTAGGAAGTTGATTTATCTAGGAACAGGAGGTGACTTGATGATGATTCTGATTAAAAACGACCAAGGGCCGGAGCTAGCGCCAAAGTTTTGTGTGTTGGGCGCCGGTCATGGCGGGATGGCGATGGCCGGACACTTAGGGATGATGGGGTATCAGGTTAACTTATTCAACCGTTCTGAATCCCGGTTGATTCCGGTCCGATTAACGGGCGGGATTGAACTTTCCGGAGAAGTTGAAGGGTTTGGCCAAGTTAACCTGGCCACGACCGATATTGAGGAAGCAATTCAGGATGTGGATATTCTCATGGTGGTTGTGCCGGCCAATGGCCACGCTTTTGTAGCCGAAAAAGTCGCACCTCACCTACGGGATGGCCAGGTAATCCTCCTTAACCCCGGAAGGACCGGCGGGGCTTTAGAATTTCGTGCGGTTTTAAAAAAGCATGGTTGCCGGGCTGATGTGCTTATCGGCGAAGCACAAACGCTTTTATATGCGAGTCGCAATATTAATCCGGCACAGGTGCGGATCTTCGGCATAAAAAATACGATTCCGGTCGCGGCCTTGCCTGGGCATCGCACCGCGGAGCTCGTAAAAAAACTGAGGCAAGTGTTTACACAGTTTGTTCCGGGGGATAATGTCTTAAAAACCAGTCTTGATAATATCGGCGCTATTTTTCATCCGGCGTTAACGGTTCTTAACGCCGCCCGGATCGAGTCGACGCGGGGCGAGTTTCAATTCTATATGGAAGGGGTTACGCCTTCGGTGGCGCATGTCCTGGAAGCAATGGATCAAGAACGAATTGAAGTGGCCGCCGCTTTAGGCATTCGCGCGATGTCGGCGCGGGAATGGTTGTATATGGCCTATGACGCAGCTGGGAAGACTCTTTTTGAGGCGATGCGTAATAACCATGGTTACAAGGGGATTAACGCCCCGTCGATTGTTGATCATCGCTATCTCTGGGAGGATGTGGCGATGAGTTTAGTGCCGATTGCGTCAATCGGTGATCAATTTAAAGTGAAGGTACCAACCCTCAAAAGTATCATTCATCTTGCTTCATTAATGAATCAGACTGATTATTGGGCGGTGGGAAGAACCGTGGAGAAAATGGGTCTGGCTGGCCTAAGTGTTGCTGAGATCAAACGCCTGGCTTTGGAGGGTGATCTTTGATGAGAAAAATCATCGCCGCCACCCTTGGCAACTGTGTTCATGTCGCCGGGGTGGCTAATTTTCTCCGGTTAGCAGAGGCATGTGGTTACCAAACCAGTTTTCTGGGCATCGGGGCGAAGCCGCAGGAGATCATCGGTGCTTTGCAGGAGGTTGAACCGGATTATTTAGCGCTTAGTTATCGTCTGACCCCGGAAGTGGCAGTGGGACTCTTTGCCGAATTCAAAAATGCCCTACGGGAGGCGGGGCTGACCGGACAAAAAATGCTCTTTGGCGGTACGCCTCCGGTGGCCAAGGTGGCGGAAGAGAGCGGCCTTTTTGCGCGGGTTTTTAGCGGTGAAGAAGCCGAAAGCGCTATTATCTCCTTTCTACAGGGGAAAGAGGAAGGGGAAAAGTCTGTCGCCGTAGGGAATACTTTGGTCGAGCGGGTGGCTCAGCAAACGCCTTATCCCCTCCTGCGGCATCATTTTGGTTTGCCAAGCCTGGAAGGGACGATTAATGGGATCCGAGAGCTTGCTGAGGCTAAAGTCCTGGACGTGATCTCCCTGGGCCCGGACCAAAATGCCCAGGAATCCTTTTTCCGACCGGCGGAGATGGATCCGAAGCAGGACGGGGCCGGAGGTGTTCCGGTCCGGACGGCGGAAGATCTGCGTCGGCTTTATGCCGCTTCCCGCACGGGTAATTACCCATTGCTCCGCTGCTATAGCGGGACTCGGGATCTAATCAAATGGGCGGAATTGGCGACGGATACGATAAAGAACGCCTGGGGTGCCATCCCCTTATTCTGGTACAGTGAACTGGACGGACGCTCAAGCCGCCCCTTAGCGGCAGCGATTCAGGAAAATCAGGAGGCAATGGCCTGGTATGGGGCGCGCGGGATTCCGGTAGAGGTGAATGAGGCGCACCATTGGAGTTTGCGTGGAGCGCCGGATTCAATTGCGGTCGCCGCTTTTTACCTGGCGGCCTATAACGCGAAAAAAGCTGGGGTTAGAGACTATGTTGCCCAGTTGATGTTGAATAATCCTCCGGGAACCAGTGCGTTGATGGATCTAGGGAAGGCGTTGGCCGGACTGGCCCTGGTTTCCCGGTTAGAAGATGATCAGTTCCGGGTTTATCGGCAGGTCCGTGCCGGCCTCGCCAGTCTCTCGGTAAAACAAGGCGTAGCCAAGGGACAGTTAGCGGCTTCCACCGTTTTAGGGCTGGCCCTCGAGCCGCAGATTATTCATGTGGTAGCCTATTGTGAAGCCGACCACATCGCCACTCCCGTCGAGATTATTGAGAGCTGCGAGTTGGTCCACGGTGTACTGAAAAACTATCTCTTCGGGGCTCCTGATGCTACTGCTGATCCCCGGGTGAAGGCCCGCCGTGACGAATTGATTGCGGAAGCGGAGCTGATCTTGCAGACGATTAGGGATTTAGGAAAGGATGAGAGTGACGACCCGTTGGCGGAGCCGGCGGTGTTGAGCCAGGCTGTTCGCCTTGGTATTTTGGATGCTCCCCATTTGAAAGGAAATAGGGTGGCGCGGGGAGAGATCACGACGGTGATGGCGGAGGGGGCCTGCCGGATTTGGGATGCGGAGGCGAACCGGATAAGCAGTGAAGAGGAGCGGTTGGCGAGGGGAGGTTTCCGCCCAGAAGGGTGAGTTTCGCCGGAGAGGCCTCATCGGAGGGGATATAATCTCCGCCCGGTTGGAGGTTGCCCTCCGGCTCAAAAGAAGTTCTTCGAGCATTCTAAGGCTCGCTTCTGGCGGAAACCGGACACTTTTTTAGGAACGGAAAGATCGAGGTTAGAAGTGAGAATTTAGCGAAAAGATAAAAGTTGGATTAGCCTATCATCTACTACCTCCCACCCTCTACTTCTAACTTCTCAATGTGACGGGAAGAAGGGAAGGGAATGCGCAGACAAAAAGCGAAAAGCTTTGTGCGGGTGAAAGGAAGGTTGCTTCAGTTTATTACCGCCTTTGGGTTAACGTTCTCGGTGACGGTCGGTTTTTTCCTGGGTTATCGGGTCGGTAAAGTTTTTGGAGTCGAGTTTTATGCCGGAGTCGGCGGGGCGTTGGTTGGTTTTGGGGTCGGATTGGGTTATTTGATTTGGTTGGCGGGCAGGGAGGATGGAGGCTAATTAAATCAATTTTTGCTGGTTAACAAAAGTATATTATTGTTATTCTTGTTTTAAATGTAAATGATTATTAAAAGCCTTGTCTGAAAAACAGGAAGGAGAGGAAAAAGCAAGAATACTTATATAAAAACCTCTGTCAGCATTGGGCAAAAGGGGAGGATCATAAATGGCAACGGAGATCTGGAAACAGTTGACTTCTGCCGAAGAAGAAGCAGAGGCGATGATTAAAGGGGCCAAACGGGAAGCCGCAGAATTGTTGGCCAAAACCCGCCGGGATTTAGCAGCGGAACGGGGAAAACAATTAGCGGACGCCCGTGCCCAAGCGGAACAGGAATTGGGCAGGGTCCTCACGCAGGCGAAACAAGAAGCTAGTGAGTTGCGCAAAAAGGCCGAGGCCGAAGCCGAGCAGTTGCGTGCGCAAGCAGAAGCAAAAATGGCCGGTGTGCTCGAGTTCATTAAGGAAAGGATTCGAAACTAATGGCTATTGTACCGATGAAACATGTGGAGTTATACGGTCTAATTCGGCATAAGTCTTCTTTCCTTTCGGAACTGCAAAGGTTGGGATTGGTGGAAATCTCCCCCATGGCGCCGGAGGAAGTAACTCCCGAACATAGTGCAGATTTAAACCATCGGCTAACGGAGATTGATGAACGTTTGGCCGAGATCAGCCGCGTGTTGGCCATTTTTGAGCGGTTTGCTCCCCAAAAGCCGAATTTAGTTGAACAGTTTGCCGGTATGAAGACGGTAATAACTTGGGAAGAGCAACAAAACTATCTGGCCGAAAAAGAAAAAGTAGAAGAATTATGCCGCGCAGTCTTTCATCATGAAGAAGAATACTCCAGTTTGGAACAGACCAGAGGGCAGCTTGAACGGGAAATTACCGAACTGTTGCCCTGGAAAGAACTTGATTTACCGCGCCAGGCGTGGAAAGGTTCCCCGAAGATTCAAATTTTATTAGGAAGTGTTGAAGGGAACCTTGATGCTTTAAGGGAAGCGCTGGCGGAGGAAAAAATCCCCTTTTGCGCTTATGAGTTAGGGGCGTTCGAGCAACGGACTTATTTGGTGCTTTTCCTATTGCGCGCCGACAAAGCAGAAGAAATAATCAGAAACAAAGGTTTTATGCCGTTTATGCCGGAGATTCCGGAGGGAACGGTCGGGGCCTATCTTAACTCTTTAATCGAGCGTAAAGGAGAAGTCGAGGAGAGACTGGGGACGCTTAAACAGAAGATTGAGGTCCTGGCGGAGCAGCAACGACCACTCTTTCAGACCTTTTATGACTATTGGTATAACCTAAAGCTGCAGGTGGAGGCGGACCGGCGCTTGTTATTGGGTAAGGATGTATTCGCTTTAGCGGGTTGGGTTGAAGCTGAACAGGCGAAGAGAGTGGAGCAAGTGCTGTCCACGCTGGGCTATCCCTATTATTTGCGCTTCCGGGATCCGGAAGCTGGCGAGGAGATTCCGATTGCGCTGAAAAATTCGAAGTTGGCGAGGCCGTTTGAGGCGTTGGTCGAAGCTTTTAACTATCCGCACCAGGATGAGGTTGATCCTTCAGCCGCCATCGGACCATTTTTCTTCCTCTGTTATGGAATGGCCTTGGGCGATGCGGGTTATGGTCTGGTGTTAGCTTTAATCTGTACGATCCTGCTTCATAAAATGACGATGCGACCGCGCGGAAAAAAGATGGCGAGACTGATGATCCTCAGTGGGCTGGGGGCAGTTTTGGTCGGTCTCTTGACTTCAAGTATCTTTGCGTTTGCTCCGTATCAAGGAATTTTCAGTGTCACAGATAATCCGCAACTATTATTAATTATCTCGTTGGGGTTAGGCCTCTTTCAGCTCTATGTTGGAACGATCATCAGTGCTTGGATCAGCATTCGCCAGGGTAAGTGGGCCGATGCAATTTGGGAAAAAGGTTTTTGGCTCTTATTCCTGACCGGGCTTTTGTTAAGTGTGGGGGCGCCAACCTTGGGATTGGGTGCCTACACCCTCCATTTCAGGTATGGGACCGTAATTACGGCCGCCTTGCTGGTCTTAGGGAACGTTCGGGGTAAAAAGGGGATTTTTGCTAGAATAATGGCGATCCCAGGTGGGCTTCTCAATATCTACAATAGTGTGGGCTTTTTTAGTGATGTCCTCTCCTACTCGCGCCTGATGGCGCTGGGACTTTCAGGGGCGGTTATGGGCTCGATTATCAACCTGTTTGTCGAGATGACCTGGGGGCTCCCCGGGATCGGCTGGTTGTTTTCAATAATCATCTTTCTCTTTGGCCACGCTTTGAATATGGGCCTGAACGTGCTTGGTGCTTATGTTCATTCGAGTCGTTTGCAATATCTTGAGTTTTTTGGTACTTTCTTTGGTGGTGGAGGGAGACCTTTCTCACCCTTAAAGATAGAAAACATTAACATCTTCCTAAAAAGAGAAAGAGAGGTATGAAAGAGATGGAATTAGGAGCTTTGTATGTGTATCTAGGAGTAACAATTGCTGTTTTGTTTTCTGGTTTTGGCTCGGCTTACGGAGTAGGAACTGCTGGAAAGGTGTCGGCCGGAGTGGTGACGGAAGATCCGAAAAAATTCGGACAAACCCTTATTCTAACAGCGCTGCCCGGGACACAAGGGATCTACGGGTTTGTGATTGGGATGTTAATGGTTTTTAAATTAACTGCTGCGGCTGGACCGATTCCGATTGAAACCGGTCTGCAATTTCTGGTGGCCGGAGTTCCGATCGGGCTCGTAGGTTGCTTATCTGCGATTTTACAGGGTAAAGTAGCTGCGGCCGGGGTTGGGATTGTCGCGAAAAGGCCGGAAGAAGCCTCCAAGGGTATCGTTTATGCCGGTTTGGTTGAAACCTATGCGATTTTAGCTTTTATCATTTCGTTCTTCCTGTTGAACGCAATTACAATTTAGGTAGGATAAATTATGGCCCAGGGATTGATGGAGTTAACTAACCGGCTAAAAGAAGAGGCCAGGAGGGAAGCCGAGGCGGAACTGGCTCGTAGTCGGGAGGAAGCAGAACGGTTAACCGCAGAGTTCCGGAAAGAAACGGAAGAAGAGATAGCAGCTCTGCGGGCGGAGTACCAGCGCCGGGCGGAAGAGGAAAAACGTCGGATCATCAGTCAAGCAGAGATGGAAGCCCGCCTTCAGGTGCTCGGGGCGAAGCAAGATTTAATCCATGCCGCTTTTGAGCAAGCGCTGGCTGCCTTATTACAGCTGCCTGTGGAGGAGAAACGCCGCCTCTATCAAGACTTACTCCTTAGTGCCGTGGAAGAGGGGACGGAAACGATTGCCGTCGCCGCGGCAGAGAAAGTACTTTGGACGGAGATTATCGCTTCAACTAATCGGCAGTTGGCAAGTGAGGGACGGCGCGGGATGTTGAACCTCAGTGCTGAACCAGCCGAGATTAACGGCGGTTTCTTGCTGAAAAGTTCTACTTACGAAATTAATGCTTCATTAGAGAAATTAGTGGCTGATTTAGAAGAAAGGTATTATCCGGAAGTCGCCGGTATTTTATTTAATTGACGGGGGGATTGAAATGGCGGAAAGAGATTATGCCTACGCCGTAGGCCGGATCCGGGTGCTGGAAACCAAATTACTCCCCCTTGGCTTTTTTGAACGGTTGCTGACTACTCCTACTGTCGAGGAGTCGGTACGGATGTTGAGCGAAACCGAATACGCCTCGCGGGAAACGGCCGGTGATTTTGAGGATATCCTGGAAGAACAGCTGGGTCAGCTTTATCAATTTCTCCGGGAGCAGACCGCTGATGCCCCGGAATTACTGGTCTTTCTGCAGCGGTGGGATGTTCATAACCTAAAATTACTGGTTGTCGCTGCGGGACGTGGTCAACCGAGCAAATTAGGGCTTATTCCCTTTGCCGAGTTAAAAAAGATGGTTGATGGGTCGCTGCCCTCCGCTTTACCGAAAGAAATAAATGAGGTATTGGCAGATCTACCAGAGTATGGTCCGGCGCAAGCGGCGGCATTTGATCGAGCTTATTACCGTTACGGGCGGCGAATCCTGGAGAAAAGTTCTAAGCTACTGGGTGCTTACTGGCGGGCGCGGCGGGATTTACTTAACCTCCAGATTTTTCTCCGGTTGCGCAAGTCGGGTGCTCCAGTAGAAGAGTTTGAACTGTTCATGGTTGAACCGGGCTATATTGAGCGCGAGCGATGGGTGGAAAATTATACTCAGTCGTCTTTAAGCTTGGCTTCATTAGTGAATAATACCCCTTATGCTCACTTGGGACGGGACGAAGAGGTTATAAATGCTCTGCCCATCCTTGAACGGGAGATCGATAATTTCTTGCTTGAGCAGATCAAAGAGGCGAAATCTATCCCGCTAGGGATCGAACCGGTTATCGGTTATTTGCTGGCGAAAGAACGGGAGATCCTCAACTTACGTTTCGTATTCGCCGGGAAGAAGAATAAACTTCCGGTGGAGACGGGCAGGGGGAGGTTGCGGAATGTCTACATATAAAACGGCCGTCATTGGGGAGGAAGATTTGATCCGGGGTTTTGGTCTTTTAGGGTTGGACTTATTCCCGGTGAGTAAGGGAGAGGAAGCCCGCGCAATTCTTAAGCGACTGAAAGATGACCAGAATTATGGGGTGATCTTTATCACCGAATCAATCGCTCAGGGATTTACGGGTGAGATCGAAGAGTGGGGGAGCAGGCCACTACCGTGTATCACCTATATTCCCGGTACCGCCGGTAGTGAAGGTTATGCGCTGGCCCGGATCAGACGGATTGTGGAGAAGGCGGTAGGCGTCGATATCCTAAAGGAGAAAGAGGTCGGTAACAAGTGAAGACAGGGAAGATTATAAGAGTATCCGGACCTTTGGTGGTGGCGGAAGGAATACCCGGTGCCCGGATGTTTGATGTGGTTCGGGTGAGTGAAGAAAAGTTAATTGGGGAGATTATTGAACTCCGTGGAGAACAGGCTTCGATTCAGGTCTACGAGGAAACAACCATGATTGGCCCGGGAGCCCCTGTTTACTCCACCGGAAATCCGTTAAGCGTAGAACTGGGACCTGGACTTATTTCTTCGATCTACGACGGGATTCAACGCCCGCTTGATCAGTTGGCGACGCGCGGTGACCGGATCAGCCGGGGGATTGACGTTCCAGGTTTAAGACGGGATAAAAAATGGCTCTTTACACCGAGAGTTGCCGAGGGGACAGAGGTGGAGCCCGGCGATATCCTCGGGGTTGTACAAGAGACGGCGGTGGTGGAACACCGGATTATGGTGCCGCCAGGGGTAAAGGGACGGGTAAACAGAATTGAGAGCGGCGAGTTTACTGTGGAGGAAACGATTGCGGTGGTGGAGACGGCAGACGGTCCGCAGGAACTGACGATGATGCAACGCTGGCCGGTTCGGCGCGGACGTCCCTACCAGGAGAAACTGCCCCCTGACCGGATTATGACCACCGGGCAACGGATTATTGACACCTTCTTTCCGATTGCGCGGGGTGGTACCGCAGCCATTCCCGGCCCCTTTGGCAGCGGCAAGACGGTGGTACAACACCAGTTGGCGAAGTGGGCGGATGCGGATATTATCGTCTACGTTGGTTGTGGGGAACGCGGGAACGAAATGACCGATGTGTTGACTGAATTCCCGGAACTGCAGGATCCGCGGACCGGGAAAGACCTGATGCAACGGACGGTGTTGGTGGCCAATACCTCTGACATGCCAGTGGCAGCCCGTGAAGCTTCGATTTATACCGGAATTACCATTGCCGAGTATTTCCGGGATATGGGCTATAACGTGGCGATTATGGCCGATTCCACCTCCCGGTGGGCGGAGGCGCTCCGCGAGATCTCTGGGCGGTTGGAAGAAATGCCGGGTGAAGAAGGCTACCCTGCCTACCTGGGTTCACGGTTGGCCGAGTTCTACGAGCGGGCTGGCCGGACCTTGTGTTTAGGCCGCGACCGACGGGAAGGCTCGATCAGCGCGATTGGTGCCGTTTCCCCGCCGGGCGGCGATCTCTCCGAGCCGGTCACCCAGAATACCCTGCGCGTGGTGAAAGTCTTCTGGGGCTTGGATTCCAGCCTGGCTTATCGCCGTCATTTCCCGGCTATTAACTGGCTGTTAAGTTATTCTTTATACAATGAACGGCTGGAAGAATATTTCCGGCAGGAGATTGGTGAAGAATGGGTCCGGTTACGCCGGCATGCGATGCGCCTTTTACAACAAGAATCGGAACTGGAAGAGATTGTCCGTCTGGTCGGCGTGGATGCTCTCTCCGAGCGTGACCAGTTAACGTTGGAAGTTGCCCGCTCCCTTCGGGAGGACTATTTGCACCAGAATGCTTTCCATGAAGTGGATACCTACACTTCACTCGAGAAGCAACTGGCGATGCTCCACATTGTCCTGGCCTTTGAAGAGGTGGCGGAGGAATTATTGCGGCGCGGAGCCGGACTCCAAGAGATCTTTGGCTTGCCGATCCGGGAACGGATTGCGAAAGCCAAATTCATCCCGGAAGAGCAGAAGGAAGAGTTTGACCAATTGCTGGCGGATCTAAAGAATCTGCTGGTAGAGGAAGTCGAACCGGCCGGGGAGGTGGTTTAAATGTTAAAAGAGTATCGTACAGTCCGCGAAGTGGTCGGCCCCCTGATGCTGGTCGAGTGTGTAACCGACGCCAACTGTGATGAGCTGGTGGAGATTGAGTTGGCCGGGGGAGAACTCCGCCGGGGGCGGGTGTTGGAGGTCAATCAAGACAAAGCCCTGGTTCAGCTCTTTGAAGGATCGGCGGGCTTAAATCTGTATGACAGTAAAGTACGTTTTCTGGGGCGCAGTATTGAACTGGGCGTCTCGCCGGAGATTCTCGGCCGGGTCTTTGACGGGATGGGTCGGCCGAAGGATAAAGGGCCGGCGATTATTCCGGAAAAAACCCTTGATATCAGCGGAATTCCGATTAACCCATACAGCAGGAACTATCCGTCCGAGTTTATCCAGACCGGCTGTTCGGCGATTGACGGGCTGAACACCCTGGTGCGCGGGCAAAAATTACCGATCTTCTCCGCTTCCGGGCTTCCCCATGCTCAACTGGCGGCCCAAATCGCCCGGCAGGCGAAAGTCTTGGGTAAAGGGGAGCGGTTTGCGGTCGTCTTTGCCGCCATGGGGATCACCTTTGAGGAAGCGGATTACTTTGTCAGCGACTTTCAGCGGACCGGTGCCCTCGAGCGCGCGGTGCTCTTTATGAATCTGGCCAATGATCCGGCGATCGAGCGGATCTCAACACCCCGGATGGCCTTAACCGCCGCTGAGTATTTGGCCTTTGATTTGGATATGCATGTACTGGTCATTCTGACCGATATGACCAATTATGCCGAGGCTTTGCGTGAGGTCTCGGCCGCCCGGAAAGAAGTTCCAGGCCGTCGTGGTTACCCCGGTTACCTCTACACCGACCTGGCAACCCTCTACGAACGGGCAGGGCGGATCAAAGGCCATGATGGGTCAATCACCTTGATTCCGATATTGACGATGCCGGAAGATGATAAGACCCATCCGATTCCGGACTTGACGGGATACATCACGGAAGGGCAGATTATTCTAAGCCGTGAGCTCCACCGTAAGGGGATTTATCCCCCGATTGATGTGCTGCCCTCGCTCTCCCGGTTGAAGGATAAGGGAATTGGGGCCGGTAAAACCCGGGAAGATCATGCGGATACGATGAACCAATTGTTTGCCGCCTATGCCCGGGGGAAAGAAGCGAAGGATCTGGCGGTAATCTTGGGTGAAGCAGCCCTTTCCGAACTGGATAAGAAATATGCCCATTTTGCCGATGAGTTTGAGGATAAGTATGTACGGCAAGGTATGGAAGAGAACCGGAGTATTGAGGAGACGCTGCGGATTGGCTGGGAGTTACTGACCCTCATCCCTAGGGCCGAACTGAAAAGGATCCGTGAAGAGTATCTGGATAAGTATCTGCCGGAGGCCGGGGAGAAGGAATAAGCGTTTGGTGCTTAAAGTCCGCAGAGGCATTTCTGTGGCGACTAGACGTTGAGGCTGGGGGGTGATGGCTTGGAGATTCGGGTAAGTCCAACCCGGATGGAACTGCTTGGACTGAAGAGAAGGTTAGCAACGGCAACGCGCGGGCATAAACTACTCAAAGACAAGCTGGACGAACTGATGAAGAACTTTTTTGAACTGGTCGAGGCGAACCAGCGCTTAAGGCTGAGCGTGGAGGAGGACCTGGCCCGGTCCGCGGGCGGTTTTGCCATGGCGCGGGCGGTGAGCTCCCGCGAAGTATTGGAGGCGGCGATTGCCACCTCACGGGGGGAGGCAGCCTTAACGGCAGGGACGACAACGAAGATGGGGGTGGAAGTCCCGGTCTTCTCCCAGCAGATGACACCGGCGCTGGGTAACGGGTTCGGGATGACGGAAACCTCGGCCGAGTTGGATGAGGCCGTCGAATTATTGGCTGCTAGTTTCGGCGCAATGATCGAACTGGCGCAGGCGGAAAAGACCGTGGAACTGCTAGCGGCCGAGATCGAACGGACCCGGCGGCGAGTTAACGCCTTGGAGTATGTGTTAATCCCGCGCTTACAGGAGCAGATCAAATATATCGCGATGAAACTGGAAGAGAATGAGCGCGCCAATCTGACCAGGCTAATGAAGATTAAAGATATGGTGCGGAATAAGTAAAAGCGAGCGAAGTGTTGAGCGATTAGTCTTTATGTTAAAAACCTTGGTTTCATTAAACGAAAACCAAGGTTTTTTGTTATTCGACTCACTTTCACCCCCTTCTTCGCGGGGATAATTTGTCGAGAAATTCAAGTCACAGGATAACTATTCAGCTCTACCCAGAAAAGGGCATGCGAGGGCTATCTTTTAATGCGAACGAGGTGCGACGAGATGTATTTACTAAGTAGCCAATAACCAAAAGCAGGGAAAGGGAGCTTTTTCGCGAAAAGGATGATCGATGAAGTAGAAGAAAAACCTGGCTCCGGGAGGTAGTTGAGACCGGATTTTTCAAAGACGGAAGGGTCATGCTGAACCTTTGGAGCTGAGTAGGGCAGAAGATCCTGGTGGCTGGAGTGAATTGGAGGGTAGACAATGAGCAAACGATTCCTGATTATGCTTTGCGTAATCAGCCTCAGCTTTTTGGGTGGCATTGAAACATTGGCTTGCGTCGGTGGCCGGCCGATGGCGATGGGGGCGTGCTTTACCGCGGTGGCTGATGATATCAATGCCGTGTACTGGAACCCGGCGGGCCTGGTTCAACTAGAAGGGAACGAATTTACCTGGACGTATACCTTAAATTATCGGGATTATTATAACTATGATGATTACCTGGCGGTCGGCACCTATAATCAACGACTAGGTTTGGCCATTGCGGTCGGTTATATTAATATTGATGATTGTGTGCCGTTTGATTGTACTCTGCCGGACGTCTATATTCCTTATAAAATTGAAAAAAGAAGCCAGTTGATCTTCTCTGTTGCGAAACGACTGAACGACCAATGGGCAATTGGAGGAAATATAAGGTTTGTCACTTATGAACTCGGATATGACTTTAGACCTTATTTTAATGAGAGTGATGACGTGGGCTTTTTAGGGGTTGATTTAAGTCTGTTCTTTAAAGCAACGGAGCAGTTGCGCTTCGGGTTATTGCTTCAGGATCTAAACAGGCCTACATTTGAGATCTATGATGGCTGTTATGATATGGATATAAGAAATATTTATATCTTAAATGTCCGACCCGCCGTCGCTTACCAAGTCACCGACTCCCTCCTGGTCACGGCCTCCGTCTATGATTTGCTTGGTGAGACCAAGAATTCACCAGTGAATCAGCAGGGTTTCCGGTTCGGCGTCGAACAGTGGATCAATAATTTTGCCCTTCGTGCTGGGACGGACCGGGGAGAGAGGAATTTCGGTCTCGGGCTGAAACTGATGGGTTGGGAAGTGGATTATGTATATTTACCTGATAAGGGTAATGTTCAAATGTTAGGTCTAATCTATCGGTTTTAAGAGAAAAACACTTCCCATTGAAACCTTGCTTCCCGGAAGAAGGCAAAAGCCGCTCATGCCTAGGAGTATAAGGTACTCAACGTAAATCTTAACTAAGAACAAATAATTACCAAGGGAATTAAAAATCTACAATAATCTGAAGGTAATCAGGTTTATAATTAATATGGGAATATTAAGTGACATTTTAGGATGGAAAACGGGGAAACTCTAAATAAATTGTATGTTACATTAATTTTGGATAATAAGTTAAAGGATTGGTAGGAGAAATATTGAAGCGATGAGGAGAAGTCCGTAACAGGTGGAGATAAGATGGTTGAACTGTCAAAAGTGCTCAAGACTTGTCGT
>JAAYGU010000108.1 GCA_012727535.1 Bacillota bacterium | reverse complement strand
GGGAGATCGCATTCAGCTGTCAGTTTACAACCACTAAGGGTTGAGGGGGTTGAAATCTTTTGTAGATATGTTATAATAAAAATGCCAGAACAAACTTTATAAATTGACCTCGATGGGTGGTGAAGATAGATGGTCTTCCAACTATCTAAAGAAGAGGTCCTAAAAGTTTGTAAAGAATGTAGTAATTTTGATGAAGCCAATGAATCTTGTGTCAAGATAGATGAACCAGTCCGGACCTTAAAGTCTGTGCGTATATGTAAAAAGTGGGATGATCATTACGGGAGTAGATGCCTTTTTCGTGGCTAGCCCTGATGGGCTTTTTTTTCTCCAACTTAATTATATGGGCCTGTAGCTAAGCTGGGAGAGCGCTGCGTTCGCATCGCAGAGGTCAAGGGTTCGAATCCCTCCAGGTCCACCAAAAGAAAATTACAGTCCCGAACTTTAAAGTTCGGGACTTTTTTTGCGAAAAAGAAGGTTTGGTCTAGAAAAGCAACCATGAAGGAATGGCGGTGTTTATGGAGAAAATAAGAGGACAATCAATTATGGGGATGACTGGGAACAGAGAAGTAAGGAGTAAGATGAGATGAGATTACCGGAAGAATTTACGGCCAAGATGCAGTCGTTAATGACGAATGAGGAATACCACCTGTTTATTAAGGAATTAAAGAGGAAGATTATGATTCACAGTTTACGGGTGAATACTCGTAAAATCACGGTCGAGGAGTTCCTCCGGATCTTTCCCTACGATCTGACTCCGGTTCCATGGTGCGCGGAAGGTTTCTACCTGCCGAAGGGACTCAAAGCCTCCAAACATCCATTTTACTACGCCGGCCTTTATTATCTACAGGATCCCAGTGCTATGTTGCCAGGTGCCGTCTTAGCGCCGGAGCCCGGGGAGAGAGTGTTGGATCTCTGTGCCGCACCAGGTGGTAAGTCCACGCAGATTGGTGCTGCGATGAATGATACGGGCTTCCTATTGTTGAATGATATTAATCCCAAGCGAACCAAGGCTTTATTGAAAAATGTCGAGAATTTTGGCTTAAAAAATGTTGTGGTGACGAACAATCAACCCCGGGAGTTGAGCGCCGTTTTTGCCAATTACTTCGACCGCGTATTGGTGGATGCTCCCTGTTCGGGCGAAGGGATGTTCCGGCGGGAAGCGCGGCTGACGATCGCCTGGCGCCGTAATTTTCACCCTTCGCTTTGCGTACCGCTACAAAGCGAATTATTGGACGAGGCCGCCCGGATGGTGGCACCCGGTGGACGTCTGGTCTACTCGACGTGTACATTCTCCCCAGAAGAGAATGAATTGCAAGTGAAGAGTTTTTTAGCAAGGCATCCGGCCTTTAAACTATTGGCGATCGAACGGGAAGGAGTCAGCCCCGGGCGGGGGGAATGGGCTAGTGACCAGCGGTTGAAGAAGACTGGCCGGATCTGGCCGCATCTGGCGCGTGGTGAGGGGCAATTTGCTGCTCTCCTGGAAAAAACGGAAGGCGGTAAGCGCGCGGAACTACCCGCTTGGGGTGGACCCGAACCGGAAGAACGAAGGCTCCAACCATTCTGGGATTTCTGTTCGGAAGTCGGAATTACTCCCCCACCTGGGCGGTTCTTTATACAGGGAAATGATTTGCTGCTTTTACCAGAAAGCTTACCAAGGCTGCCAAACTTAACATTGGTGCGGGTTGGCTTGTTAGTAGGGGAATTGTTCGAGGGCCGTTTTGTTCCTTCGCACCCGTTTGCTTTAGCCCTCGAACGGCAAACCGCCCGGCGGCAGTTGGAGTTGGCACCCGATCAGTATGAGGTACTTAAATATTTGCGCGGCGATACCTTGTTGCCAGATGAAACAAGTATTGAAGGGAACGGTTGGATTTTGGTCACCACCAACGGCTTTCCGCTGGGCTGGGCAAAAAGGGTGGGAAATTTGATTAAAAACTTTTATCCTCCGGCCTGGAGGTTGCGTTAGATGGTTGGCGTGGCGAAGAAACAAAGGTTGGATCGGATACTCGCCAGGATGGGGGTTGGCTCCCGGCGGGAAGTAAAGATTTTGGTCCGGGCCGGTCGAGTGAGCGTGAACGGAGAGGTGGTCAAGAACAGTGCTTTTGAGGTGCACCCAGAGGACCGGGTGGCAGTGGATGGACAGGTTCTTGAATACCAGGAGTTTTATTATCTGATGCTGAATAAACCGGCTGGGTATCTGACGGCGACCAAAGATCAATATGCTCCGACGGTGATGGATTTACTCCCGGAGTACTGGCAAAGGCGGAAGGTTGTGCCGGTTGGCCGGCTGGATAAGGATACAGAAGGCCTATTAATATTTACAAACGACGGTCAATTAGTCCATCATTTGCTTTCTCCCCGTCGCCGAGTGGCGAAGACATATTTTCTCCGGGTTGATGGGGAGGTAACGCCGGAGGAGCTTGAAGCCCTAGCCGCCGGAGTGGTCCTCGATGACGGTTATCGGACTCTCCCGGCTGAGGTTAAATTATTAAAACCGGGCCGCGCAGCGGAGTTAGAACTAACGATTTACGAAGGGAAATTTCATCAGGTCAAAAGGATGCTCCGGGCAGTAGGAAAAAATGTCATTTACTTACAGCGCCGCTCAATGGCCGGTGTGAAGCTAGATCCTAAGCTAAAACTAGGGGAGAGCCGGGAATTATGGCCGGAGGAGATTGAGTGTTTATACAGGAGCGGGGAGGGGAGTTTAAGCAAAAGGGAGATGTAAATACTACGGATTGCGGAATAATAAAGAAGCGGGAAGTGTAAAATAGGGTCAAATTTGCAGAATGGTGGAGAAGCAAGTGGGACTGCTCGAGCTCTTCTGGATAGTTATTCTCCTGTCGACGATTCTACCGGCGATCAAGAAGAAGAAGTTGGAAGCGGCCCGGCGGATCCGCATCCGCCAGATTGAAAAGGAGCATGGCTCCAGAGTGATTATTCTTATTCACCGGCAGGAGACCATGAGTGTTTTGGGGTTTCCCTTCTATCGCTACATTGATATTAATGATTCAGAAGAAGTGATTCGGGCGATTCACCTAACCGATCCGGAAGTGCCGATTGACCTGATCCTGCATACGCCGGGCGGCCTCGTTTTAGCTGCCCTGCAAATTGCCCGGGCACTTAAAAAGCACCCGGGCAAAGTTACGGTGTATGTACCCCACTATGCCATGTCCGGGGGAACGTTGATCGCCTTAGCGGCAGATGAAATTGTCATGGATGAACATGCTGTGTTAGGACCGGTCGATCCGCAGATTGACGGGTTACCCGCGGTCTCCTTACTGAAGCTGCTGAAAATCAAACCGATCGCTGAGATCAGCGACCGGTCAATGCTCCGGGCGGATGTTGCCGAAAAAGCAATGCGCCAAGTCAGACAGAGCCTTTACCATTTGATGGTCGACAGTTACGGGGAGGAGGTCGCCACCCGGATCAGTAGTTTACTGGTGGAAGGGTATTGGACCCATGATTATCCGCTGACCTATGACGAGTTGAAAGCGATGGGACTCAAAGTCCGGAATAAACTTCCGGTGGCGATCTATAAGTTAATGGCTCTTTTTCCCCAACCGCTCCAGAAGCAACGTTCAGTTACCTATCTCCCAGAGCGCCGGGAAAAACCGGAGAAGGGTGAGGATCAATGAAGCCGGAAAATCCGGCTTTCATTATTTTCCCAACTTCTTAGCAATAGTCCACACTGCTTAAGAGCAAAAGAATTAAGATTAAAAAGATGACAAAGGGAAGAAAACCATCCTTCTGCCTACTCATAAAAAGCCCTCCTTGAATAAGTGGTGATTTGTTTTTTAATCCCTAATACAATCTATGAAAAAAGGGGGAAGAAGGAACAGGACAAAAGAAGAATTTGGCGCTTGTGTAAAGTAGTTAGACCAGGTTAAAGAGGTGGGCTATTTGGGTTACGAGAAAACAGACGACGATGGCTACGCCGGTCGGGATGGCCGCGGCGAGCAGGGTCCATTTCACGTTCCGGGTCTCCTTGCCGATCGTTAAGAGCGTAGTGGCGCACGGAAAATGCAGTAAAGAAAAGAGGCTCATATTCAAGGCGGTTAGCCACGTCCAACCGTTGTTTAACAGGAGCTCCTTAAGCACAGTGATGCTTTCCAGTTCTAGCATTGCGCCTTGGGAGAGATAGCTCATGATCAAGATGGGTAACACAATTTCATTGGCCGGAAGGCCGAGGATAAAAGCCAGGATAATATAACCATCCAGACCGAGTAAACGGCCAAAGCCCTGTAACCCGCCAGCGGCAAGGTCAAGCAGGCTCACACCATTAAGGTGTTGATTAGCAAAGATCCAGGTGAAGAGGCCGGCCGGGAGGGCAACGATGACCGCCCGTAACAAGACGAAGATCGTCCGGTCTAAGACCGAGCGGACCAGTAAGGTGCCGATTTTTGGCAGGCGGTAAGGGGGCAGTTCAAGCGTAAACGAAGAAGGAACCCCTTTGAGCAGGGTCTTGGATAAGAGCCAGGAGACGATTAAAGTGATGCCAATCCCGGAGATGACGATCCCGGTAACAAACAGGGTTGCGGGCAGGTGATGGGAGGCGCCGAAGAGTGTTCCGGTTAAGATAGCTGCCATGGCGAATAAAGTAGGAAAACGACCGTTGCACGGGACAAAATTATTCGTGAGAATGGCCACCAATCGTTCGCGGGGGGATTCAATAATCCGGCAGGAGATCACGCCGGCGGCATTACAGCCGAAGCCCATACACATGGTCAAAACCTGTTTACCATGGGCACCGGCTTTTTTGAAGAACCGGTCCAGGTTAAAAGCCACCCGCGGAAGATAACCGAGGTCTTCGAAAAAGGTGAAGAGCGGGAAAAAGATGGCCATTGGCGGAAGCATCACCGAGACCACCCAGGCTAAAGTACGATACATCCCAAGAACGACCATGCCGTGTAACCAGGCGGGAGCATTTAGGGAATGAAAAGCCGCGGTGAGCCGGGCTTCGAAACCGAAAAGCAACTTGGAGAGCAGCGCGGAAGGATAATTGGCACCGGTAATAGTCAGCCACAACACTCCGCTGAACATAAGGAGCATCAGGGGGAGGCCCAAAATTTTTGAAGTAACGATGTTGTCGATAAAAGTATCGAGATCACGCTGGGCGGCATTTTTCTGGACAACTTGGGAGGTAATCTCCTCAGCCTGCCGATAGAGAGTGGCGACGACCCGGTCACGGAGGTTTGGACCTAAACGCTCCCGGAGCTTGCGGATTCTCTGAAAAAGGTTTTGATTGGTTACGGTATTCGTACTCATAGTTTCACTCCTTGAGGCGTAGATTTAAGAGTGTGGCGGCGATTATGATTCAGGTAGCTTATGATCTTTTTGACCAGTGGATAATCACTATCCAATAACCGTAGAGCTAGCCAGCGGGGGTTAACTCGCGTTTGAAAGGACGCTTCAAGCTCCGCCACCAGCTCGGTTAATGCTGCTTCAAGGTCATGATCATAGCGAACCGTTCGGGGATGGGCGCTCTCTCCACCGAACACCATGCGGTTGATCGCGGTCTTCAGGTCGTCAAGCCCGTCTTGGTTCCGGGCAATCGTGGGGATGACCGGAATGCCAAGTAAGGTTTGGAGTTTCTCCCGGTCAATCTGGATCTGCTTTCGTTTGGCTTCGTCCAATAGATTGAGGCACATAATGACCTGGGAAGTGATCTCCATGATTTGCAGGGCGAGATTGAGGTTTCGCTCCAGGCAGGTCGCGTCGGTGACGACCACGACCGCATCGGGTTCCCCAAAGCAGATAAAATCCCTGGCCACCTGTTCTTCGACTGATTGAGCGAGAAGCGAATAGGTACCCGGCAGGTCGACCAGGGCAAGCTGTTTGCCCTGATGCCGATAGAATCCTTTGGCGAGGACGACGGTCTTGCCCGGCCAGTTTCCGGTATGTTGATTTAAACCGGTTAACCCGTTAAAGACCGTGCTCTTTCCGGTATTGGGGTTACCGGCTAAAGCGACAATTGCCTGGTAATCTTGGGAGGAAGTCCGCAATTCCTCGAGAAAGGCATAAATGCCGCTCGCTTTACGCGTCATTCCCATCTTGTCATCTCCATTCGTCCTTTTTCGGAAAGCAAAATTATTGCCGTAAGCTAAAATTAGAAACATACGTTCCGAATTTGCCTGCGGCTAAGATAATTTATTATATGGTGGTATAAGTGTAGAGGTGCGAAAAGCCCTGGTGAGTTCGGCATTGTCAAACGGGAAGAATAGTGATAAGATTGAATGAGTGATATTTTCTAAAAAATGAGGAGGGTTAGATGATGAGACCTTTTATGGATGAAAACTTTCTACTCAACAATCCGACGGCGGAGAAGCTTTATCACCAGTATGCTGCCCAGATGCCAATCCTCGATTACCACTGTCATTTAAACCCTAAAGAAATTGCCGAGAATAAAAAATACCGGAACATAACAGAAATCTGGCTAGGTGGCGACCATTACAAATGGCGGGCGATGCGGGCTAATGGTGTTGACGAGAAATACATAACTGGCGATGCGTCCGATCGGGAAAAATTCTTTAAATGGGCGGAAACGATGCCGCAGTGTATCGGCAATCCCCTCTATCATTGGACCCATCTTGAACTGAAAAGGTATTTCGGGATCGAGGAGTTGCTCTCTCCGGAAACAGCAGAAGAGATCTGGACGCGCTGTAACGAGCTTTTGCAGAAAGACGAGTTTCGGGTCCGCGGATTAATTGAACGCTCTAATGTCAAAGCGCTTTGTACGACTGATGATCCGACCGATTCGCTTGAGTACCATTTAGCTTTAGCGAAGGACCAGAGTTTCCCGGTGAAAGTATTCCCGTCTTTCCGTCCGGATAAGAGCTTTAACATTGATAAACCGGGCTTTACAGATTGGATTGCCAAATTGGAAGCAGTGGTGGGCAAGAAGATTGATACCTTGCCTGCTCTTTTGGCGGCTTTGCAAGAGAGAATTGAGTTTTTCCACAGCGTTGGTTGCCGGATCTCCGACCATGCTTTAGATCCGATCGTTTACGCCGAAAGTACCGAGGAAGAAGCAACTACGATTCTGCGTAAAGCATTGGCGGGACAAAAGTTGATCGCTGAGGAAGTGGCCAAATTTAAGACGCAGGTTCTGCGCTTTTTGGGGAGAGAATACGCGAAAAGGGGTTGGACGATGCAGTTGCACCTGTCGTCCATCCGCAATAACAGTACCCGGATGTTTAAACTCCTAGGGCCCGATACCGGCTTTGATTCAATGGGAGACTACGTTTATGCTGAAGCGCTGGTCGCATTCTTGGATAAGTTGGATGAGACCAATGAATTACCGAAGATGATTCTTTATTCCTTGAACCCGATCGATAATGAGATGTTGGCAACGATTGCCGGTTCTTTTCAGGGTGGCGGAATCCCCGGTAAAATGCAGTTGGGCTCCGGCTGGTGGTTTAATGACCAGAAGGACGGCATGATCCGTCAGATGGTAGCCCTGGCCAATATCGGCCTTTTGAGCAAGTTTGTCGGAATGTTGACCGACTCGCGGAGTTTCCTCTCCTATACCCGGCACGAATATTTCCGGCGGCTCCTCTGTGATCTCCTTGGTGATTGGGTAGAGAAGGGTGAAGCCCCCAATGACCTTGACTTGATGGGCCAAATGGTTCAGAATATCTGCTATTACAATGCCAAGGAGTATTTTGGGTTAAACATCTAAAGACAGTTTCCAAAAAAGCAATCGAGAGTAAGAAAAAAAGCAGGCCATTCGTGCCTGCTTTTTTGGTCAAAACCTTGGCCGAAAGTGTTCAAACCGGGCTAAACAAAATTACCCCTATCTGCCAGACCCACAATAATTTGTCTAAAAGGAAGGATCTATCTGTTGAATAACGTATATATTATATAAAACTTTTTTGAGGAGGTATAGCCTTGAAAGCCCATAAGAGAGTAGTCTTGAGCTTACTTTTGGCGTTTATAGTCGGTTGTACAATTTTTGCGGTCGAAGGGGAGGGTACCCTGCTTTTCTCCGACTCCTTTGAAGATAACCGCATTGGTGGATCACCGGCTGGCTGGGAAGGCGCCGGGATGAGTATTGTCGACAAGCGGAGGGTGGAAATTCCGGACGGGAATTTCGCGGTTCGTCTTGATAATAAACCCAGCGAAAATGGTACGATCTACAAGATTTTCGATAACCTTGATCGGTGCCGGCTCTATGTAAGCTTCCATCAACCCGAACGGTTTAAAGAGAATCTCTATATCGATGTAAAAACCGAAGAAGGCGGCCGGATCTTTGGTCTGTTCATCACCGGCAGCGGTAATGTGCGCATCCGGGACGGCGGGGTCCAGAGCCCGAACATCCTTAATCTCCCGAATAATCTGTGGCACCGGGTGATGTTAGAATGGGATGCCAGCACCCAGGTATGGCATGCTTATGTTATTGGCAGTAAATCCATCACCCCGATTACTCCAGAAGGCGGCGCCCGCTTTGATCCGGCGTATGAAGGAAATCCACCGCGCATGATTCTTTTCGAGATTCCCAAGCGGGAAGATAGAAAAGTGGCCTATATTGACCAGGTCGAGCTGTATGATTTAAGTGAATAAACTAATCGTCAAAACATTAAAGAGCCCCTCGCTGCAGGGGCTTTCTACATAAGAAAACCCCTTCACAGTAGTGAAGGGGTTATAGACCAGGTTAGTTTATTAATACTGGTTCCGCCTTTGGGCGTAACAATCCCGACAATAAACCGGCCGATCACCGCTGGGCTGGAAAGGTACTTGGGTGGTCACGCCACAGTTGGAACAGACCGTTTCGTACATTTCACGCGGACCTCTGGAACCAAAGCGATTTCTCTGCTTGCGCTCAGCCCGGCACTGGGGGCAGCGGCCTGGTTCGTTGGTAAATCCTTTTTCAGCATAAAACTCTTGTTCAGAAGCTGAAAAAACGAATTCAGATCCACAGTCACGACAGACTAGAGTTTTGTCTTGGTACATGGAGAACCTCCTCATTAATTATTGCCCGGAACGGTTTAGGATAAAACTCTTATTTCTCCCCTAGCTATGGAGCAATAATTATTGAGGAAGGGATAAATAATGTAATCACTAAACTTTCACTGGAGCATCTGTATTATAACACCCCTGGGTGGTATTGTAAAGAAGTAAAGATGACCGCAGACGGTTTGATTACGGTTTTATCGATAGTTTTCTGCTTCTTATTACTAAATTTGACGGGATTAGCAATATGGTGAGTAATGAGCAGGGTCTACCAGCTCCCGGTATTTTTTCACCAAGACTTGAATATCCGCCCAAACATCGATTTTCCGTCTCGGATCCCTTAACAAAGCGGCGGGGTGGTAGGTTGGCAGGTAAAAGACACCTTCCCGTTCTTGCCATTTCCCCCGGGCCTTGGTAATTCCTTCGGTGCTTTGTAAAACCGAACGAAGGGCCGTCGCGCCCAGCAACAAAACGATCTTTGGCTGCAGGATCCGCATTTGGGCGTGTAGATGAGGAAGACAAGCCAGGCTTTCCGCCGGAGTGGGAACACGGTTCCCGGGGGGACGGCACTTCACGACATTGGCTATATAGGCATTCTTATTCCGGTCGAAGCCGCCGGCAGCCAGGATTTTATCCAGCAATTGACCGGCTTTGCCGACGAACGGCCGCCCGAGCCGGTCTTCATCCGCCCCCGGCCCCTCGCCAATCACTAGCAGGCCGGGATAACCTTCGCCAAACACCACCTGCTGGCACCCTTCCCGCAGGCTGCAGTTTCTGCAGGTTAGGACCTCTTTTTTCAACTCTTCGAGCTGTGCCGTGATCAGATCCGTCAACGCAAACACCCCCGGTGTTAAGCTCATCTCCCTTTTAATTCCGCAAAAAACGGAAGATACCTTCTTCAAGGCTCCATCCACCGGTGATTCTCATGAACCAAATAGTAATCATGGTTAAATTATTCGTTACTAGAAACAATCCGATCAAAATCAATACTCCGCCGGCAATCCATTGTTGGTATTTTAAATATGGTTTTAAACGGTTCAGTTTCCCGGAGATTTGTTCAAACGCAATTGCCAAGAGCAGAAACGGCACCCCAAAGCCCAATGAGTAAATGGTTAATAAAAGAACTCCAGCCCCCAAGGTACTTTGATTGCCGGCCAAGGCTAATATCCCGCCCAGAATCGGTCCAACACATGGAGTCCAGCCAAACGCAAAAACTAAACCGGTTAAAAAAGCGCTCCCGATGCCAATCCCCGGCTTGATATTAACCCGGCGTTCCCGGTAAAGCCAACCGATTGGTAAGAGGCCGGTTTGATGGAGGCCAAGCAAGATCACAACAGTTCCGCCGATTTTAGTAAAAAACATCCTTGAACTTGCCAATAATTGTCCAAGAAAAGTACTGGCCAGGCCTAAAACAATGAAGACCAGGCTAAAGCCGAAAATAAAGGCGAGCGTTGCCAAGATAATTTTCTGTTTGCCGTCCGTTTCGTCTTTAATTTTAGCTGTCGAAACGCCGGAGATTATTCCCAAATAACCGGGGGCAAGCGGGAGAACACACGGCGAAAGAAAAGAGAGCAACCCGCCAACAAAGGCGATGAACACATTGACTGAACTCATTTGCTCTCTCCTTCCAGAAGGGCATCGACTTTCGCCGCCAAGACTGCATAATTGGTGGCGCCAAAGATAATATCCCTGATTTTCCCATGCTGATCGATTAAGAAAGTCCTTGGATAACCGCTGACTTGATAAAGGCTGGCGACTCTTTTCTCCAGATCCAATAAGACGGGAAAAGAGATCTTATTTTTCTCGACAAACGGAGGTATATTGCGCGGATTATCCCCGACATTAACAGCTAAAATTTCTACGCCGTGGGGGTGGTATTCACCATAAAACCTGACTAAATCCGGGATCTCCTTAATGCAATACGGGCACCAGATCCCCCAAAAATTAACCAGAGTCACCCGGTGTTCACTCATGACCTGTGATAGTACTACCTTTTCCAATGCGATATTATTGAGAGTAAAATCCGGCGCCGTATAACCAATAACCGGACCAATCTTTTCGGCTGCCCAAGCGGACGGCACGGGTAAATAAAGGAAAATTAAACAAGTGATCATGGCAAAACCTGTCCAATGATGACAGTAAGTTTTGTTCAACTTGAGCATTTTAGACACCCCTTGGTACGTATTACAAACGCTCCTCCCGGGTAAAAGTTGACAAATTACCCGCGACAACACAACCTTACGGTTCATGATCCAACCGGCGAAAAAATCTCTCTGTAGAGGCAAGTCTCGCTGACAGTTCATGGGCCGGAGCTTGAAACCGCCAGTTGGTTGTCACTAATCATGAGCGCTACTGTTTGAGGTAATACTCGTGCAGTGGGCGATAGCTGCGCTCAGCCATTAGCTCATCCCAATTGGACGGCAGTTCGATTTTGATCGTGGCGTAACCGCCTCCAGGCATGGTTTGCACTTTATTGCGATCCGCGTCCCCAGTGACCAGAATCGGATTCATCCCCCGCTTCATTACGGCGACGGTATACATTTTTTCCACCCCTGGAATTTTCGGGAACCACGCCGGTAAATCTGTCAGTTCGGCTTTCTCGTCTTTGATAATCTTTTTCAGGTGTTGTTCAAATGGGTACTTGGCAGGGTCAAAAGCGCTACCGGGGTTGGCCCAATAATTGGCATAAGCCCGTTGGTATGCTGGTCTCCGTGCCGTTGCGACTAAGGCCTCTTCCAGCATCCCCTTTGTTTGATAACCGCGGGCCAGGTCCCGGGCGACGGACGGAGTGATTAGAATCGTCCGGTACGTGACTGCTGTGCCGCTCCCGGTCGCAAATTGCTGTTTTTCTACCACATCCCAGGCGATAAGTTCCATAATTTTTCTGGGGTTCGTTGTTGCCGGAGTGAGATTGTTCCCCCACAGCAGGGCAGAAGCGGCGGTCAAAGTGCTGTCATTCAGGTCAAACCCTTGTTGGACGTGGTAAGGCTCCCAGCCAATCGTGAGACAGGCTTCTTCATCTTCCGCCATTGCCCAGGGCATGAGGTAACCAAAGGTTCCCATCCGGTCCTGTTTAATGTAGTAACCGCCAAGATTCAACATGGCCAGATTAATAAACCGTCCAAGAACTGCGTTTTTTTCTTCCGAGATCAGCCCCTGCCCGGCGTCGATCCCCAGTTGCCTTGCAACGGGGCCGTTCACCCAGCAATAGGGAGTCCAGGCATGGGTGCTGGCCAAGGTGCGTCGAAAATGTGGGTCTGCCAGAGCTTTCGTATACGCGAGTAAAAGCGGCATGTACTCTGGCGGGCAGCCGGCCATCACCCCATTGACCGCGACATGCCAGACTAATGTGTTACGGTAGGCGATCGGAAGGATACCTACCGACTCATTCCAGGGGAGATCGGTAAATTTCAGGAATTCCTCAACCTTTTCAATCGTCGGCGGGATGATCGGCAGCCCGTCAGACCAGCGCATCGCGGTGAAGTACTTATTTACCTCATCAACAGTACCAACGAAGACAATATCTTTAGCCTCGCCCACTAATGCTTTGCGGCTTTCCGCGATTTCCGCAGCAGTGATCGGTTTGGTCAATGCCTCAAGGAGCTGTGGCCAAACGACTTCCCGGGTATTTAAGATCAATTCCTCCTGGGTGTGGGTCGAAAAGGCGCCGGGGTAAGTGGCGGTTCGCGGCGCCGCGATGCCGTTATTGATGGCGATCGAACGGCTTTGCGCCACAAACGCCGGAGCGGCAATGGTTACGGCGGGGATACCTATGTACTCGGCAGCGATACTCGAGCCGGTCTCTTTGATGGTACATAATCCACAGCCACAGTTTCCGGAGATTACAGCATCGATTCTCATTTCTTTGAGTTTTTTCTGAAAATCTTCGACGGACTTTCTGGTTACCCCGGGACCGGGAAATGGTCCGGCCGCTCCGATCTGATCATCGAGGACAAACACCTTGGCCGTGGGGTAGTGCTCCAGGATCAGCCGCTTAATTTCGGGATGGGTGACGCCGGCCATAAAGCTTCCACCCACGAGGGCAATGGTCTTTCCCTCCAACGTGTCCAAGCGGGGAGCCTGAGTGATCATCTGAATCGTTTGCTTACCCACCGGGGCGACAACGGCGTATCTCTTTTCCGGGCCGGTTGGGAGTTCATCTTCCGCGACCAGACAAGTTTCATCACACTCTTCAATTAAAATTTCTGACTCTGCAAGCTCTGCTTCTGCCGCGGTACCGGGGGCGCCGATCAACAACGCGAGCAAACAGATCAGGCAGAACCCCGTTCCCAATAAAATCAGGGTTTTATTTCTTGATTTCATTCTCCTCACACCTCCGCTTTACAATTGTAGAAAACAAGCTCAAAGTTACAACCCGATTATAAAAATGCTTTGTGTCCGTTTGGTGAATAAGGAAGGAACACTTGGTGGCGGTTTTTAATTGAGGTTGTGATCTTGTCGCAAAGAACAAAGAAAGCTCCCCGCAAAGAAGGAGCTTATAAGCTATGACATAAAGCAATTTGGTTTTTTGCATTGAAAACAGCTTAAGAGATTAATCCGTTTCTAAATGATCGGTGTTGTCAAGTTCAAACCAGAACTCAACCCCGCCGGCAATATTGTTGACCCCGTATGCATTGCCATGGGCTTCTTGAATCGCCCGCACGATTGACAAGCCCAAACCGGTCCCGCCATCCTCTCTTGTTCTGGCTTTATCAATCTTATAAAAACTAATCCAGATTTTGTCCAGTTCGTTTTCCGGAAGATGTTCACCGGTATTGTAAACGGAGACTCTTGTTTTTCCGGGCCAACGTCTGGCGCGGACTCTAATGATCCTAAAGTCATTCACATGGTTCAAGGCATTACTTAGGTAGTTATTGATCACCTGTTCCGTAAGGTCGGGATCGGCGTTGACGAAGAGGCCTTCTTCAATCTCCGTTTCCAGGCGAATCGCTTTTTCTTGGAAAAGGAGTGCTTTCTTTTCTAAGACTTTTGTTAAGAAGTGGGAGAGATTAAAATTCACCCGTGCTAAAGGAATAGATCCCGATTCGATGCGGGCCAGCTCCAGAAGTTGCTTGACCATGCGGTTCATCTTGGCTGCTTCATCCCTAATCACGTCGCAATAAAAGTTTTTGCTTTCATCATCCTCGATGACATTGAGTTTGAGTCCTTCCGCATAGCCTTGGATTAAAGCAATCGGTGTCTTCAGTTCATGGGAGACATTGGAGATGAACTCTTTCCGCATTTCGTCAATCCGGCGTTCCCGTTCAACCTCTTGTTGCAACTTTTCATTAGCTTTCCGTAGATTAGCAATGGAGCTTTCCAATTGGACAGAGAGCGAATTGATGCTTTCCCCCAGTTCATCCAATTCATCTCCGGTTTTGCCGCAGTATTTGCGGTTGAAATCAAGCTGTGCCATTTTTTCGGCGATTTCCTTGAGCTCCAGGATTGGTTTGATGAAGCGACCCGCTAATATACCGGCTAAAATTCCCCCGGCCATGATGGTGAAGAAACCGGTAAACAGCGAAAAACGGTTGGCGATCATCGCACTTTCCTTAATTGCCGCTTTGGGGGTCGAAAGCAGGAGGTAATCGCCATTATCCAAGCGTGTTGCCAAACAGATGATTTCGATATTCAATCTGGGATCCTTAATCACTTTGATCTGGCCGGCTCTGATCTGCTGTTTACTGCTGGTTTTTAATAAAAACAACGGATCCATGCGACGGTTTGAAGGCTGGTCTTGAGGAAGCAGGCGCGGGTTAACCTCCCTCAAAAAAGAGCTATATTTAATTCTGTAATTGCGGTCGGCAACGATAATCCGGACGCCTTTGATATTTTCCAATTTTTCCAGTTCCAGCTCAATTTCGGTATTATTATCGTTATTATCCCGAAAGAGGTTATTAATTGCTTGGTAAGTCTGGAGTAAACTGTTTTTTTTGTTTAATAAATAAAACCTCTCTAGAAGCTGGCCATTTAGGACCCACGAGACAAAAACAAAGAAGGCGATTAGGCCTGTAATAATGACAAAAAGCCGGAATCTAATTGTCCGCCTCATTCTACCACCTCAAATTTGTAGCCAAAACTTCTGACGGTTTGAATATAATTGCCTTTGGCCCCTAATTTCGACCGTAGTTTTTTGATATGAGTATCAACGGTCCTCACGTCGCCAAAATAATCGTAGTCCCAAACGGAGTTTAGAATCTGTTCTCTTGATAATGCGATTCCTTCATTGGTCGCCAGGTATAATAGCAATTCGAATTCCTTCGGGGTTAGATTAACTTTCCTCCCGTCGATATACACACTTCGTCCGCTTTCATCGATTTCAATTCCGTTATAAAATTTAACATTTTTTACGCTCTGATTCATCCCGCTCCGCCGCAATAATGCTTGTACCCTTGCAACCAGAATCAGTGGGCTAAATGGTTTGGCGATGTATTCATCCGCTCCTAGAGTGAAACCAAAAAGTTCATCACTTTCCTCACCGCGGGCGGTCAGCATGATGATTGGGACTTGTGACTTTTTCCGGATCTCGCGGCAAACGGTCCAACCGTCGTAACCGGGCATCATGACATCTAAGATTACCAGACTGATCTGTTGTTCATTGGTAAAGATTTCAAGCGCACTTTTCCCGTCTTCCGCTTCAATAATAGTGTATCCTTCTTTTTTTAGAAAGTCGGCGATTAGTTTGCGCATCCGCGCTTCATCGTCAACGATGAGGATCTTGATTCCGGACATTTAACCACCCGCCCAACACATATGCAATAAAAGCGATCAATCTTAATTTTAAAGTATTTATGTGTCCGATTGGTGAACTTTTTTCTTCCAAAACTATACCTTCGTAACTAGTACAGGCAAGGGTTCTGTGCTGGGTAGTCATGTTTACGAGTGACCAATTGTTATTTTATTACTGCTTACTATGAAACCGGTCAACCGGCCAGAATTTATTGCCAGTTGACCGGTTTTTATGATATCTTTATCTTTAAGGAATTGTTCGAAGGTCGTATCCCCAAAAGACCTTGGACGCCTTCAGCGCAAAAAAGGCGCAAGATCTAACTATTTGCTGGGGAGGTAGGATTAATGGAGCAAATGACGCAATTGGCACCGGTGAAGGTCGGTGATACGCTTACGGTCGCGATTAACGGTTACGCCACCCAAGGGGAAGGGGTAGGACGCTATAAGGGTTTTACCATTTTTGTCCCTAATAGCCTGGACGGCGAGACCGTCGTGACCCGGATTGAACTGGTGAAGAAGAATTACGCCCGGGGAGAGTTACTGCGGGTGGTGGAGCCTTCCCCGCACCGGGTTGAACCGGCTTGCCCGCTCTATGCCGAGTGCGGCGGGTGCCAGCTTCTGCATCTGGATTATGAAGGACAACTGGCCTTCAAACGGCAACGAGTGATTGATGTGATGGAACGGTTGGGCGGCTTGAAGGATGTCACGGTCCGGCCGGTGATCGGGATGCCCAACCCTTGGAAATACCGGAACAAAGTCCAGTATCCTTTTGCCCTCGATGCAAAGGGAAGAGTGGTGATTGGTTGTTACCAACAAGGCACCCATAACGTGGTGGATACCAGGGAGTGCCTGATCCAGCATGACTTAAACAGCCGGATCATGAACCGCCTGCGCGAACTGGTGCAGGGGATGGGGATTTCCATCTATGACGAAAACACCGGGCAGGGCCT
>JAAYGU010000107.1 GCA_012727535.1 Bacillota bacterium | reverse complement strand
GTCGTGAAAGTCACTGATTTTCAGGACATTATGGCTTATGGTGTCATGTCTACTCCCGCCTTAGTAATTAATAAGAAGGTGGTTTCTTACGGAAAGGTGTTAAAGCCTAAGGAGATTAAGGTGCTCCTGGAAAAACAGTACAGAGGTGAAGGGCATGAATGATCATGAATATAATGGTTGCTGTGCTTGCGGCGGCTGTTGCGGCGGTGAGCAGGAAAAAAAGCAGTTAGTCATTGATTTTCTTTATCTTGATTTAAGTGTTTGTGGCCGGTGCCAAGGGGCGGAAAAGAACCTGGAGGAAGCTTTGGCCGAAGTATCCGGTGTTTTAGATGCGGCCGGTTTTGCGGTTGTCGTCAATAAAATCAACATTACTTCCCCCGAGCTGGCGAAGAAGTATCGTTTTGTCAGCTCGCCGACGATTCGGATTAATGGGTTCGATCTTGATCTTGAGGTCCGCGAGAGCACTTGCCAGGAATGTGGAGATCTGTGCGGCGAGGAGGTTGACTGCCGAGTCTGGGTTTATGAGGGTATCGAGTATACGGAACCGCCAAAAGCGCTGATTATTAATGCGATTCTGAAAGCTGTTTATGGGGGGCAACCACAGGGCTCTGTTTCCCAACAGGAGTATCAACTGCCAGAGAATTTACACCGTTTTTTTGCCGGTTTAAAGAAAAAGAAGGAATAAAGCGAAGGAGCGTGGAAATGCCTGACCTTAAACCAAAGCCCAAGGTAGCCTTTGTTTGCGTTCATAACTCGTGCCGGAGCCAGATAGCGGAAGCCTTGGGCAAGCAATGGGCCGGGGATGTTTTTGAAAGCTATTCGGCCGGTACGGAACTAAAAGACCGAATCAATCCCGATGCGGTGAGGCTGATGAAAGAATTATACGGGATTGATCTGGAGCAGACACAATTTCCCAAACTGATCGAAGCGTTACCTCCGGTTGATGTGGTGGTGACGATGGGCTGTAATGTGACCTGTCCCTCTCTCCCGTGTAAGCACCGGGAGGATTGGGGGCTTGATGATCCGACCGGAAAAAGCGATCCTGAGTTTAAAGCGGTAATCGATCAGATCGAAAGGAAGATCCGCAAGTTGGCAAAGGAGATTTCCAGCCGGTTGCTCGAACTTTGAGCGCATGATTAATAAAAATATAGTTGTTCATGTTTTTGTGAAAAAGAGATGCCATGGAGCCACCAGAGGAGGGGATGAGGAAAAAGGCATCGCCTCCTTTTTGGTTGGATGCAGACATTGGATCTCTTGGGACCAAAGCGCGATCTGTTGCCCCGGCTGGTTAAAGGAGGCACCATATTTCTGGTCGCCGTATAGCGGATGGCCGATCGTGGAAAACTGCACCCGGATCTGATGCGGACGGCCGGTCAAGAGATTGATCCGGACCAAACTAAGCCCCGCTTTTTCCATCAGAACTTCATATTCTAAAATGGCCTTTTTTCCGCCGGTTGTGGCGGAAGAAACTGCTTGTACAATATTGGTCATGCGGTCTTTAAGTAGAAAATGCTCAAGACGCCCGGATTTTTCCGGTTGGCCGTGAACAACGGCCAGATAGGTTTTCTTAAATCCACCCGTCCGGATCTGTTCCCCTAAGCGGGAGGCCGCTTTGGAGGTTTTAGCAAACACCATGACGCCACCCACCGGTCGGTCCAGACGATGGACTAACCCCAAATAGACTTGGCCTGGCTTTTGGTAGCGTACTTTGAGGTCTTCCTTCAAGAGCGACAGCAGATCCGGATCGCCCGAGGCATCGCCTTGCGTTGGCATATTCACCGGTTTCTCGACCACTAAGAGATGATTGTCTTCATAGAGAAGAGTAATCTTTTGCTGGCCCATTCCTTTGCCTCCCTACAGTTCTCTGCCTTATGAAACAGGATAATGCCGGAGCGACAAACTGCCCCTTCCAGCTATATTGTTTACGCTAATCATTCCTCTTTTTTTCGAGATTGCTCTCATTGGTATGGTTCCCAAACTGGCCCGCTAATCAGGGGATATCCCTATTTGTTTCGAGTTCACGCTAAGGGGTATGCTTCCCAAAGGTCAGCGCGTGCACGAGGGTGCGAAAAGCTTTTCTTAGTGACAGGTAAAATTGGGTAATACATAACTAAGTATAACATAAGTACAAGCGGTTAAAAGATTTTAACCGTCTACGAGTGGCCAGGAAGCGTGGTTTTTTTGTAATTTTTCTTGACGGAAAAGAGCAGCTAGGATAAAATTACAATTAAACAGTTGCTTAATCGTTTTAGGAGTGGATAATTTGGCCCAGAAAAATCCAGACCTTTGTGACACTTTTTGTCCGTCGGAACTAGATTTTGCGGCGATGCGTGCGAAAGCGGAAGAAGTGGTCGGGTTAGCCGAGGTTTTTAAGGTGTTGGGGGATGAAACCCGTACGAAGATCCTCTATCTCCTGGCCGAACAGCCGCTCTGTGTTTGTGACCTGGCGGAGATTCTAGAGATGAGCCTGCCGGCGATCTCCCACCATCTCCGGTTGCTCAAAGCCATGCGGCTGGTTAAATATGCCCGGGAGGGGAAGATGGTCTATTATTCCTTGGATGATGAGCACATCATGAATTTAATCAGGGAAGCACAAGCACATTTGGCAGAAGAGCGGCGGTGATCATACCTATAGATGAGGATGAAGAAAGGATGGTGAAAGATGCGCTGTACCTTAGATGGATTGGACTGTGCCAGTTGTGCGGCGAAAATTGAAAAGGAATTGAATAAGAATCCGGGACTGGAAAACGTCAAGGTGAACTTTGCGACCAAGAGCATTGATCTACCAGAGGAAATGTTTGCGGTAGCCCAGGAGCTAATCACCCGGATTGAGCCGGAGGTGAAGTTGAAAAAGGGGCACGTAACAGAGGAGAAAGGAAAAAAAGAGTACCATTTACCGTTATGGATCTCCGGACTTTTATTTGTAATTGGGGTTATTTTTAACGAACAACTGCATAATACGGCTTATTCATGGCTGGAATATTTGGTTTTATTGACCTCCTATTTCCTGGTGGGCTGGCCGGTTATTACTCAGGCCTTTCGGAATCTCATCCGCGGTGAAGTCTTCGATGAAAATATTCTGATGACGCTGGCCACGGCCGGGGCGATTGGCATTCACCAACTGCCTGAAGCTGCCGGGGTGATGCTCTTTTATGCGGTAGGCGAGTACTTCCAGGATAAAGCGGTGAACCACTCCCGGCGTTCGATCAAGGCTTTGCTCGCCATTCAACCGGATTCCGCCAATTTACAAGAGAATGGGACGACCCGTCGGGTACGTCCTGAGGAAGTGATGGTGGGCGAGACCATTGTGGTGAAACCGGGGGAAAGGGTGCCTTTAGATGGGGAAGTTTTAGCAGGAGAGTCTTTCGTCGACACCTCTGCTTTGACCGGGGAGTCGACGCCCCGGAAGATGGAAGCCGGGGCAACCATCCTGGCCGGGATGGTCAACGGTGGAGGCTTGCTCACGGTTAAAGTCACCAAGCCTTACGCGGAATCATCAGTGGCCCGCATTTTAAACCTGGTGGAAAAGGCCGCGGAAAGGAAGGCCCCGACCGAACAATTTATAACGGTTTTTGCTCGTTATTATACTCCCATAGTGGTCGGTGCGGCCCTTTTGCTTGCGGTTTTGCCCCCCCTGCTCTTGCCGGGAGCGACCTTTGGAGAATGGCTCTACCGGGCTTTGGTCTTGCTGGTTATTTCCTGCCCTTGTGCGTTAGTGATTTCGATTCCCCTCGGTTATTTTGGTGGGATAGGCGGTGCATCGCGCCATGGCATCCTGATCAAAGGGGCTAATTTCCTGGACGCGTTGGCTGCTCCCCATACGGTGGTCTTTGACAAGACCGGGACACTAACCAAAGGTGTTTTCCGGGTGACCGAAGTAGCGCCACGTAACGGTTTTACCCAGGAAGAGGTGCTGGCCGCTGCGGCTGGGGCGGAGGTATATTCGAACCACCCGATCGCTCACTCGCTGCGCGAAGCCTACGGTCATGAGATCCGGGTTGATTTAGTCCGTGATTACCAGGAGATTCCCGCCCATGGGATCAGCGCCGTGGTCGATGGAAAACAGGTGTTAGCAGGAAATGACCGTTTGATGCACCGGGAAGCAATTGAGCACGAAGACTGCGAGGTTCAAGGGACTATTGTTTACGTGGCGATTGACCGGGAGTACGCCGGTTATATTGTGATCTCTGACGAGCTCAAGGAAGATGCAAAACAAGCGGTGCACGACCTTAAAGCTTTGGGAGTACAAAAGGTGTTTATGCTCACTGGAGATGACGCAACCGTAGCCGCGCGGGTGGCCGACCAATTGCAATTGGATGGTTTTTACGCTGAATTATTGCCGGAAGATAAGGTGACCCGCCTGGAGGAACTGATGGCTGAGGTGCCCAACCGTAAAGAGCAAAAGCTGGTTTTTGTCGGTGACGGGGTGAATGACGCGCCGGTGATCACCCGGGCAGATATTGGAGTGGCAATGGGGGGACTAGGGAGCGATGCCGCCATCGAGGCTGCCGATCTGGTGTTGATGGAGGATGACCCTTCGAAATTAGCGCAGGCAATCAAAATAGCGCGGCAAACGAGGTGGATTGTCCGGCAGAATATTTACCTGGCCTTTGCCATTAAAGCCTTCTTTATCCTGCTAGGAGCTTTTGGCGTGGCCACCATTTGGGAAGCGGTCTTTGCCGATGTGGGAGTTACTCTGCTGGCGGTCTTTAATGCTTCCCGAACGTTACGGATCGGGGAAAAGGGTTAGATTATCTATTTGATATTAGCGAAGGATGGTAACAAGTTAGCATACAGGTAACGGTTTTAAGCCGGTTGCCTAAGGTCTTTAACCAACAAGGATTGAGCGAGGATAGTTGGATGAGCGTTTTGGAAAGTCACCTGGATAAACGGGTGACTTTTCTTGTTTATGGGATGTGTCGAATTATTTAGGTATTGACCTAAATAATTATCTAAAGTATAATCCAATTAGGTAGATAACAAAACAAAAGGAGGGAAATACGTTGAGCGAACAAGCACTGATGATTCTTAAAGTGGTAGCGGATGAGACGAGGTTTAAGATGCTACAATACTTGCTCGAACGGAATTTTTGCGTGCGCGCTTTAGCCAAACAACTGGGCCTCGCGGAGGCGACCATCTCCCAACATCTGAAAATTATGCGTGAAGCGGGGTTGGTTCGCGGCGAGAAACGGGGTTACTTCACCCATTATCAGGTTAACAGGGAGCCATTATTAGAGTTAGCCGAGACGCTGCGAACCTTGGCCACTATTGAGCAAAAGCGCTGCTTATCCAGAATGGAAGGGTGTGAAGTGAGTGACCATTGTCGAGGTCAATGACCTTAGTAAAAAGTATGGTGAATTGATGGCTGTTAACGGTCTCTCTTTTAGTATTGAGGAAGGAGAGATCTTTGGTTTTTTGGGGCCGAACGGTGCCGGTAAAACCTCGACGATTAATATGTTAACCGGGCTTTCCCGGCCAACCTCCGGGCAGATTATGATTGCTGGCTTTGATGCGGTCAAAGAGGTGAAAAGAGCCCAACGGATCATGGGGGTGGTCGCCGATGAAAGTAATCTCTACGGTGAAATGAATGGTTTCGATAACCTCTGTTTCTGCGCCGCTTTGTATGGGATGCGGAAAGCGGAACGGGAGCAGCGGGCGGGCCAACTGCTTGCCGAGTTTCAGCTGACTGGTGCGCAAGACCGGCCGTTTAGAGCTTATTCCAAAGGAATGCGGCGGAAACTGACGATTGCTGCCGCCCTAATTCACCAGCCGAAGATTCTGTTTTTGGATGAACCAACGACTGGAATTGATGTTGCCAGCGCCCGCCAGATCAGGAAGATGATCAAGGATCTGAAAAAACAGGGGACAACTGTCTTTATTACCACCCATTATATCGAGGAAGCGGAGCGCATCTGTGACCGGATTGCCTTTCTGGTTGATGGTAAAATAGTCCGGATCGGAACCGTTGCGGAGCTGATGGCCGATACCGAGAGTGAACATCAGCTCGAACTGACTTTAGATCGTAGTATTCCCCAACTGGTCGAAACGGAATTTAAGCAACACTTTCCCAGCCTGCGCCTTGAAAACCGGGGTGAAAATGCTTCTCTCCTGGCCGCCCCGCACCGGATTGCTCTTTCCCCGATCCTCCGCTACCTGGAGGAGAAGGGAATCGCGGTATATGAAGCTAGAGAGGTTAGGCCGAGTCTTGAAGAGGTGTTCGTCAAAATAACGGGTATTGAGGCTACTAAATTAAACCCAGAGAAAGAGGGTGGGAAGCAGTGAAGACATGGATTGCGTTTTGGAATATCTTAAAAAAAGACATGCGAAATTATTATCTAAAACCACCCAACATCAGTTGGGGTATTATCTTCCCCTTAGCCTGGACTTTGATGCAGCTTATTCGGGCACCGCAGTCCTTTGAAATCAATCAACTCTTACCCGGTTTGATGGCGATGAGCATTCTCTTTGGCTCAACTTCAATGTTGGCAGTGACCATTACCTTTGAACGCCGGGGACGCTCTTTTGACCGTTTATTGTTGGCGCCCATCAGCTTAACAACCATGGTGTTGGCGAAGACGTGCGGTGCTATTCTTTTCGGTGTTTTTAATGCTTTTATCCCGGTGTTGTTTGCGGCTTTTTTCATTGATCTTGCCGGCACCAACTGGCTTTTGTTGAGTTTTGGCGTTTTGATGATTGCCGTGACTTCGACTTTATTGAGTTTGGTGATTGCCGTATCGGTCAGGGAGGTCTTTGAGGCACAAACTTTCTCGAATTTTTTCCGGTTTCCCATGTTGTTTTTATGTGGTTTGTTTTTTCCGGTGAGTAAATTACCCTTATTCTTGCGCCCGCTGGCTTACTGTTTACCGCTTACTTATGGTGCCGATCTTTTAAAGCGGGCGCTGATGGGGGGAGGGATGATGAGTATCGGGCTGAACTCCGTCGTTCTGCTGGCGATGGCCGGTTTGTTGTTTGTGTTTGCGGAAAGGTGTATCCGCCGTAAATGGATCTTATAATATTCTTGACCGGTGCCGTGGTTTTGGGAGGAAAAAAGCATGCGCTGGGAGCTAAAAAAACAGGGAAAATCAGGTTAGGTGGCGAATTATAACAGGGTGCTCTTAAAAAGTCACAAAAATAATTATGATCATGGACATAGTAATTTGTTCTCGCACAAGTAGAGGCTGAAGAGGAGGAACGAGATGGAAGTTAATTTACTGAAAGAGCAAGAAATCCGTGAACGATTAGCATCCATTCAAACCTATCTATTGGATCTGGATGGTACTGTTTATTTAGGTGATGAAATCTTCCCGTTTTCACTGCCGTTTTTTAAGCGGCTCGAGGAATTGGGAAAAAAATTTATCTTTGTTACTAATAATTCTTCGCGGACTGGTGCCTATTATGTGGCCAAGCTTACGCGGATGGGGGTAACACTCCGCCCAGAGCAGGTGTTTACTTCGGGGGAGGCTACCAGGTTATATTTGAAAAACAACTATTCATCCCGCCGGATTTATCTACTGGGAACTCCAGATTTAGAGGAAGAGTTTTGCCAGGATGGTTTCCTTTTAACCACGGAGAACCCGGCAGCCGTGATTTTGGGCTTCGACCAAACTTTAAACTATGAAAAATTGCGGATTGCCTGTTCCCTCATCCGTCAAGGAGTGCCCTTTATTGCCACCCATCCCGATTTTAACTGCCCGACCCCGGAGGGGCCAATCCCGGATTGTGGTGCGATGATCGCTGCTATTACCGCAGCGACTGGAGTTCAGCCGACGGTGATCGGCAAGCCTTTCCCCGCAATGGTGGAGGCGCTGTGTGTCAAGTATGGTTTGGAACGCGAAAAGGTGGCGATCATCGGGGATCGACTCTATACCGATATTGCCCTGGGGCAACAGGCCGGGATCACTTCTATTCTGGTATTGAGTGGCGAGACCCAACTGGTTGATCTAGAGGATACACCCTATCGTCCCGACCTTGTCGCTACTGATCTGGGTGAACTAAGCAAGTGGCTGGCGTAAAATAACACTCTACTGTGCTGGGCTTTTCATTGGTTGTTTTGCCGCCGGTAGATGAGGTAAGAATAGACCACGGTTATCAGTGAACCACCGATTAAAGAGACCATGGTTAGCCAGAAGCGAAGTCGAGCAGGGAGAAAGAAGCTGAGTATGATGATGAGCCCCGAGCCCATAAAGAGTTTTCCGCCGAGTTGATGGGTTTTGACCCAGACTTCTTCACTGGCCAGGGTCCAAGGGGTTCTAATTCCGACAAAGTAGTTATGCTTGATTTGGGGAAAGAACTTTCCCATTATGGTAAAGAGGAGCCCCAAACCCAGGATGACTATACGGTCGATCTGGATGGGAAAGCCCAGATTGTAGCCTAAGGAGAGTAATTGCAACCCCAGCATAAAAAGAACAAGGGCGATCCGGAACACCCGATAAACTTTGATAAAGTTCGGGTAGTTTTCACGGCGCGGATCGATCACCGGAAGCACCAACATCATTAAGTAAATACCCAAAGCAAACAACGGGAGCATAAGAATTCCGGATAAACGCGGGCTATAACCATCGGCCTCACCGTGGATATTCCAGTGGGTAGCCATGTACTCCGGAAGAGCAGGAGCTATCAGTAGTCCGAAGATTAGGACGGCGGCAATGAGCACAAGTAAATACCAGTCCTTTTTAAGCTCCGTTTTAATCCGATATTTAGGCATGAAGGCCCCTCCTTATTAGTTAATAGAGTGAGCGTTCTAGTGGATTGCCGGCGAACCCGGTAACCGGAACCGGCGGGTCTTGGTACCGGCTGAAAGCAAGAAGTAAATCACTCTACCTGCATTATATTAAAGCGAATGGATTATGTCAATTTAGTATTAATCCAGTTGCTTTTGCTATACAATAGAGAGGTCATCAGAGGGAAGAATCTACCGCGGAATACAAGCGAAAATTTCATCAAGTTAGGTCTTCGGTCAAGGATGGAATAATGGGGGGCGTATTTTTAAAAAATGGGAATGCTCTTGTTCATCTTTAAATCGATCCTCTTAGGGGTGGTCGAAGGGATCACCGAATTTCTACCGGTCTCTTCCACCGGTCATCTGGTCATCACGCAAAATTTAATCAATTTCCAGGGGACCAGTCCGTATTATGTGGAGATGTATACCTACGTGATCCAACTGGGCGCCATCCTCGCTGTAGTAGTGCTCTATTGGCATAAAATCCAGGAGACACTGGTCAATTTCTTACCTCGCCAAGCAGGGGATGGCCAGTCGGGATTGGAATTTTGGTTGACCATTTTCGTTGCTTGTATCCCTGGGGGAATCTTAGGGGTTTTATTTGACGATCTGGCCGAAAAGTATCTCTTTAATCCGGCCTCGGTTGCGTTCACACTGTTTTTAGGCGGAATCTGGATGCTTTACGCGGAAAAGAAGTACCGGCCACAACTTGCTGGGCAAGAACTGAAGGTGACGATTGGTCAGGCTTGGTTGATCGGGTTGTTTCAATGTTTGGCCATTATTCCCGGGATGTCGCGGTCAGCCTCTACGATTATCGGGGGATGGGTAGCCGGGCTTTCGACGGTAGCCGCGACGGAGTTTTCTTTCTTTTTGGCGATTCCGGTGATGGTCGGTATGAGCACCTTAAAATTGATAAAGGTCGGTGGTCTGGCGGCACTCACCTTCGCGGAGATTCTCTCCCTTTTGGTCGGCTTTTTTGTCTCCTTCATTGTTGCTTTATTGGTCATCGATCGCTTTATTGCTTATCTAAAGAAAAAACCGATGCGCGTCTTTGCCATTTATCGCCTGTTTTTTGCCCTGCTTGTTCTGGGGGCGGGTTTGATCGGAGTTTTCCGCTGACTAAACGTATCCTTTGCCTAAATGATGGTTTAAATTTTAAGGGAGAAGCAACACTTTTTACAGCGCAAATATGTTAGAATAAGTAATGATTTAGGTCAAGGTGTTAAGTTTGCGATCGTTAACCACTTGCAAAGTCAAGTGGTTATTATTTTTGAGACAACAGGAGGAACTCTACTTGCCAGGAAAGCAGCTAGTTAGTTTTTTTGCTGACCGTAGCTTTTACCGAAAGATGCTGAGCATTGCCTTTCCGATCATCATCCAAAATTTCATCTCTTCTTTCTTAAATATGATCGATACCGTAATGGTTGGTAAGTTAGGGGAGACTGAGATCGCGGCGGTGGGGATCGCCAACCAGTATTTTTTCTTTTTTCATATGTTTATGGTTGGCTTGGGCGCCGGATGCGGGGTCTTTATCGCTCAGTTTTGGGGGACGAAGGATATAAAGAACATCCGCCGGATTCTGGGGATCGGCCTTGGTTCCGGATTGCTGGTGGCCAGCGTCTTTATGATTGTCGGCTATTGTTTCCCCACACAGGTTATTGCCGTGTTCAATCGTGAAACCAGTATCCTCGCTTTAGGAAGTTGTTATTTACAGATTGTTTTAGCTAGTTACCTTTTTACCGGGATCAATATGATCTTTAATTTTGCCCTCCGCTCACTCGGCCAAACGATGATGCCGATGGCGATCAGCGCAGCAGCATTGGCTGTTAATGCCTTCTTCAATTATGTACTGATTTTTGGGCATCTTGGCGCGCCGGCGCTGGGTGTAGCAGGTGCCGCCTGGGCAACAGTTATTGCCCGGGTCATAGAGACTATGCTGCTGGTGGGGATGATTTATTACCGGAAAGGAATCTTGGCCGCCTCTTGGCATGATTTGACCGATTTCACCTTTGGGTTTGTCCGCGATGCCTACCAAACGATTGGCCCAGTCATCTTTAATGATATCTGCTGGGGACTGGCCTCCCTGGTCTATTCCATGGTCTATGGGAGGATGGGCACACAGGCAGTAGCCAGTATTCAGATCTGTAATACGATTAACAACCTTTTCCTGGTAATACTTTTTGGCCTGTCAAATGCCGCGGCGGTCATGATCGGTAATAGTGTCGGGGCGGGAAAGGCCGAGCTTGCAAAGGGGTATGCCAAAAACTTTGTCCGTCTTTCGGTCCTAGTGGGAATCGGCCTCGGGCTGCTGCTGGCGCTGACCTCGCCTTTTATTCTCAGGGTTTTCAATGTTTCGTCCCAAGTCCGCCAAGATACACTACTGATTTTGTATATTATTGCGTCTATTTTTACCGTCCGGGTGCTTGGCATTATGATTATTGTCGGGATCTTAAGGGGAGGTGGTGATGCACGCTATGCTTTTCTCAGCGAAGGCTTCACCATGTGGTTTATTGGTGTGCCTTTAACGATCCTGGGGGCAGTGGTCTTTAAGTTCCCCGTCTATCTGGTTTATGGGTTGGCGACGATCGAAGAGGTCGCCAAATGCTGTCTGGGACTGTTTCGGTTAAAATCAGGACGGTGGATCCGCAATGTGACGTATAGTTTGGGTTAGTTCTCCGCCAACAAGCGAAAATCGATATGACAATACCCGCCGGGGTTCTTCTCTAGATATTTCTGATGGTACTCTTCGGCTAGATAGTAGCTGTCCAGAGGCAAAACTTCGGTGACAATCGGTTTGTCGTATTTTTGCTGCACCGCAGCGATGACCGCTTGGATGACCGGTAAATCTTCCGGGGCCCGGTAGTAGATCCCGGATCGGTACTGAGTGCCGCGGTCATTACCCTGACGGTTGAGCGTTGTCGGATCGATAATCTGGAAAAAATGGTGTAATAGAGAGGTAAGGGTGACCCGTTCCGGATCGTAACGTACATGAATCGTCTCCGCATGGCCGGTCCGACCGGAACAGACCTCTTCATAGGTCGGGTTTTCCGTTTTACCATTGGCATAGCCAACCGTGACTCCGGCTACGCCATAAATACGGGTAAAGTAGGCCTCGACGCCCCAAAAGCACCCGCCGGCCAGCCAGATCTCTTTTAGTTTTGCTTCATCAAAATTGATGCCTAGATTGGGGTTGGGTGGTAGGTGTTGGCTGATCATTATTCCCTCCTCGTAGTTAAGAGATTGCGGTTGTCCTTTAAAAGTTGCTACCTAAAGGCGATTTACCGAACTAAGAAAATCAACCAATTCTTGTTCACCTAAACCCCTACCTAAGGCACCATCCAACCGCCTCTTCAAAACTCCTTCCTCAAAATAGAGCAAGGTGGGGATCACCTCAATCCCATAATGTTCAGCGATGAGTTCGGTATCGTCGCGTATCAAGAGGCAGTCCTCCCGGTCCTGGGCGTACCTTTTAAAGACTGGTAAAAGGTCCTGACAAAACGGACACCAGACCGAATAGACCAACGCGATTAATTGCTTTTTAGTCTTCAGAGCTGCTTCCAGTTCCTGTGGTGTGGAGACTTGCCGTATTTGTGTTGCCAGGCTCACTCATATACCCTCCCCATTGCTTATGATAAGTTTATTATGCATCTTTTGCGTTTCTCCTACCTAAGGAAAGCGTAGGTTTAATTGAACTGAGTTTACTTTAAATAGTCACTTAGTAAATTAGAGTTAAAAGAAAGCTCAGAGGCGGCCTCAGAGGCACCTCTGAGCTTTTTAGGAGGGGCAGTTACCTTTTTAAGCTTTTAATGCGCAACAGACGAGGTCCATACGCAGTGGCGCCGCCGCACCGGGTAGAGATTACGTTGGACGTGGATGGTAGGCCGGGCCATTAAACTAAGACGTTGTAGGCCTCACCATACGGAGATTACGCCGGCTGCGAATGGTGTGTTGTTCGTCGTCGGGCTTACTTAAATAAGCTGCGGGCTACTTCATTAGCCTCATAAAAGGCGTTCATCGCCGTCCGCGGTTCTTTGGCGTCGCCGATCACATAGACGTCGGCGATGGGCTTTACCTCTTCTTCCAGCGGATTGTTACTGGTGACGCCCACGGCGATGACCACATGATCGGCTGGGATCCGAGTGTGCTTAGTGTCGGCCAGTTCCACCTCTTGCGCGGTAATCTTCTTCACCTGCGTATTGAGATGGATATCGATTTTATGTGCATCTACTCTTTCCATGAGAAAATGTTTACGAGCCGGTCCGAGGTCACGCGCCACCTCATCCAGTGCTTCAATGATCGTGACTTTCTTGCCCATTTCCGCCAAGAATTCCGCGGTCTCCATTCCGGTGGCGCCACCGCCGATTACTACCACATTCTGGCCAACTTTAGACGGATCATCCAAGACTTCAGTGGCGAACAGCACATGGGGCAGGTCGATCCCCTCAATCTGGGGCTTGGTTGGGACTGAACCGGTGGCCAGGATAATAGCGTCAGGGTTTTCCGCCTGGATCTGCTCTTTGGTGGCCGGAGTGTTCAGTCGGACCTCAACCCCGCTCAGTTCGAGTTGTTTAATCAACCACTCCACATCACCGGCGATTTCGCATTTTTTGGGCGGGATACCAGCTAGTCGCCATTGGCCGCCCAATTGTGGTGTGGCTTCGAAGAGGATTACATCGCAGCCCCGGTCTTTGGCAATCCGGGCCGCCTCCATGCCAGCCGGTCCCCCGCCAACCACGACCACTTTCCCTTTTTTGGTGACCGGTTCAAAAACAAACTCGTTCTCCCGGCCGCAGGCCGGATTCAGGATACAGGAGGCGTGCTCTCCTTCGAGCAGCATCCGGTCGACACAGCCTTGGTTACAAGCGATACAATGGCGCATCTTTTCGTACTGTCCGTTCTGGACTTTATTTGGCCATTCCGGGTCGGTTAATAAACTCCGTCCGACGGCAATAAAGTCGGCCTGTTTGTTGGTCAGGATCTCTTCTGCCAGGTAGGGGTCGTTAATCCGGCCAACGGCGACAACCGGAACATCAACAACTTTTTTTATTTCAGCAGCGGCCCAGGCATTGAAACCGCGATCCAAATCCATGGGGGGAACGGTGTAGCGTAGGTTATCATAATCGCCGACCGATACATGGATACAATCAACTCCCCGTTCCACCAGGAGTTGGGCGATTTTCTTACTATCCTCGATCGTTAAACCGCCCGGGACTTTCTCTTCGCCGCTCAGACGGTACATTATTGGGAAATCCGGTCCGACTTTTTGCCGGACATTGTCGATGATCTCAAAAGCGAAACGGGCCCGTTTTTCAAGAGTGCCGCCGTATCCATCGGTCCGTTTGTTTGAATACGGGGACATAAATTGTGCGATCAGGTAGCCATGGGCACCGTGCAGTTCGATCGCGTCAAAGCCAGCTTCTTTAGCCCGACGGGCGGCATCGCCATAACTCTCCACAATTTCTTTGATCATTTTTTCATCCATGACCTCTGGTTTTTCCCGGCAAAGGGGACAAGGGAGCTCTGAAGGGGCGATAATGGGCAAACCGGTTACGCTGGAATTAGTTTGTCGGCCGGCGTGCCACAGTTGAACACAGGCTTTGGCTCCGCCTTCATGAATCACATCGGCCAGCCGTTTGAGACCAGGAATGAAGCGATCATCCCAGATCGCCGGGGAGGCGCCTCCTGTCGTCGGATGCACCGCGACGATTTCAACAGTGATCATTCCGGTGCCGCCCGCCGCTCGCACCCGATGATAATGGTAAAGTCGGTCGGTGACCACTCCGTTCTCATGCATCGCGGTGCCCATGGCCGGCATGATCAGCCGGTTTTTTAATTCTAATGAGCCGATTTTAGCCGGACTGAAAAGGGTTGGGAAGTCAGACACTTTATTTCTCCTTTCACGGTAGTTATCAAACTTCCCTCTTATATTTCCCATTTTTACCGAAAGTACATTTAAAAATAAGTTGCCAGTTCTTTATTGACTTCGGATAAAGTTGGGATTGACGGTCGGCCGCCCGGTTTGGTGACCGACAGCGCCGCCGCCATTGAGGCAAACCGGAGGTTTTCGTGTAGTGGCAGTTTTTGCAGAAGACCATAGGTAAAAGCTCCATGGAAGATATCACCGGCGCCGGTGGTATCAACGGCGGTGACGGGAAAAGCGGGAAGCCGGCGGTAGTCTTTTCCGCCTGCTGCTTCCAGCGTGTAAATAAGGCCTTTTTCTCCCTGGGTGACGATGACTTGCCGGGGATTAACGGCGGTCAGCTGTGCGAGGCATTTTTTCCACTGCTCCTCGGTATCCAGGTCCGCCAAACCGGTCATTTGGAGGGCAAAACGTTCCGAAGCGATCAAGTAATCGACTTTCTCCGCGAGCAGGCGCGTTCCCGGACGGAGTGAGCCGGCATCTAGGACGGTGATTGCTTTGGGGTAGGACTCCAGGGCCAGTAAAGAGGCTTCCGGCTCATGGCCATCAAAGAACAGGATTTTGGGATCAAGGCGAGCGAGCAGGGCCTGATTGATCTGTAAACCTCTGGTTTTGGCTTTCCGGTTGATAATGGTCCGGCTTCCGTTAGTGGTGTTGACGAGGATGACCGAGAGGGGGGTCGGATGACCCGCCCTGATTTCGAGTAGTGATAAATCGGTTCCGACCGTTTTGAACTCTTCGAGGATGCGTTGACCGAAGGAGTCGTTCCCGATTAGGCCGGCAAAGGCGCAATTTACACCCCAGGAAGACAGGAGATAAGCGGCATTGGCTGCCGGGCCGCCTCCGGCTTCGTGGAAGGATTCGATCTCCATTTTGCTGTTTTCGGCCGGAAAAGAACTGACCGGCACGGATAAATCATAGGCTGCATGTCCAAGGCAGAGTACTTGTACCACGAGCAACGCTCCTTCCGGTTTTGTTTCATGATGGGTATTTTACCCTCAATTGAACGGAGAGCCCTTCGTTTCATTCCCATTATCGGAAGAGGATGCAGGATCGTTGATAGTCAGAGGTAAACGTTGTCAAATGTAGGTTTACCTGACTTGACACAGAATTAATACACTGTTAGAAGAAAGCGCTTGACAATGAGAGCAAGAGATGCTATTTTTTAGGGGGATATTTAGATACCTAACTAATTTTCGTAGTTTAATCGAGTTGGTTGGATAATTTCAATTATTTGTTTCAACCACCAACTAGGAATGGTTAATTGGCGCGCGCTGATTAGCGGGTAATTTCCGGTAGCCCATAAACATGAGGAGGTAAAGAGATGAAATGCGAACCGCCTCAATTTGATCGTCATAACCTCGAACATAAGCCGGTCATCTTATTATTGGGGGATTTAGCCCGGCTCCATTTTTCCCAGGTGCATACCCTTCTTTCCAAGATTGGAGTATACCGGGGGCAGCCCCCGATTCTGGCCCACTTATGCAGGAATAATGGTCTGATGCAGAAAGAACTGGCCGATGCCTTAAATTTGACCCCGCCAACCATCACTGATACACTGCAGCGGATGGAGAAAGCCGGACTGTTGGTAAGAAGCACTGATCCTGAGGACGGCCGGGTCTCCCGTGTCTTTATTACGGAGAAGGGGAGAAGAGTGAAAAAACAGGTGGATGAGATCATTAAAGAGATCGATGAAGAAACTTTTCAGGGGTTGACGGAAGAAGAGAAAAGGCTTTTCCGGCAACTGGTGCTCAAAATGATTGATAACTTAATGAAGCAAGGCCAGTAGTGATTCAATAGGTGACAAGCCTTTTTATTTTTGTTTCAATAATTAGATACCTAACAAACGTGTCTTGATGCCGTAAAACAGGAGAGAAAAGAGGGGTATTTGATGGTAAGGCTGTTAAAATACTTGAAACCTTATTGGCGAATGGCGGTGTTGGCCCCTTTGTGTATGCTGGTGGAAGTGAGCTGCGATCTAATTCAACCGGCGATGATGTCAAAGATTGTTGACCAGGGAGTAGCCCAGGGCGACTTGGCGCTGGTTATGAGGCTTGGGTTGCAGATGTTGGGCGTGGCCTTGGTTGGTTTGTTGGGCGGGTGGGGTTGTACCGCCGCTTCCAGTATTGCCAGTATGAACTTTGGCGCTGATTTACGGACGGCGCTTTATCGGAAGGTACAAGAGTTTTCCTTTGCCAATCTAGATCAATTTAAGACAGAGACCTTAATCACCCGGCTTACCAACGACGTAATGCAGGTTCAGCACCTGGTCTTGATGTCGCTCCGCATGATGGTGCGCGCGCCCCTTCTCTGCGTGGGCAGTATGGTTATGGTCTATGTCATCAACATTAAACTGGCGTTGATTTTGGCGGTGGCGCTCCCGCTGCTCTTTTTAACCGTTACGCTGATTATCCGGAAAGGTTTTCCCCTCTTTCAGCGTGTCCAGGAAAAATTGGATAAAGTAAACGGCGTGATGCGGGAGAATCTCAGCGGGGTCCGCGTGGTCAAAGCGTTTGTGCGTGCCGCTTATGAAAAAAGACGGTTTGCCAAGGCCAATAATGAGCTGATTGAGGTTAATTTAAAGGCTTCCCGTCTGATGATATTGATGCGGCCGGTGATGATGACGATTATGAATCTTTGTGTCTTGGCGGTGCTCTGGTTCGGTGGCTGGCAGGTGGAGCAAGGAAGCATCATGGTGGGCGAACTGATCGCTTTAATCAATTACTTTAGCCGTATTCTCTTCTCCTTTATGATGGTCACCTTTATGCTTTTGGGAATGTCCCGGGCGAAAGTATCGGCCGACCGGATCAATGAGGTGTTATCGGCACAAGTAGCGATCACCGATGCGCCCGAAGCCTCGGCGGTTCCGATCCGTCACGGGAGTGTACGCTTTGAACAAGTCTCTTTTCGTTACCAGGGCAGTGGGAAAGAGGAAGCTTTAAAGCAGATTAACCTAAAGGTTGATCCCGGGCAAGTAGTAGGCATCTTGGGTGCTACCGGTTCCGGAAAATCGACATTGGTTCATCTGATCCCCCGGCTCTATGATCCGACCGCGGGTCGGATATTACTCGACGGTCGCGATTTACGTTCGATTCAATTGTCAACCATACGGGCGGCGGTGAGTATAGTGTTACAAGATACTATTCTGTTCTCCGGTTCGATTAAAGAGAATATCCGTTGGGGGAAAGCCGAGGCGACCGATGAAGAGGTGGTGGCGGCGGCTCAGGCGGCGCAGGCACACGATTTTATTATGCGATTACCGGAGGGTTATGAACCACAGTTAGGGCAGAGAGGGGTCAATCTCTCCGGTGGGCAGAAGCAAAGGCTGGCGATTGCCCGGGCTATTATTAAAAAGCCGAAAGTATTGATTCTTGACGACTGTACCAGCGCAGTAGATCTGAAAACCGAGTATCTTATCCAGCGGGCCTTAAAAGACTTGATGAAAGAGGCGACTTGTTTTATTATTGCCCAAAGAGTCAGCGCCGTGCTGGATGCCGACCAGATTATCATCTTGGATGGCGGAAGAATTGTCGGACACGGAAAACATGAAGAACTATTGCGCAGTAACCCTATCTACCAGGAGATTTATTATTCCCAACTGGAGAAGGAGGGTGTGGTTAATGGCTAAACAACAAGGTAGTAAGCTCAGCCGGAGTACCTCCGGACCGATCGGCCCGGGGGGACCGGGAGGCCCGCAGGGACGGCATGGCAGTCGCTTTGCCCCGATTCGTAAACCCAAGAATGCCAAAGCGGTTTTAAAGCGCTTATGGGGTTATTTACGCCAGCACAAAAGTATTCTGTTGCTCGTCTTCTTCATCGTTGTTGTTAGCTCCATCTTGGATTTAATCGGCCCTTACTTGCTGGGCAAAGCAATTGACCACTATGTTATTCCCGGGGATTTTAAGGGATTGTTTAAAATTATCCTGCTCATGCTGAGCATTTATCTAACGGCCGCCCTTAGCGTCCTTGGTCAGGATTATTTAATGGTCGGGGTAACACAAAAGACAGTGGGGAATTTACGTCGTGACCTTTTCAATAAATTACAGGTCTTGGCCTTGCCCTTCTTTGATAGCCGGCCGCATGGGGAACTAATGAGCCGCTTGACTAATGATATAGATAATGTCAATAATACCCTGAACACGACAGTGCTGGCCGTTTTCTCCAGTATTGTTACGCTAGCGGGTTCGCTGGGCATGATGTTTTATCTCAGTCCGACGCTTACTTTGGTCAGTCTGCTCATCATCCCTCTGATGTTCTTCCTCACCCGCCTGATCACCAAACGTACGCGGACGCTCTTTTTGGAACAACAATCATCATTAGGCGAATTAAACGGTTTGATCGAGGAGACGCTCTCCGGACAGAAAGTGATCAAAGTCTTTAACCGGGAAGCGGAGTGTCTTAAGGAGTTTGAGCAGCAGAACTCCCGGCTGAGAAAAGTTGGCGCACGGGCCCAGATTTTTTCCGGTATAATCGGACCGCTGATGAATGTTTTAAATAATCTCAGCTTTGCCTTGGTGGCGACGGCTGGCGGTCTGTTAGTGATTAAAGGTGTGATCTCAGTCGGGGTGGTCGTCAGTTTCATCAGTTATATCCGGTTTTTTAACCGTCCCTTGAATGAACTGGCCAACCAGTTCAATATGATCCAATCAGCGTTGGCCGGTGCGGAACGGGTCTTTGAGATTTTAGACGAACCGGCGGAACCGGAAGACGGGCAGATCAGGATCGAACCGGCCAGGGTCGAAGGAGAAGTGGTTTTTGATAATGTTTCATTTGCCTATAAAAAAGGGGAACCGGTTTTAAAGAAGATCAATTTTTCCGCTAAACCCGGTCAGGTCATTGCCTTGGTCGGACCGACGGGAGCGGGCAAAACAACCATTGTCAATCTGCTCTCTCGTTTCTATGAGCCTGAAAGCGGCGAGATCTTCCTGGACGGCACAGAGCTACACCGGATTGACCGTCGTTCCCTCCGCTCCTGTTTGGGTATTGTGCTCCAAGATACCTACCTTTTTGCTGATACGGTCCGCGAAAATATCCGTTATGGCCGTTTGACGGCTACGGATCAGGAGGTGGAAATGGCAGCGCGACTGGCCAATGCAGAACAGTTCATTCTCCGTCTGCCAGAGGGTTATGAAACTGTACTGACGGAAGAAGGGGGAAACCTGAGTCAGGGACAAAGGCAGTTACTGGCGATTGCCCGTGCCATCCTGGCCGATCCGCGGATCCTTATTCTCGATGAAGCGACCAGCAGTGTAGATCCACGGACTGAGGTTCAGATCCAGGAAGCGATGTTAAAACTGATGGAGGGGAGGACCAGTTTTGTGATCGCCCATCGCTTAAGCACAATTCGCAATGCCGACTTGATTTTAGTCATCAATAATGGAGAGATTATTGAACGGGGCAACCATGAGGAATTATTAAGACAAAAGGGTTTATATTTTGACCTGTATAACAGCCAGTTCCGGCGGGAGATCGTCTCTTAGATGGCAATGGTTGTTCCCCTGGTCTTGCCTAAATCGAGCTGTACTCATGAACCAGTCTTAAAGCAGTTCGGTCTCCCGTACGGCATCGAGCATCGCTTCTTCTATTAAATTGTACCGGTCAATCTCTCTAAAGTCAAAATGCACACCGTATTTTCCTGCTTTGATGCTTTTCGAATCCCGGGCATAACCTCTACTTTGACCAAGGTAGATCGTTTCCGCAGAGTGCAGATCACGGAGGTGATAGGCGAGGGTTAAAGTGCAGGTGCTGGTGATGGTCACTCTTACCTGTTCCGGTTTAACCGACAAACTAGGCTGGTTATCTTCAAAATGCAGATCGGTTAGCTTGATGAACAAAAGCAAGTCAAGGCCTAGTTGTTCACGGTAAAAACGGTCATTGACTCCTATGCGGTAGGGTTCGGAGCCCGCTAACAGGTCGGGGTTAACGACCTGGAGGTCAACACGTCTTTTTATGTATTTGAGGAGCGAAGAGGTAAGTTCGGGGCCAAAGGTCGTTTCCTCCGTTTCGAGGATAACGCCAAGCCGTCCGCCGGCATACTGGTGAAGCAGTCCATACTCTTCTTCGCAGCCGGAGAAGACAAGGGTAAACAGGATTAATATACATAGCGACCAGAGTAATTTGTTGTTTTTCATCGATTAAACCTCCTTTAACCCGTCCGCCAAGCGCTGTGGGCGAAAATAATTACTATAATTATACCTTATAGGTGTTAGGATTGGAATATTTTCAATTGAGCTATTTATGTCATAGTTGCTTAAACTGTTCCACAACGAGTCTAAGCATGGGAGTGATGCCCTTGCTTCCGATTCTTGTTGATTGAGCGAAGTGTTCTACAACCCTTTACAAATGAAGAATATTAATATGTATTAGCGTGTTTAGCCGTAACAAGCCAAAGAACAAGCGGTTGGTACTAAAACCAACCGCTTGTTTGTATACGAGCCCTCGTTATCTGTTAAGAAGGAAAACGATGAAGGGAAGGGTGATGATGGAGAAAATGGTGGAAAGGAGGACTAGGCGGGAGGACAAATGGGTATCACCATTGTATTTGGCCGCAAAAGCCGTTGTTAAAGCGGCTGCTGGGGTGGCGGTGAGGAGAACAGAGACTCCTTGGACAATGGGGGGGAGGGAAAACAGGTTGGTGATGAGAAGGGCGATGAAAGGCACGAGCAGCAGGCGGACAAAAGAACCATAATAGACGGCTAAACCGGTAAATAATTCCCGCAGCTTGACTTCAGTTAAGGTTACGCCAACCAAGAGCATGGAAAGGGGCGTATTCATTGCACCCACTATTTCCAAGGCGGAGTAGATAGGGAGAGGTAGCTTGACCGGAAGGACAAAAGTACCAAGGCCAAGACAGAGTGCAATGAGGTTGGGGTTGGTAAAGACTTTTTTCCAAGGGGAGCCGTCCTGCTTCCCAATGAAGATGCGAATGCCAACGGTCCAAACGAAAAGAGTAAAGCCCATTACGTAAAAGGAGCCGTAAAAGACACCACTTTTCCCGTAGATACTTTGTAAAAGGGGAAAACCCATAAAACCACAGTTCGCAAAGATTGTTGTAAAACGGAGAACCCGCCTGACGGGTTCCGGATAACGAAAAAAAAGAGGGAAACTGATGAGGAGAGCAATCAGATGAAAGGTAATTGAGAATGCGAAAACTTGTCCGGCGCCCACCAACATTGCCCTTGAATATTCGAATTGAAAAGAGGTAAAGATCGTGAGCGGGCAGGTTACATACAGTAACAAACGGGTTAAGTCCTGGGTCCCCGTTGCGGTGATAAACTCTCTTTTACGGGCGATAAAACCGATGAGCATGATGAGAAAAAGGATGAGGACCTGGTTGATGACGACAATGTTGTTCATAATTTCTTCTCCTTCTGTGCTCTGTAGCTAATACTGAAACGATTGCTCTTTAAGTCTATTCTAACATGCTGACGAGAAAAGGAATGTAACGTTATGTGAAAAGAATTCACGTATTTTTAGTGTTTTCCCTTGACACCATTAAAACCATAAAATACAATATGAATATAGATTCATATGAATGTGAATTCACATTCGTTTAAGGCGGGGATTGTTTCCTTGTCAACTAGCCTTTTCGGGCATAAGGAATATCAAGAATTTAACCTTTGTTTGCTTTGGGATTAGGTTTGACCGCGCTTATAATCAGTAATTTGTTCTGTTCAGAAAGGGGGATTCATTGCCGAAAGATACATTTTTCAATTTACCAGAAGAAAAGCGTGAACGGATCATTGAAGCGGCGATCGATGAGTTTGCTACCCATCCGTTTCATAAAGCACGGGTGACGGCCATTGCCGAACAGGCCGGAATAGCCATGGGCAGTTTTTATCAGTATTTTGAGGATAAAAAGGATCTCTATAAATACCTGATGGAGTTGTTGGCGGAGAAGAAGTTATCGTACATCAACAGCGATATGGTCTAAAATAAAGGCAAGTATAGCTTTTTCCAGCTCTTACGTGAGGTGTATTTGAGCGGGTTCCGCTTTGCGAAAGAACACCCGCGTTTAATCCCGATCGGGATGATGCTGGCCAATGATAAAGAACTGTACCGGGAGATCTATGGTGAACGCGAAGACCGTAGTGCCGAATTTTTCCGAGATCTGTTGGAGTACGGGAAGGAGCAGGGTGAGATTGACCCGGCGATTGACATGAGGGTTGTGGCGAAGCTGCTAACGGGCATGACCTTTTCTTTGACCGATTTTATTTGGGAAGATGGGAAGCTGGATCTAGATGACATGGAGATCATCGACCAGATGCTTTACTTTATCGAGAACGGACTGAAGAAGAAGGAGTGACGAGCAACTGGCAGAGGCCAGGTTAACACAAGCAACGAATGACGAGTAACAAGAACAAGGAGGTAGGTACGATGGCTTTATTGGAACTTAAAGGGTTGAAAAAAATTTATGATCAGGGGAAGATCGAGGTCCCGGCGCTGCGGGGGATCGATCTTACGGTGGAACAGGGAGAATTTACAACGGTTTTTGGCCCCTCCGGTTCGGGAAAGACCACGTTACTAAATATGATTGGTTGTTTGGATACACCAACCGCCGGGACGATTCTGTTTGACGGCCAAAGCTTGGAAGATCTAGACAAAAAAGAACTGGCCATGATTCGCCGGCACAACGTGGGTTTTATCTTCCAAAGTTATAACCTGATTCCGGTCTTAACCGCCTACGAGAATGTGGAGTTCGCCATCCGGCTAGTCAATAAATATGACAAGCAGGAGATCCGCGACCGGGTGCTTCATATCCTGAAGGCGGTCGGGCTGGAGGGTTTGGAGAACCGAAAACCCAATGAACTGTCGGGCGGACAGAAGCAGCGGGTGGCGATCGCCCGGGCTTTGGTTAAAGAACCCAAACTGGTCCTGGCCGATGAACCTTCGGCCAACCTGGACTCGAAGACCAGTGAAGAAGTACTGGCTGTGATGGCCAAGATGAACCAGGAACTAGGGACGACCTTCATCTTTTCCACCCATGACCCGCTGGTGATGAATTACGCCCGCCGCTTAATTGAGATCCGGGACGGGCTGATCGCCAAGGACCAAAGGAGGGGGTAAGATGTTCTTAACCAGACTAGCCTTTAAAAACCTGGTTCGTCACCGGAACCGAACCCTAATTACTGCCAGTATCATTGCTTTTGCCGTCTTTTTCTATCTGCTTCTCGACTCTTTAATTGGTGGGATGACGGCGATGTCTTACCAAATGATCATTGATTATGAGGCGGGCCATCTTCAGGTGGTGACGGAAGAATACTGGGCCGAAGAGGAGAAACTCCCGTTAAACAACTTGGTTACCCCCGAATCCCGACTCATGGAGGCGCTACGAAAGATTCCAGGGCTAGAAGGAATCTCCAGGGAACTGAATTTCCAAGCACTGCTCAACAACGGGGTTAATGAGTTGCCGGTGGTCGGCCGGGGAGTCAACCCATCGGATTTTTCCGAAGTAATTAAGTTGGAGGACTACTTTGTCGAGGGTGAGATGTTCTCCGCCGGTTCCTCCCAGGTGGTCTTGGGAAAAAGGTTGGCCGACCTGATGAAACTGCGGACCGGCGATTACATCACCTTGTTGGTGAAAGACAAGCATGAAACATTTAATACGATCGAAGCGGAGATTGCCGGGTTGGTCCATACCGGGCATCCGCTGGTCAATCAAGGGATCGTCTATCTTCCTTTGGACCTGGCGCAACAGGCCTTAGACGTTGGCAACCAGGTCAGTAAGGTCCTGATTAGGCTGGAAGAGCAAGGGCGGGCCCCGGAAGTAGCCAAAGCGTTGGAAAGCCAAATAAAAGCGGTCCATCCTCAGTTAAAAACTATTTCCTGGGACCAGTTGGAGGCGGTTTCCGTGGCCGGTGCCAAGCAAATGGGAAACCAGTTGATTTTGACGATTATTCTCTTGATTGCCGCCATTGCCATTATTAACACGGTGATCCTGGCGGCCTTGGAGCGGATGGAAGAGATCGGGATGATGAATGCGATGGGCCTCCAGACGAAAGAGGTTATTTATACTTTTGTCTTGGAATCGACCGGGATTGGACTTTTGGGGGGAATCGCTGGTGTTCTCTTCGGACTACTGGGGGTCGGGATCATGACCCGGATTGGTCTGGATTTTTCCGCCATCATCGATATGGCTCCTTTTGGCAGTCCCATCGTCGGGGAAATTTATGGGGTATGGGCTCCTTCATCCTTTTTTAAGGTTTTTGCTTTTGGGGTTATCATTTCGTTTTTCGCCAGTATCCTCCCGGCCTACTGGGCAGCGGATAAAGACCCGATTAAGGCCATTTATCATAAATAGGGGGTGTCAAGATGGGGTTTCTCACGAAACTGGCTTTTAAAAATCTCTTCCGTTATAAGCTAAGGACCTTTGTCTCCATCGTGGCGATCGCTTTTTCGGTCATGGTCGTCGTTTTTGCCCGCGGCTATGTTGTCGGGGTGATCGATACGCTCGCGGCCGAACATATTCAGTACGACTCCGGCCATATTAAGCTGATCGACCGGCAGTATTGGGAGGAAGAACGTCTGCTGCCGCTGAATTACCCCGTTGATGGTCTGGATGAAGGTGGGCTAGCGGAGATGACGACCGCCCTCCTGGAGCTAGAGGGTGTGGCGATGGTTATTCCGCGGCTGAAGTTTGGAGCCATGCTCAGTACCGAAGAAGAGCTGATCACTATAAGTGGGTGGGGTGTAGAACCGGAGCAAGAGACGGTTTTTACCAATATCGAAGATTTTCTGGTTGAGGGGAGAATGCCCCGGCCTGGACAGTTTGAAGTGATGATGGGGACAGCCCTTTTGGAGAAGATCAACCGCCGGGTTGGCGAGAAGGTGACCATTGTCTTTAATACTGCCTTTAACTCCCTCAAGGGCGTTACGTTTACCATTGTCGGACGGACACAAAGCGGGATCAAGTTGCTCAATGAGAAAGTCTTCTATCTTCCATTAGACCAGGCCCAGCGGCTTTTGGAGATGGATGGTCAGGTTACCGAGCTCTTGCTGGTGACCACGGACAGAAAGTTAATTCCGCAGGTTCAATCGGCGGTGAACTCATTATTGACCGCGCAGGACACCAGCGGCCGTTATCTGGCTTTGAGTTACCGTGAGACCAGCGACTTGGTGGCTTTTATGGAAGTGGCTAAGTTAATCTATAATCAGATCTACATTTTTCTTGTTCTTCTCGCCTGTATTGTGGTGATCAATACGATGCTCATGATCGTCAAGGAGCGGACGAAAGAGATTGGGATGATGTCGGCTTTGGGTTTGGAAGGCAGCGAGATTATCCGCTTGTTTATGGCGGAAGGCACCATTATGGGTGTAATCGGTAGCCTAATCGGCGCTGCCCTGGGTGCTTTCCTCACCGGCTATTTTGCCAAAACCGGGATAAATTTTACTGAAGCAGTTAGTGGTTTTAGTTCGGAGATTATTTTTAACGCCATCATCTACCCCCATTCTTCACCGGGGAATACGATCTTCGCCTTTATCTTGGGGGTTATAATTGTCACTATTGCCTGTGTGATTCCAGCCCGGCGGGCGGCGAGACTGGAGCCGACGGTTGCGATGGGGGAATGAAAACTAGTAATGCAGGATAACATGGGCGGATGGAACGGGAAAAATGCTTGTTCTACCGGACTTTATGATCAAGAGAAGGGAGTTAATGTCTGATGAAAAGGAAATTGATTTTCTTGGTTGTTTGCTTTACGCTTTTTTCAATTTTCGCTACCATGGCCTTGGGTGCACTAACCGCCGAAGAGATTATCAAACGGCGGGATGATAATGAACACTTCGAGACCGCGCAGGTCGAGGC
>JAAYGU010000106.1 GCA_012727535.1 Bacillota bacterium | reverse complement strand
CTATTCTAACTGAGGAATTTGTTATTGGCGCTCCTATTTTTTTTGAAAACCATTTTTACACCATTATACGGACTCAACTTAGAGGATTTTTATACATTTTAACGAAAATATATTGTATTATTATTGATATCATTATGATCAATAAGTAAAAAGGAGGAATTAACTTGAGGCGCAGGTTGGCAATATTTCTACTGCTGCTTGCGGTGCTGGTTTTGGTGGGTACCGGCTGTATCAAAAGAGAGAGCTATGTGATTAAAATCGGGGTGTTTGAACCGATTACCGGGGCGAACGCCGCCGGCGGGCAGTTGGAGGTGGAAGGGATTAAGCTCGCCAACAAGCTTTATCCGGAAGTGTTAGGGAAAAAGGTGGAGTTGGTAATTGTTGATAACAAATCGGATAAAGTAGAGGCTGCCACCGCCGCTGCCCGTCTGGTTGAGAAAGAGAAAGTGACGGCGATTATCGGGAGCTGGGGTAGTTCTCTCTCGATGGCGGCCGGGGATATCGTGCGGCAGGGCAAGGTCCCCACGGTGGGCGCGTCCTGTACCAATCCTTTGGTGACCGCTGGGAATGATTATTATTTCCGTGTTTGCTTTATCGATCCGTTCCAGGGAACGGTGATGGCCAATTATGCATACAGCAGCCTGAACGCGCGAAAAGCGGCGATCATTCAGGAAGTGAACAATGATTACGCCGTGGGTTTGGCCAAATTCTTTATGGACAGTTTCAAACAACTCACCGGTGATGAGGATTCAATTGTTGCGGTGGCGAATTACAACACCGGTGACCAGGATTTCTCGGCCCAGTTAACGAATGTGAAGGCTAAGGAGCCTGATGTCATCTTTGCCCCCGGTAACTTTACCGAATCGGCCTTGATTATCAGCCAGGCGCGAAAACTGGGTATTACCTGCCCCTTCATCGGCGGGGACACCTGGGAGACCCAGGAATTCTTGGATATCGGCCAGGAAGCAGTGGAGGGTGCGGTCTTCTCGACTTTCTTTGCCACAGAAAAACCGATTACCGAGGAATCGGCGAAGTTTATTGAGGCTTACCGTGCCGAGTACAATAAAGAACCGGCGGCCGTGGCTGCCCTCGGTTATGACGCTTACATCCTGATTCTGGACGCCCTCAAACGGGCCGGGACGACCGACCGGGTTAAGCTCCGGGCGGAGATTGCTAAAACGGAAAACTTCCCAGGGGCGGCCGGAGTGATCACCCTTGACGCCAACGGCGATGCCGTCAAAAACGCGGTAATTAAAATAGTGAAAGACCAAAAATTCACCTATTTGGATACAATTACGCCGCAACAGTAAACGGACGACCAAACCTGCTTCCTTCGGAACCCCGGGGGAAGCAGGTCTTTATAGAAAATGAAATCGGGGTGTTTACATGACCTTAGATCTTTTCCTCCAACACCTGAGCAATGGGATCTCCTTGGGTAGTTTATATGCGTTGATCGCCATCGGCTATACCATGGTCTATGGGATCTTACGCTTGATCAACTTCGCCCATGGGGATATTTTTATGATGGCAACCTATTTTGCCTTTTTTGGGATCGTTACCTTTCGGATTCCGTGGTTCATTACTTTCCCCCTGGTGCTGGTGCTCACGGCCGGCTTGGGCATGGGGGTCGAGACTGTTGCTTACCGGCCGCTCCGCGAAGCGCCGAAAATTTCGCTGCTCATCTCCGCGATTGGCGCCTCCTTTTTTCTGGAGAATCTGACGATCGTTCTCTTCGGCGGAGTACCCAAGCCTTTTCCCGCGCCCAAACTCTTTACCGATGTGGTGCAGGTGGGGGCGGTTTCGATTCAAAAACTGACTTTTTACATCCCGATCGTGACTGTCATCGCACTGCTGGGTCTGATGTATTTGATTAATAAAACGAAAACCGGGATGGCGATGCGGGCTGTTTCAATGGATCATGAAACCGCCCGGGTGATGGGGATTAACATCAACCGCACCATCTCTTTCACCTTTGGTTTGGGCTCTTTCCTGGCCGCGGTGGGCGGGATCATGTGGGGGATGAAGTTTCCCCAGATCCAACCGTTAATGGGGGTAATCCCCGGCCTGAAGTGCTTTATCGCGGCGGTGATCGGTGGGATCGGCAATATTGGTGGAGCGGTGATTGGTGGTTTTATCCTTGGGATTGGCGAGATTATGCTTGTTGCTTTCCTGCCTGATCTGACCGGTTACCGCGATGCCTTCGCTTTTGTGTTATTGATTTTGATTCTGATGTCGAAACCAACCGGAATTTTAGGCGAAAAAACAGCGGAGAAGGTGTGAGCAATGGCTGAGCAAAAGAGGCGAAATCAAATTTTGACTACGGTCTCGATCCTGTTGTTGCTGGGATTCATTTATTTCGCCGAGAATTATCTGGATTTATACATTGTGCGGATTCTCAATGTCTGCGCTATCTATGCGATCTTGGGTATGAGCATGAACCTGATTAACGGGTTTACCGGTCTCTTTTCGTTGGGGCACGCGGGGTTCATGGCGGTGGGCGCTTATACGACGGCGCTGTTGACGATGCCGCCAGCGGTTAAACAGCAGATTTTTTACCTCACCCCACTGATTAAGCCGTTGGACCAGATGAACCTGGCCTTTCCCTTGGCGCTCTTGGTCGGTGGCCTGCTGACAGCCTTAGTCGGCAGCATGATTGCAGCGCCTGTTCTGCGCCTCAAAGGAGATTACCTGGCGATTGCGACTTTAGGCTTTGCTGAGATTATCCGGGTCGTCTTTACCAATACCCAGAGTATTACCAACGGCGCTTTGGGTCTGAAGGGAATCCCGGCGCTGACCAATCTGTGGTGGAGTTTTGGAACCGCCGCTTTTACCCTGGTTGTCCTCCTCTCCCTGATTAACAGCAGTTATGGCCGTGCGTTAAAAGCGATCCGGGAGGATGAGACAGCCGCCGAGGCCATGGGGATTAACCTGGCGAAACACAAAACCCTTTCCTTTGTGACCGGCGCTTTTTTTGCCGGCATTGGCGGCGGACTCTTGGGTAACCTACTCGGCACGATTGATCCGAAGATGTTTAGTTTCATGTTTACCTTCAATATTTTATTAATTGTCGTTCTGGGTGGAATGGGCAGTTTGACCGGTTCGATTATCTCTGCTTTTATCGTCACCTTTGCCAATGAGTATCTGCGCTTTTTGGATGAGTCGATTAACCTGGGCTTCTTTGTGCTCAGAGGCAAAGTGGGGATGCGTTCGGTTGTCTTCTCCGCTACCCTAATGTTTGTGGTGCTTTTTTATCGCCACGGTTTGATGGGGAGCAAGGAGTTTAGTTGGGATCGGCTCCTGGCGAGCAGGGTTTGCCAGAGAATGCAGGGTTGCTTTAAAAAGAGACTGCTCAAAGGGGGTTACGATCAATGAGTCTCCTGAAACTAACGGAGGTTACCATGAACTTTGGCGGTTTGACCGCGCTGAAGAGTTTCAATCTGGAGCTAGCGCCGGGGGAGATTGTCGGTCTGAGCGGTCCGAATGGAGCGGGAAAAACCACCGTCTTTAATGTGATCACCGGCGTGTATGAGCCTTCACACGGACAGATTTTCTTTATGGAACAGGAAATTACAGGGATGCGGCCGGACCTGATTACCAAGGCCGGTATTGCCAGAACCTTTCAGAATATAAGGTTATTTAAAGGGTTAAGTGTCATGGAAAATGTCCTGATTGCCCACCATCTCCATCTTAAAGCGAATTATCTGGCCGCGATGCTGAAACTCCCCGGCTACCGGCGGGAAGAACGGGAGATGCGAGAGCGGTCACTTGCTTTATTGGAAAGGGTCGGCCTGGCTGATTTACGCGATGAACAGGCGGGTGCGCTGCCGTACGGAATGCAGAGGCGGCTGGAGATCGCCCGGGCTTTGGCCACTAACCCAAAGCTTCTGCTCCTGGATGAGCCGGCGGCAGGCATGAACCCGAAGGAGGCAGAGGATTTAACCGCTTTTATCAAAGAGATTCAGACCGAGTTTGACCTGACCATCTTCCTGATCGAACACCACATGGATGTTGTGATGAATATTTCCGAGCTGATCTATGTCCTTGATTACGGGATGACGATCGCCGGCGGGAAACCGGCTGAGGTACAGAATAACCAAAGGGTGATCGAAGCCTATCTGGGGGTTAATGAAGATGTTGAAGATTGAAGACTTGGTAGTAGCTTATGGAGGAATCGAGGCCTTAAAAGGAATCAACCTTGAGGTGGAAGAGGGTGAAATTGTAACCTTAGTCGGGGCGAATGGTGCCGGCAAAAGTACTACGCTGCGGACGATCATCGGTCTGGTGAAACCGGTCAGCGGGCGGGTGTTGTTTAAGGGCCAGGACCTGCTGGCCGAGAAGACACATAATATGGCGAAACTAAATATTACACTGGTCCCGGAGGGCAGACGGATCTTCCCCAAGCTGACCGTGTTGGAGAATTTGAGAATCGGGGCGTTTTCCCGGCGGGATGAACAGGGGATTAAAGCCGATCTGGAATGGGTGTTCAGCCTTTTCCCCATTCTCGAGGAGCGCGCCTGGCAATTGGCAGGGACCCTTTCCGGGGGCGAGCAGCAGATGCTGGCGGTGGGGCGCGCGTTAATGTCCCGCCCGCGGCTGTTGATGAT
>JAAYGU010000105.1 GCA_012727535.1 Bacillota bacterium | reverse complement strand
TATAACACGTTATTCTGAACCTTGGCAAACCCCAACAGCTCGGCCACCAACTCCCGGTCTAAAGGCAAAGGTACACCGTAACTGGCTGCTGAACCGAGCGGAGATTGGTTGTTAATCTCATAGGCCGTCCGCACCAGCAGGAGATCATCGAGTAACTGTTCGGCATAAGCACCCGCCCACAAACCGACTGATGAAGGCATGGCGATCTGCATATGGGTGCGCCCCGGCATCGGTACCCATTGATGCTCCTCGGCAAAGGCCAAGAGATTTTTCACCAAAGTCAAACCATTTTTCATAAAAGCAAGAAGAAAACCGCGGGCATAGAGACGGGTGGCGACAATCACCTGATCATTACGTGACCGGCCGGTATGGATCTTTTTCCCGGCAGCGCCGGTCTGCGCGGTCAGATAATTTTCAATCGCCGTGTGTCCGTCCTCATCCGCCTGCCGGATCGGAAAAGAACCGCTCTGGCTGGCTTGGATGATCGCCACTAACCCTTTTTTTAACGCGGTCAGTTCCGCAGTAGTGAGAATGCCGATCTTTTCCAGCATGGTCGCATGCGCCAGACTGGCCACACAATCGGCGGCCAAGAGATGCTGGTCCAACTGATAATCAAGGCCGACGGTGCACTTCTCCACCAGTTGATCGAGTTCATAGTTTTTCTGCCATAATTTGCTCATCTTCTTAATCGACTCCTAACTTTTGATTCCGTTTGGCTAAAATCTCAAACGGCAAACCCCGGATTTTCGCCGCATCGGCGCACCAGCGTTGGTCGAAGCCCGCGGCTTTAATCGAACGGATCTCCGGAGAAAAGAGCGATGTTTTGGAGCTTTCCCGTTCGGCAATGATGATATTCCCTTTATACAATTTGACCTTAGTGGTCCCGTACACCATCTTTTGACTCTGGGCAATGAAAGCATCAAGATCGTCTTTGAGCGGATGGAACCATTCCCCATGGTAAACAAGGTAAGCCCATTTGGCGTCGACGATCTTCTTGAACTGCCGTTCCTCCTTGGTCAGGCAGGCTCCCTCCAGATCCTGTTTGACTTTGAGGATGACATGGGCCGCCGGCGCTTCATAGATCTCCCGGCTTTTCAGATCCATGATTCCGTCCTCAAAAATATCGATTAAACCGATCCCATGACGGCCGGCGATGGTGTTCAGTGCCGGAATCAGTTCTCCCAGCTTCATCCGTTGACCATTAAGGGCCACCGGCACGCCTTCCTCAAAGGTTAGTTCCACATACTCCGGCTGGTCCGGGGCTTTTTCCGGCGGGGTCAGCCACATCCAAATATCATCGGGAATCGTTTGGTTCAGATCAACCGCCCCCGAAGCGATCGAACGGCACCACATTGTTTTGTCGTCGCCACCGACGATAAACTCCTCCACCGGTACCCCCCAATGCTCGCAGAGCTTAAGCTCTTCCTGCCTGGTCAGGTCAAAATCACGCACCGGCGCTAGGATCTCCAAGGCCGGCGCAAACATTTTGAAGACATTATGCATCCGGTACTGATCGTTTCCCCGGCCGGTCGAACCTTCCATGATACTGTCGCATCCTAATTCCAGCGCCTTTTTGGCTACAATCTGCCCGATCAACTGCCGGGTCATGGAAGTGGAGACCGGGTAACCATTATAATCAGAATTGGCCTGAATGGCTTTTTTCAACCAAACCTCGGTAAACTCATCTTTCGCGTCGATAATAATCGGCTCCAGATTTAACTTTTTCGCTCGGCTGATCCCAAGTTGCATCTCTTCTTCGCCCTGGCCGACATCGACATTGATCGCGACAATCTCCTCCGCTTTGTAGCCCCGGCGAAGAAGCTCAATACCTAAAGTACTATCCAAACCGCCCGAGTAAGCAAGGGCACACTTTTTAACTTTCGGGATCGGAGTTGTTTCGATCTTCTGTAGGATTCCGTTAATTGATTGTGCCATTTCTAACCACCTCCTGTAATATTATACATAATATACAGCAAAGCAAAATCCTTGTCAAGCATTGAATCTAAATATATTTGGTTAAAATGTGGTTATATAAATATGCCTTCCTTTTGTATATTTATTTATCGCTTACGCCCGCCCGTAAATTAAAATAGCATTGGCAGAGTTTTAACCCCCTTTGCCGCGAATTAACCTTACTCCCCTCGAACAGCCTGCTTTTATTGGAAAAGTAGTGTATAATATGTAATAATCATCATCTGCTAACTGGTTTCAAACTCAGAGTAGTAAAGGAAGAAGAGAATGAAAACGAAAACAAACAGCTTTCATCAAGGTATTAAAGCAGGGCTGCCCATCGCCCTCGGTTACTTCCCGATCGCTGTTGCCTTTGGCGTCTTGGCCAAAAATACAGGCTTATCTACGGTGGCAGCGGTTTTGATGTCGAGTATGGTCTTTGCGGGGGCCAGTCAGTTTGTCGCGCTCAACTTATTGGCAATCGGGACAAGTTACTGGCAGATCATTATTACCACCTTCATTCTTAATTTAAGGCACTTCCTCATGTCCGCCTCATTGGCACAACGCCTCAAACCAGGGAAATTAGCACCGTTGCTTGCTTTCGGGATTACGGATGAAACCTTCTCCGTACTCTCCTTCCAACCAGCGGCGGACAATAATCCCCCGTTTGTCCTCGGTGTAAACACCGTAGCTTATCTAGGGTGGATAAGCGGGACCTTCTGCGGTTCCCTCATGGGGCAGGAACTACCGGCACTACTCCGGACAAGTATGGGAATTGCGCTTTATGCCATGTTTATCGGACTCCTGGTCCCGAAGATTAAAGCGTCCAAGGCGGCCTTGTGCCTTACGGTGCTCGCGATCGCGGTCAGTTCTTTATTATACTGGGGCCCGTCGCCCCTTTCCACTCTGGCCAATGGTTGGAAGCTTATGATCACCACCATCCTCGTTTGTACCATCGGCACCCTGCTTTTCCCGGAGGAGGTGACTGAGGATGAATAAACAGGTTCTCTTGCTGATCTTTGGCATGGCGCTGGTGACCTATCTCCCCCGCCTTCTACCGCTGGTTTTTGGTCTGAGTAGAGCTTTACCTTCCTGGTTGAAACGCTTCCTTTCATTTGTCCCTTATGCGCTCCTGAGCGCCCTGATTTTCCCGGAGATCTTATACTCAACCGGCAGTGTGGCTTCGGCCGTGGCCGGGGGCTTGGTCGCCCTGGTCTTGGCTTTTTACAGAGTAAACCTGTTTTTAGTGGTCATCGGAGGAATTGCGGGGGTAATCTTCATTCAATTGCTTGGTGGATGATTGCTCGCCGCCCCGCCGGCTACCACCAGCGACCAGTGCACTTGTCTGGGGGAACGGGAAATTCCCTCCGGACCGCTCTATCTAAAAGTTACTATCAATGACCAACAGCGGGGTTTCTATTATGATCTTCACTATTTCATCAGTTCGTTAAAACTGATCTACCGTTAGTCAACCGCCGGGACAATGAAGTAATACGAAAAATCCTGCTATGTTCCGACCATAGCAGGATTTTTATCAGCTTTTGCCTCTACCCTCTTGTACAGCTTATGTTAGAAGGAAACCGCTTGACCCTCAGTCTCCGCCGCGTACTTTCCGTTTCATCGCTAATTTAACCGCTTTGTTTCCTCCGTGGTTATGCCCAGTTTTCATTTGGATTTTCTGCGATTTAATCTCCCGCGGGGTTGGGTGGCCTCTCCGCAAATCAGCCCGCACTCCAACCTCTTTACCGACGGCTTCCGGCGTATATTGCTCGCCCATCATTACACCTCCCGTGGTAGTTTACCCGGGGTGGTGTTGGTTCAGACATTAAAACGGAAGGTAATTATATCGCCGTCTTGCACGACGTAATCCTTACCCTCTAGCCGTAAGAGCCCCTTCTCCCTCAGTTTAGCCATGCTCCCGTGTTCGCGGAGGGCATCGTAGGCCGCCACCTCCGCCCGGATAAACCCCCGTTCAATATCGGAATGGATCTTCCCGGCCGCTTTTTTCGCCACCGTGCCGGCATCAATCGTCCATGCTTTAACCTCATCCTCGCCCACCGTAAAAAAGGAGATTAGACCCAAATGCTGATAAACCATCCGCGCCAGCCGGTCGATCCCCGGTTCCTTAATCCCCAAATCGTCCATGAATAAAGCCCGGTCGTCCGGGGGTAATTCCGCAATCTCCTGTTCAATCTGGGCCGAAACCTCCAAATAAGGCAAGCCTCTCGCCTCGAGTTCGGCCAGGAATTCTTCCTTCCCCGAAAAGCCGCTTTTAAACCCTTCCTCATCCAAATTGAGCACAACCAGTAAAGGTTTGAGGGTTAAAAACTGAAACCCGCGCAACAGCTCCTCCTCGGCGGCAGTAAAGGTCAGGTTGGTCAACCGGCCGTCGTTTTCCAGTTCTTCCCGGCACCGCTGCAACAAATCCCGCTCCGCTTCGTTCTCTTTCTTCTTCTTTATTTCCAACCGCTCTAGCCGTTTCTCAATAATCTCCCAGTCGGAAAAGAGCAGTTCGGAGTGGATGATCTCCAAGTCACGGCGGGGATCAATCTCCCCCAAAAGGTGGGGTGGGCCTTCCTGGAAAACGCGGCCCACCGCCACCAGGGCATCAACATTACGGACCGCCGTCAGAAACGGGTTTTTTCCTTTTTGCTGCTGTTCGCTGACGTTCAACCCGGGAAGATCCGTCAGGTCAATCTGGGCATACACCGTCTTTTTCGGTTGATATAACTGTGACAGGTAGTCCACCCGCCGATCCGGCACCCGCGCTGTTCCCACCGTCCCTTCCAACCCGGAAGAATAAGCGGCCGCCTCGACTCCGGTCAATAGTTGAAAGAGCGTGGTCTTTCCCGCTCCGGGTAAGCCGACCAAACCAATCTTCATCTTGCATCATCCTTTGCTATACCGTATTTCTTTATAGATTCTAAGTAGTCGAACCTAAACCAGTCGGGAAATAAATCTGGACTTTCCGTGAAAAAGAGACCCTTTCCGTCTAATCGACCATTTAAGCTGGGTTTTCAATTGTTAACATGCGAGCGAAAAGCTATTAGAACCCGGCCTTATAATAGAGGATTATGCGAAAAAATTGCGAACTATATAAGAAAGTTTCATTTAGAGAAGGAGGGTTAATATGCCCCCTACCCTTTATGCTCCGGTCAAGTTAACGCTCCGAAAACAACGATCCGCTTCGTCGCCGGAGGAGATCCTGGCCTCTACTTCTTCGTTATTAAACAGTTATTTTCAGCCGTTTTTAGCAGCAAATTTTAGAGTAGAAGATGCGGAGATCAAAGGTGTTTTAAATGTCCAAGAGGCCCCCCGGATTCTTCAGATCACCCAGCTTGTTACCCTGGAGATGGCTCCAGTCAAGATCAATTATGCCCTGGCGGTCGGCACCATCAACACCCGGCTGGAAGAGGACGAATGCGCAGAAAAAGGGCCGGCCTGGACCGGGGTTAACCGGGCGCTAAAAGAAGCAGTCAATCACCGGGACTCTGATATCATTCTCCGGCTGCCTTCTCCTTTTCTCACCAGAACCGTTAACACCCTCCTCGCCGTGGAAAGTGACCTCCGGAATAACTGGAGCGCTGCCCACCATGAGGCCATCAAACTGGCCCGCCACGGCAGAACCCAGGTCGAAATCGCGGAACTGCTCGGTGTTACCCAAGCCGCGATCAGTCAACGGCTAAAACACGCCCGCTGGGAAAGGTACCTGCAAATCTGTGCCACCATTAGTGAACTACTTACTCAGGCCCGGTGGAAAATGCTCCTCCCTTGGGATCTAAAGAAGGATGCCTAAGTGGCCCCTCCGCTATAAGTCCGCGGCCTGATTCAACCGGTAGCAGGCCATGCTTTACGTTTCGTTGCGTTTCCGCCCCTCCAGTTTTTGCAGAAGTCTCCGGGGTGCTTCCGTGAGCACCTTGGTCAGTTCATCCCTTGTGAGACCGGCCCCTAATCCCACTTTTTCCATCAATTCCGGCGTATACAAGTCTCCAGGGGCGTGGGCATCCGAATTAATCACCAGTTCGGCCCCTGTTTCCCGGGCAATGGTGACCAGGTGCCCATTGGTCAATGAGTGTCCCCGGCGGCCAGTGATCTCAAGAAAGACTCCGTTTTTTTTCGCCGCCGTCGCCTCTTCCACAGTGATTAGACCAGGATGCGCCAGAATATCCACCTCCGGACAATCGACGGCTGCGCGGTTGGTACCGGGTTCAACCGGTTCCACAATGGTCTCCCCGTGCACTACGACAATCTCCGCTCCGCAGGCCCGGGCCCGGCAGGCCAACCAGCCAATGGCACGGGCAGGAACATGGGTTAACTCCACTCCAGCCAGTGCCTTAATCCCCCAGTATTCCTCGGCCAGACGGCAGTCTTCTTTCACCTCTTTAATCACCCGCTCCAGCGTGGAGGCAGAGGCATGATCCGTCACCGCAATCACCTGGTACCCGTTAAGATGGCCTGTCCGGATTAATTCAATCGGCGATAGGATCCCGTCGCTTAAAAAAGTATGCGTATGAAAATCGGCAATCTCTTTAATCATGTTGGCAACATTCCTTTCGTTGGGACAGCGGAGAACCGGACATAACTATAAATCACAAAGTTCTTTCCGTCTGCTCGGCAATGTTCCATTATTTTCTTTCGCCCTTATCCTAGTATAAATTTAACTGCCAAATTAGACAAGCATTAAAATAAAGAGCAGGCTGTTGTCCAAGTGGCTTCTTGCGGGGGATCGTCATCTGCCCACAAAAAAACCCGGGTCTTCCCGGGAGCACTACTTTTAAACAATACCATTCGCCGAAAGCTTATCCTTTAGGATAGATCAATATAGGAGCCGTTTTCTACCCGTTCCGGTAGATCAACTAAGATCACATCTATGCCGATCTTTTTAATCTGCCGCCAGGGAATGACGATCTCCTCGGCCTTCCCAAAGAGCCAGCGGAATTTCCCCGGCGCGGGCACCACGATAGCGATGATCTTCCCTGTTCCCGGATCGATCTCCAGGTCTGTGGTAAAACCTAGTTTTTTTCCATCAAGAATATTAACAACTTCTCTCTCCCGTAACTCTGAAGTTTTTGCCAGCACCGACCGACCCTCCCATCATCTCATTATATGCGCCGCGCCGGGGGGTGTGTGCTGAGAAGCAAAGTTAACGGCTTAACAAGTAAAAGATCCGTTCATCGGTAGGCGTAGCGGGCTGAAATGTAAAGGCTCCGAATGACTCGACAAAGCTAAACCCTACTTTCGTCGCCAGTTCTTCAATCTCTTCGGGCTGATATAACTGCTGCCAATGCACTTCCTTAAAATGCCGAAACAGCTCCCCCTGGTACCTTTGGAAAAAATCGAGCTCCATCCGGCACCGTCCGGAAGCGGGATCAAAGAAGTTAACCCAGATATAGGCAGAGTTTTCAAAAACAGCAGTATAAGTATTGTCGCCAAGGATTTCACGGAATTTAAACGGGGAATTAAGGTCAGCGATGAAGACTCCCCCCGGTAACAGATGCTCATATACTCGTTCCAGTGCCTCGCGGAGGTGGTGTGGGGAGAGAAGATAATTAAGGCTGTCACACAAACAAGTGATCAGGGGGAATTTTTCCCCAACCTCAACCCGCCGAAGGTCCTGCTCCAGCAGGCGGTAAGGACCCTTTCCCGCCCGCAGTTTCTCATCGGCCAGCGCCAACATAGAAGGGGAACGGTCCACTCCCGTTACTTGCCACCCTTTTTCCTGAAGCAAAGCTAAAAAGCTACCGGTGCCACAGGCCAGATCCAGGATGGCGGTACCGGCCATTTCCGGCGGCGCATATTTTTCGTATAATTTCAGTACATAATCAACCCAGGAGGGATAATCAATCCCCTGCATCATCTCATCATAAACTAGGGCAAAATCATGGTAAGCCAACTGGTGATCACGTTCATCGAATAACGGCATCGATTCGCTCCTCCGCCGGGATCATAATCCGGATTACTAGTTGATTAGGGACACAAATAATAGATTCTCCTGGTTTTTTTATCCAACCAGTGCGAATACAGATTTGTTCCGGGCAAAACTGATCGTTAGTGGGGACTAAACGGACAGCCCCCTCCTTCACTTCTAATGTGGCAACCCCACCCGGTAACGACAGTTGGACAAGGTGTCTCTTCTGCTCTTGCAAATTCAGACTCATCACTTTTTCTCCGGCTTGGAAGACCTGCACCTGCTGGGCAGTGGAATGAAACCCCCAGGTTTTCCAGGCTAAGAGGGTTAGACTGAGTATAACCAGCAAAATCAGTAACCACCGGTCACCCCTGGTCATTTTCATTCCTCCTTTCCCCGGAACGGGAAGCCCGTTGCAAGTTTATCCGACACCTCCCGTTAAGGTTTTCCATAATGTGAAAAACCCGATGCCGATAAAGAGAAAAGCAGCGCCTAAGCGTAAGTAAAAGAGTGGTATGTACTTAGTAAGTGTTTCCCCAAAGAACACGCCAATCAAGGTAACCAAAACCAAGGCCAGGGAGGAGCCGAGAAAAACCTCCCAGGGTGCCTTCGACTGAGTAACGAAGGAAAAAACGGCCAATTGGGTCTTATCGCCCAACTCGGCCACAAAAAGTGTACAAAACACCCAAAAAAAGAACTTCCAATCCACAGTCTCACCCCGTTTGTAAATAATATTGCTCTTTTTAAGATTCCATACTTCATTTTTTTAAAAACGGGGTGTAAAGAAAAAAGGGCTTAAGCCCTCTCTTTAATCATATTGGGGTGAGCGAAGGGATTCGAACCCTCGACCTCCAGGGCCACAACCTGGCGCTCTAACCAGCTGCGCTACGCCCACCATGTCGCAAAGGTTATGATAACATAGTTCTACCGATTCGTCAATACTTTCGGGTTAAACTTATTCTTGAAAAGGAAACTTCGGCCTGATGCTGATCGTAATTTTTACAAAAAGATAAACATTAACAAGTGTCGATCTCCGATATTATTGTTATAATCAATTTATGAGCCAACCAAAGGAGGTGTGCGTTTTGCTTTCGTATGGAATTGTCCGTAAGGTTGATGAACTCGGACGGATTGTGATTCCGAAAGAGACAAGGGAACAATTACAGATCGCGATTAAGGATCCTTTAGAAATTTTCACGGATAATAATACTATTGTTTTGAAAAAGTACCAACCCGGTTGCCTTTTTTGTGGGAAAATCGAGGGCCTTCACGAAATTAAGGGCCGATGGGTTTGTAGCTCTTGTATTCAGGATATTTTGGCCGAAGCCGAGCAGAAAGCAGACTAAACTGTTACTACCCCAATGTACTTAAAAGACCGGGTTTTCATGTTTCCCCGGTCTTTCTTCGCATACAGCTCATTTTAGCTTCAATTGTTGTTCTGTACCTTACTACCACGTTTATTACATATCCTGTACTCAAAGTTACATCAGTGCGGGCAGCAATGCAGTCTGTAAAGAATAGATGATCAATAGTATGAGTAGAGCAAGAACTATTGCTTCGATTGTTACACAGGCGCTTACCAAGACCGAGCCGTATTACATCACCTATTCTATCAGCCCTTTAGTTAATTGTAAATAAAAAGATTATGCCTTAAATAATGTTTATTTCCGTTACACAACATAACCAACTGGTCAAAGTTTATGGTCAATCCCGCGCCTCGAACCATTGAATCACCCGGTTGGTGGGATTATCCCCCCAGAAAGCCTTAACCCGGTGCGGGGCCTGCCGCTCCAGGATCAAATAGAACTTATAGGTTAAAAAAATCCTGCTCCATCCGGTTACACCCATCACATAGAAATAATGCTCGGCTTCCTCCAGACTCCGGAGCCGGCTTGGTAGATTCTTTTTGTCCAACAGCCTTTGCAGTTCCCGGCCGCCGAGGGGTTTCATTTCCACCGCGATGAGCTGACCGTTGTTCATATTAATCACGTTTCCTTGGAACGTATTGAGCCCTTTGTTCTGTAAAGCCTGGACAAAAAAGCAGAATGTTTCCAGATCATATGCCTGTTCTTCCAGCGCAATCTCTTTGGTATAAAGAACTTCACCACCGGTTAACACCGTAAACTCCATGACTCCCTCGTCCGCCCGGCAAGTGGTCACCCGTTGATCATACCCGAGTTTTTCAATATCAACCGCCTTTTTGAAAAGCAGATTGCTCTCGAGCAACCGAAAGTCTCGGTCTAAATAACCTGTATACTCATAATCCCGGCCCGTATCAAGAATGGTAAGCTGCCCGCTTTCCGGTTCAACCGTGACTTTTTTCTCATAAGCATAGAGTAGAACATCTTCCGGATTGATAATCGAAACATTGTAGTGCTGAACCGCCGGCAGCAGCTGGCTCAGACCACGATATGCAGCGGTCTCCTCTTCCCCGGGCGGTGGAGAAAAACAGCCTGCCAGCAGGAGAATACAACAAGCGAGCCAAAAAAGTAAAAAGTGTTTTCTCATCGGTTCCCTCCTTGCTAGACACAGAAGTAAAGCATGCCATTTCTTGTTCTTAGACAATCGTTCTCTTTACCTTTCCATCCCCGCCAAGAGTTGCTTCAAATAGCGGACTGACTTTTGAAAAGCTTCTGGTAGCGGTCGGCAATGCGTCTCCACAGTCAGACACCCTTGATAACCATCCGCTCGTAAATCAGCTAGCAGTTGCCGGTAATCGATCGCTCCTTCACCTAACGGAAGATAGGTCGTCTTTCCGTCCACCGTCACTGCATCTTTGAGATGTACATTGGCAATAAAGCGTTTCAAAAGCTCGTACCCTGGTTTATAATTATGTTCCCCGGTTTTATAAAGGTTACCCGGATCCCAATTCAGCCTGAAGTTTTGCCGGTTAACAGCTTCTAGAAGAGTAAGGCAGTTTTCACTATAGTCCGCCCAAAAACCGGGTTCATTCTCCATCATTACTGTAAACCCGTTTTGGCCAGCCCGGAGGGCCAGCTGTCCCAACGCCTCAATCACCTGCTCGCGGTCTTCCTCCCGGTCGGAGGGAGCCCGCTTAACACCAAAGACAATAAGCTTGTTGATTCCCAGCTCCTCCGCCAGCGCCATTGTCTTCTCCAGCAAAGTCGTACGGTGAAACTCAAACTCTTCGCTCCGCAAGGGCACTTTAAAGATCCCTGGTGAGACTGTCGTAAAGGTCAGGCCAAACTTCTCTCGCAATTGCTTTAACCTCTGCACAGCCCCCTCTGCGAGCAGAGGAAACCGCCGACCTTCAATCTTCCTCAGTTCAAAGTGTGTAATACCCTCCTGCACGGCTAGGGCAAAGCTCCCTTCCAAACCGGCATCTAACACTTCATCGGTGACCGTAGTCAGAATCATCTTCTCCCCCCTCCTTCCCCACTTCCTACTCTTCTTTTACCTCCGGTAACCACCGCAACTGGCTGGCCAGTAGTTTCCGGTTCTCCTCATCAGGATCAATCCTCCCCTTCACCAGCACAATCCGGTCATTATCAGCCTCCTGATAGACCTTCTCGTATAAATTGGGGAAGACCAAAACTTCAATCGAAGCCGATAAGTCTTCCAGGGTAAAGGTAGCCATGGATCTTCCGGATTTGGTCGTCAACCGCCGCCAGCCATTCACCACCCCACCGACCACCACTTCCCCATTTTTCCCTTCCTCCAGCACCTCCGCTAGGGGAGCAATCCGGTTATCAGCAAACTTCTGCCGCCAGGGATCGAGCGGGTGACCGGTTAAATAAACCCCGAGGTATTCCTTTTCCATCTTCACCAAGACCGACTGGGGAAACTCTTCGTGACCGCTCCATTTCTCCACCGTTTCGGGAACAAAGGCTTCTTCCAGATCGAAGAAGGAAAGTTGACCTTTCTGCCGGGTGCTGGAGAGATTGTGCGCCTCCGCGATTGCCTCCTCCATTACTTCCAGCATCTCCCGGCGGGACCGTCCGGTTGAAGCAAACGCTCCGGCTTTGATCAGACTTTCCACCGCTCTTTTATTGACCAGCCCTAAATCGACGCGGCGGCAAAAATCATATAAAGATTTAAATTTCTCTTTTGCCCGTTCTTGCAGGATCGTCTGGATCGCCCCCACTCCCATATTCTTAACGGCTAAGAGCCCGATCCGGATCCCCCGACCCTCAACGGTGAACCGTTCTTGACTGTAATTGACATCCGGCGGGTAGACCGGGATCCCGAGGCGGCGGCATTCTTCGATGTAGACCCGGACTTTATCACTATTCCCGACCACACTGGTTAATAAGGCCGCCATTAAAGCCTGAGGATAATTTGCTTTGAAAAAAGCAGTCCAATATGCAATCAGCGCATAAGCGGCGGAATGCGACTTATTAAACCCGTAACCGGCAAAGTATTCCATCAGGTGAAAGATCTCCTCCGCCGTCGGACGGGGAATCCCCCGCTGACCAGCCCCGGTTATAAACTGCTCGCGCATCGCTTTCAATACTTCAGGTTGTTTCTTGCCCATCGCCCGCCGGACCAGATCCGCTTCCCCCAAAGTAAAACCGCCAAGGCGATGGCAGATCTGCATCACCTGCTCCTGATAGAGAATAATGCCGTAGGTTGGTTTTAAAATCTCTTCCAATAACGGATGAAGGTAGGAGACGACCTTTTCGCCGTGGCGCGCCCGGACGAAATCATCCACCATCCCACTCCCCAATGGTCCGGGGCGGTAGAGAGCCACTAGAGAAGTAAGGTCTTCAAAGTTCTCCGGTGCCAGCTGCATCAATAACCGGCGCATCCCGCTACTCTCCAGTTGAAAGATGCCGAGCGTCTGCCCGGTACCAAGCAGTTGGTAAGTAGCCGGATCATCCGGAGGCACGGTCTCAAGCGTATACTCCTTCCCGGTATTCTCTTGCACTAAATCAAGCGTATCACGAAGGACCGTCAAGGTACGAAGCCCCAAAAAGTCCATTTTTAACAGTCCGATCTTTTCTAAATCTTCCATCGGAAATTGGGTGGTGGCTTCCCCCTCGCTCGCCCGCGCCAGGGGAAGATAATCAGTCAACGGTCGCGGCGTAATTACTACCCCGGCCGCATGAATCGAGGCGTGCCGTGGAAAACCTTCCACCGCTTTGGCAATCTCAATCAATTTTCGCACGCGGTCATCCGCCTGGATCAGGGAGGCTAAATCGGGGGTACTGGTCACCGCCGCCTCTAAAGTCCCAGCGTCATTAGGGATTAGTTTGGCAATTTTATCGACTTCACCGTAAGACATCCCCAGTACCCGCCCCACATCACGGACCGCCCCCCGGGCCGCCATCGTCCCGAAGGTAAAGATCTGGGCGACATGATCACGACCGTATTTCTCTTTGACATAATCGATCACCTCGCCGCGGCGTGCAAAACAGAAATCAATATCAAAATCGGGCATCGACACCCGTTCGGGGTTTAAAAACCGTTCAAACAACAACTGGTGCTTTAAAGGGTCCAGTTCGGTAATTCCCAATAAGTAACCGACCAGACTACCCGCCCCCGCACCGCGGCCCGGTCCCACTGGGATGCCTCGGCTTTTCGCGTAGCGAACAAAGTCCCAAACGATTAAGAAGTAACCGGCAAACCCGGTCTTTTTGATCACGCTTAATTCATAATTGAGCCGCTCCTCAAGTTCGGCCGTAACTCCCTGATAGCGGTGGGGAAGGTTTTGCCGGCATAAATACTCCAAGTAGGAATCTTTCGTAAAGCCCTCTGGTACCTGGTAATCTGGTAATTGGTAATTTCCCGGCTCCAAGACAAAATTACAACGTTCGGCAATCGCCACGGTATTCGTCAAGGCCTCCGGAAGCTCTCCAAAGACTCTTTCCATCTCTTCCCCGGTTTTAAAGTAAAACTCGTCAGTAGGGAACTTCAACCGGTTCGGATCATTCACCGTCTTCCCGGTCTGAATACAAAGCAAAACATCATGCACCATTGCATCTTCTCTTCTGATGTAATGCAGATCATTCGTAGCCACCAGGCCAAGGCCTAATTCCCGAGCGAGTGAGACCAATTCCCGGTTGACCTGTCTCTGTCCTTCCAACCCCTGATATTGAAGCTCAAGAAAGAAATTATTGGCGCCGAAAACCTCCCGGTACCACCGGGCGGTTTCCGCCGCTTTCTCGTACTCCCCGGCCAACAATGCAGAAGGAAGCTCCCCACTGTAACAGGCGGACAGGACAATCAAACCTTCGGCATACTTTGCTAATAGTTCCCGGTCGACCCGCGGCCGGTAATAGAACCCCTCGAGATGGCTCAGAGAGACTAGTTTCACTAGGTTCCGGTAACCAGTCTCATTCTCTGCCAATAACACGAGGTGATACGAATCTTCATCAAGTTTCGCTTCCCGGTCATGCCTGCTCCTTTTGGCCACATAGACCTCGCACCCAAGAATCGGTTTCACGCCGACCGCTTTGGCCGCCTGGCAAAACTTAAAGGCCCCGTACATGACTCCATGATCAGTGACCGCGACCGCCCGTTGACCGGTCTGGGCCGCTGCTTGTACTAATCGTTCCAGGGAGGCGGCCCCATCCAAGAGCGAATACTGAGAATGAACATGTAAATGAACGAAATCAGTCATTATGTTTCCTCCGTCGCCAATGCTTTCTCTCCTCGCCGGGAAGCCATTTGCTCGCTGCTCCTACCAACTCGCCACGGAGCAACCTTCCCTTCCAACAGAAGCTAAAGGCATTGATCTTTATTATATCATAACCCAGGAAATGGAGAGCATTTTGAGATAAGGTTTGTTTCCTTACTCAAAAGGGCCTCGTCCCCCATCGCTCCCCGTTTAGTTGGCCCGGACTGGTTGACAAACCACCTCATCATGCATATAATTGTTTAAAATGGTTAAATTACCTCTAAAGCAATGAACAGGACTAGTATGTTTTCTTTAAGGTCAAGAGAGCCGGTGGCAGGTGCGAACCGGTCCGGCGGAAAACAGAATGGACCTGTGAGCCCGGAGCTGAACAACACGCGGCACCGTGATGATAATTGCTTCATCACGCCCCCAGCAGCAAGTGTTATTTCAAACTGCGGATGTACAGCGTGCTTTTTCAGTAGGTTCCGGCGGCCTCCACCGTTATCCGGATACCGGTCGTTCATTTCATGATGAGTACCGGAGCAAGCGGACCTTCGGGTCAACTTGGGTGGCACCGCGATTAACCTCGTCCCAACCTCAGGGAGGAGGTTTTTTCTTTTACCGTCCACTTACTTATCCAAAAACCGGACAGCAATACCGGTTGCCAGTTTTAAAAGGTGCAAAGGAGTGTATGTTATGAAAAAACGAGTTTTTTCTGGGGTTCAACCCAGCGGTTCCCTCACGATCGGTAATTATTTTGGCGCGATCCGCAACTTCGCCAAACTTCAGCATGAAGCCGACTGCTTCTTTTGTGTGGTCGACCTCCACGCGCTAACCGTACCGCAAGATCCCGCCACTTTAAGGGAGAACATTAAAAATACCGCCCGCCTTTTTATTGCGGCCGGTATTGATCCCAGAGTCTCAACTGTTTTTGTCCAATCACAGGTCTCCGCCCATTCCGAGCTCAGTTGGCTGCTCGAATGCCAGACCTATATCGGCGAGTTACGCCGGATGACGCAGTTTAAAGCGAAAGCCGGAAAACAAGATGTAGTCACCACCGGTCTGCTCACCTATCCGGTTCTCATGGCTGCCGATATCCTGCTCTATAATACCGATCTGGTCCCGGTCGGGGAAGACCAGAAGCAACACCTGGAGATCACCAGGGATCTGGCGATCCGGATCAACAACCGTTTCCAGGAAGAGATCTTTAAAGTACCGGAACCTTACATCCCGCCCCGGCAGAGCGGTGGCCGGATTATGAGCCTGACCGATCCGGGAGAAAAGATGTCCAAGTCGGCGGAGAATCCGAAAAGTTATATTACCCTGCTGGATCCGCCTGATCTCATCAAAAAGAAGATCATGTCGGCGGTCACCGATTCCGAAGCCACCATCCGCTATGATGAGGGACAAAAACCGGCCGTCTCCAACCTGATGGTCATCTACTCCCTCTGTTCCGGGGAGAGCCTGGAGGCGATCACCCAAAAATACGAGGGCTGCGGTTACGGGCAATTCAAAAAGGAGCTTGCCGAACTACTGGTCGAAACCCTCCGCCCCCTCCAGGAAAAATTCCATGAACTATCGGCCCCCGGTGTCATCGAGGAGATCCTCGCGGACGGGGCGAACAGAGCCCGCGCCGCCGCTGAGCCGAAACTCCGTCTTTTCCAGGAAAAACTAGGCCTGTTACCTTTTGCTTAGTCCATCGCAGGTGGATTTTCCTCAGAATGCTTCTTTTTTAAACGAAGCCAGTGCCTAACCTTGATTTGACCACGAAAAAAGAGCCTTTCCGGCTCTTTTTTTACCAAAAAACAAACACTTGCTCTGTTATAATGTTATACACCTTAAAAAAACAGTTCCGACATGTGCTTATCCTTTATAAACCGTAACTCTATCTTGATACCACCAGATAAGGTAAGTTTGATTTCACTATCCAAATCAAACTTACCGGCAGTTCATAGGGGACAATAGATTTGATTAAATCGCCTCGTTCGGCTCTGCCTCTGTTGTGCTTTGCCCTAACTTCCGGTCCAAGGGCCGGCTTAGTAGGCGCTCGGCAAACGCATACAGCCGCGCGCGGTGGGGTAGATCTAGCTTCCGCAAGGCTTTTTTTGCTCGCCGGTGGCCTTCGTCAACCAGTTGCCATATAGCCGCCGGCACATGGTTTTCAGCCAGTAACTTGTTGACTGTCTCCCGCATCCACGGTTCGAGCTGCCCGGTAGCCTGCACTTGCCTCAGGATCTGCTGAAAGTCTGGTTCCTCATAGATCAAAAGCAGGGGTAAGGTCAAAACGCCGTTTTTTAAATCCTGAAAAAGTGGTTTCCCGATCCTCTCCTTTTCGCCAGTCACATCCAGAAGGTCATCAAGTAATTGGAAGGCCACCCCAATCTCCCTTCCGAACTCGCCTAACAGAAGTGAAGTCCCCCGCGGAAACCCCGCCGTTTCGGCTCCCAATTCACAAACCACCTGGAAAAAACGGGCGGTCTTCTTCTCAATGCGGCGCAGATACTTTTCGACGGAGACCCGGTGGAACCGATCCTGTTCCTCTTCCAACTCCGCTTCGACCATCTCCTGGAGCAAGAGATTGACCCTTTTCATTCCGGCAGCCCCACTGACCTTACTGATCATCTGGTAGGCCGTGGCAAACAGATAATCCCCGAGCAATACGGCTGTCTTATCTCCCCATTTCTTCCAGACCGCCGTCTGTCCCCGGCGCAATTCTCCCCGATCGATCAGATCATCATGGATTAAAGTGGCTAAATGTAAAATTTCGATCCCTAAGGAGAGTGACTTAATGGCGGGCGTCTCCTCCCCCATCAGCTCCCCACCGGCTGCCAGCCTCAGTAAATTTCCGCGCAACCCTTTACCCGGAACCCCCAAAACCTCCAGTAAAAGCTCCTTGAAAGAAGGAGAAAAATCGAAATCCTGTTCTTGAAAGAACTTTCTATCCAAACCCATCTACTTACCCTCCACTTCTGCTCTCCCGACCTTTGACCGCTGCCCAAGACGACCCTTGTTCCTCCTGCCCACCAGTCCAGCCGCCCCCTTGTCTCCAGTCCATCTTTACCAGCGCCAGCAGGCCAGCACCAGGAACAAACCCTTTAGCAAATGGAGGGCCAGCATTCCGGCACAGGCTGGCTTCAGCTTGTTTGCCTCATCCCGATGGCGTTTAGCGGAGCGGTAAACCCAAACTGCCACCGGCAATGTAAAAACAAAAGAGAGCAAATAGCGGTACTTTCCGAAATACAGAAAATTAACCGTCATTAATAGATAGGCCGTCCCCAACAGGAAGGCCAGGACTCTGAGCGCGCGCTCTTTGCCCAGCCTGACCACGAGTGTTGTTTTACCAGTCGCGCGGTCAGCCTGGTAATGCTGAATTAGTGGCCCCTTTTCCGCCAAAGTCAAGCAAATATTCAAAAGCCTCCCAATCAAAACCTTTGATTATTGAACCACCAAGAAAACTCATTGTAGATCCTCCAGCTTCTCTATATTCAAATTAATGAAATATAAAGTCCCGGAAGCATAAGTATTACCAAATCCGAGGGAAAAGAGTACGTAAATATCCAAGAACTGGTGATTATAAATAAACGTTGTTTCAACTTTCTTCCAATCCTTTGTTTCTCTCAAAGGTAAAAGAATATACGCCCGACTGCCATCATAGATCATATTGGAATTTATATATTTTTCTCTAAATTCGCGGTATGAAATATCGTGACTGATATAAAGCAGTCCACCAAATCTAGAATCTCTATTCGTTATAAAATCACCTTTATATTCAACAGAAAATTTATATACTCCCGGCTTACTTTTTCTTCCCATATAACCAACGCATAAAATACTCTCTTTGCCCTTAAAAGTACGAAGTTTTAACGCTTCCTCTCCGTTTGGGCCAAAGTTACTTACCAATTTCAACTCATGATTTTGCGGTTCAGACCATCTGTTTAAATACAAAGGTTGATATACCATAGAAGGTTCTAAGTCTATCGAATCTGCGCCGGGAACAAACTTTTTTGAACTATCTGCCAAAGCAATATTGGTAAACAATAAAACCAACAACAACAAAATAATCGTCAGTCCGAAAAATAGCCGCTTCTTACTCATTCTCACTTTCGCCCCCTTTGCTGACTTCCAATTCAGCTTTTTTGATACGCGGAATATAAATATCCATGATCATAAGTAAAGTTATCCCGACAAATATAATAAATAATAAAATATGTTGTAATGAAAATTCACGACTGAATATCAAAAATACTGCCCGGATCAAAACATAGAAAAAAACAAAAAGAGTAATCTTGCTTGATATAACCTTCCTTTTACTCATATTGGTCATCCGTATGATCCCCCTTATAAAATGTCTCTATTTTTAAGAAATACTTTTTCTAATATTTCAATGACAATAGCATTCATCGATACCAACGTACCGATTTCATCGGTTCTTCTTCTCGATTCGTCTAGTATGGCTTTTTTTAATCGGTCCGTTTTAAATATATTTTGTAAAACATCTCTTATTACCGCGGACATTGAAACTCTTTTATTAGCTTTATCCGATCGCTTGTTTGCTTCACGTCTTATAGCATCTTTCAATTCACTTCTCATTCTCAACCTTAATTCACCATCAGCCATCACTAAACGAAAATCTTTCACCAAAGAACACTCCTTCAACAAAGCGGTTAAATTATCTGTCAAGATTAAAGTCAATATCTTTTGTGCGATCAAGTGGCTTTAAATGTGCCTTGAATATGTTTTCAAATTCATAGTTCAATCCATAATGACCTTGAATAGAAGCATCCATCATCAACTTTTTAGGAACCTTGTTCAAGTCTAATTCATAACCAGCATTAAGAGCAAGTTCACGCATAAATTCTCTTTGCGTTCTTCCATTTCCTTCTCGAAATGGATGTAATTCGTTAATATCCGAAAAAAGGTGGGCCGCCTTTACTGCAAATTCCTCTTGACTAAGACCTTTAAAATAGTTTTGCTTTTTAAGATCATTGAATATCGATTCAGCAAAAGGTTGAATATTCTGGACAGGACAAAAATCCGTCCCACCTTTAGAAATGTTTACAATCCGTTCCTGGCCGGCCCAATCATACACATCTTGAAAAATAAAACCGTGTATTTTCTTTAAATGATCATAATCAAAATTGCCCTTAATCGGATTATCGCGAAGTTGTTTTTCTCGAAATACTGTAAAAAATCGTTCTGTAGCATCAAGAAAATCTCCATCCGTTATTCCAAACTTATTAATTAAAACATGAGTGTTTTTATACACGTAAGGATCAGACATAAATATTATCCCTCCTTGCTGAACAATTCAGGTTTCAATTCTTTTAGTTCAGAAATGAAAAACCGAAAATAATCCATTGCTTGCTCTTCCGTAAGTTCTCCTTTTATAACTCTCTCGATCAAATCAAGTTCCGCTTTAGTAAATTCATGGCCTTCCATTCTTGAACTTGCAAGTGCAGATTCAAAATATTTCCTTCTCTCAGCAATTTCCCGAACCTTGTCCATCAAACAAACCTCCTTAGTTGGCATAATTAATCTTATTTTTTCTTCCCTTATACTGTGTTAAACCTCCGGTAATGAATTTAATTATCCAGTTAATTATGTGTGGAGATATGTACCTTAAAAACACCAGGTTAATAATAATTTTATGATGCTTCATAATATACGCCGGCAAATCAGCGAAAGCATTATCCAAAAAGGCGATACCAATTAAATAAGGGGTCGGGAACAAGTACAAATAATTCTTAATATCATATCGTCCAATCACCAAAACAAACAATATAGTAATATAAAACCCCGGTCCAAACTTAACTTTACCCATAATCCCACCACCTTTCTTTTAAAGAATAGACAGATTAATATTTATAATTATCCTAATTCAATTATATAATTTATATGTCAATGTGTCAATAGAAATTAGAACGTTTGTTCGCTTCGGGTTATAAAAAAGAGTTAGTTTTCAGCATGACTTTCGTCGGTCCCGACCGGTCCTGTCCCGTACCGTTTAAAACAAGCTGGTAATAATTCATACAAAATGTGTCTTGACATATGGCAAGGCGGTGAAATATAATAAAAAAAAGTTAACCCTTTTTAAAAAAATATGGCAGGGAGGGAGCCGATTGGAAGCTAAATAAATATAAACATACAAACAAAAGATTAATTTTTACGGGAAATTCATTAATCAAGATCACAGCTGCAATCAGTGCACCCACCGGTAAAGAGACCAGTACCGCCTCCTTACTAAAAACACCGGTCAAACCCGTCGTTGTACCTAGAACCAACAGGGGCCCGAAGGCCAATCCGACCAGTAGCTCACCGCAGGCCGTTCCAGCCAGGCGGAAAGGGGGGACCGAGTAGAAATAGCCACACCCGAAACCGGCCAGGCCTAATAGAAGGACCCCCCATCCGCCCCCTAATTTCGACAAGAGCAACAAACAGATCGTGCCCACGGCGTAGCAGAGCCGAATCGCTCTTTTCATCGCCGACCTGGAGATGAGCTCCTCTTGTAAAACGCGACTTCCCCCGTTGAACGGGGAATAATGCTGATTGATCCGGTCGGTGCCGTAGAGATCATCATAGAGATCATTCAAGAGATTAGAAGCACCGTGTGCCGAGAGCACCACCCCTAAAACCAACAGCCAGGCCCCGCTGGAGATTATACCATCCCCTCCTCCGGAGATGACCGTTCCTAAGAACAGCGGGAGGAGCGAAGCAGAAAAAAAACGGAGCCGTAAGGCCTTCCCCCAAATGGTCAGCTGCCTCACCCACCCAACCTCCTAATCGTCAGCCCCCAGTCCATCTTCACTTCGATTTCAAGCGGGAAGAAAGGAAATTCTTCCTCCCAGTCCAGTTGCGCCCAGATTCTTGGATGATAAGCCCGGAGGTAACGACCGACTCCTAAAATATCCACCCCCAAGTCCTGCGCTTTTGTGATGGTCTGCTGTATTTCTTCCCGCACCTTAGCCGAGACCGTTGCTTCCAAGTCTGACGCTATATGTTCTTCCGGCCCGTGCGGCCCGGTGAACTCCCGGGTTTCGAACCGGCCTTAAACCATAATTTTTACGCGGGGGGTCCCACCCGCTTCTTCCAAGCGGTAAACGGAGCGTAGCTCATTAACACCGACCACAATCTGATCGCCCGGGTGCAGCGGGCACTCCACTTCATACTCGGATTCGACAAATTCATTATGTAAGATGTTCAGCCCGCGGGTTTCAAAATTGCCAAGCCAACCGCGGAAGTAACCATTTTTCAACACAGCCACGCCACCGGTCAACTCTGTTTCTTGCCCTTTACTAAGGCGCGGGAGGACCGGATCAATCCCCTCAAGAGACTGAAGTACCTGCAGTTTACCCAAGTCGGTAATATAAGTAAAACTACTTCCGCTCTGTGGTGAGAGCAGGTTAAGAATATAAGCGGAGGGAGTCTGGCCCATCGGCGGTTCCAGTTCTAAAATGTCCCGGGCTTTCCCATCCACCACGGCCAGGCGGGTCATGCGTTGAATGCTAAAATCACGGAGGAAATAATCGATAACCTGGTTTACACCAAAGGCCGTCGCCACTTCTTCACTGATTAAGATCAAGTGGGTATGACCCAAAAAAAGCTTCCGGTCTAACTGCCGCTGCAGTTGGAGAATACCGGTGATGACCGTCTTCGCGGTACTCCCTAACACGACAAAGGGTTTTCCCTCCCCGGCGCCTTGCCCTTCGCCGCCTGCCATCCTTTCGGGGACCGGCAGTTGAATACTGATCAAATATTGCTCTTCCTGTAGTTCTTCATCTTTGGTTAGATCAAATGCGATCGCCGTTACAAAGGCCCGGGCGTTGAGCTCTCTCCCTCCCCAGCAGCCCGTTTGCGTAAGGAGTAAGCAAAGGATGAGTATCAAAGTTAAACTAGTTCTTCCTCCAAAAGCCTCTATCGCTACCCACTCCTTTCGCCCCGTTTTTTCAGCAAAGAGAGTAAGTAAAGAAGCGGCGTAAAAACAAAACTAATGGCCAAGGTGAGCAGGGAGATATAGAAACTCCACTCATTCCAGGTAAAATAGTTTTTAAGCAGAGTACTCAAATAATAGATGAGCGGGGCCATTGCCCAGACGATCGGTGCGTGGCTCGGTAAACGCCAGATCTTACTAAGAGTTAAAGCAGCCATATAATACGTGAGCAGACCGGTGGTATAGATCGCAGACAGCCAGGCAATCAGTAAAATTAAATCCAACCTTTCTAAGATAATCGCTTCCAGATTCACCGACTTGGCCAGCTCCAAGCCGGACCAGGCAATCGCCATCGTTTCTTTATAACCAAAAACCCCAATCACTGAGATGGTAAAAAAAGTATAGACACCGACTACTGTTAAGAGCGCCTTCAGAGTGGCTTTCGCCGCCTCTTGCGGTTGTTTGATATAAGGTAAAATCAGATTGATCGACTGGAAACCGGCATAAGCAAAAGCTGTCCCAATCCCCACTTTTAAGTTTCCTAAGTGAAGCTGATCTTGCGCTAAAAAAGGCATTAAGTTTTTCGGTTCAAAATGTTGCCAGGCTAATATAACGACAAAAACACCTGTCAGCAGAGCAATCTCGATCAAGAGCTCATTCACTTGGGCCAGTTGTTTAATGTCCCGGGAGGCACCATACGCCATAACAAAGATAAAAGAACCGCTGACAAACCAGGTCGGCGCTGTCGGTAAAAGCGAAATATTGACCAGTTCCTGCAGGACTCGGGTCTCAACTGGCAGGAACGAAAAGAAGTAAGCCGCAAAGAAGAGACTGTATAAGATCCCCAGCGGTTTGCCGAGCAGTTTTTGACTATATTCCACAAGGGTTTCCCCGGGTGCTTGCTGCGCAAATTTTACTGCCACCCAAGCAGCCCCGGTAAACAAAAGCCCGGTGGCAAGCACCCACACCCAGCCGGAAGCCCCCATCAATTCCGCCGCCGCGCTGGGCAGAGTGAGGATGCCGGCGCCGATGGTAAACCCGACGATGATTAAAGTGACTTGCCGCGAAGATAGGGAACGCGCCGACTGACTATTCATCTTTTCTCCTCCCCCCTTTTCTCTCACGCTGGGGGGGCTTGAACAACGCTTCCCACCAGGTTTGCGCTTTTATCCCTCCCCGGTCAATCTGCAAAGGTTCATAAGCCAAGGGACGGTTGATCATCGCCCACCTGGGCACCACCACCAGGAAGTCTTTTAGATCCGAAAGGTTCAAAGGCACTAGCGGCGATAGATAGGGCACTCCAAACGAGCGGATCCCGGCCAGATGAATAAGCAAGACGATCGTTGCGATCGAAAGCCCATATAAACCGCTAATCTGGGCGACCAACATGAGCGGAAAGCGTAACAGACGCATCGTAATTGCCACTCCAAAACTGGGAGCGGCAAAGGAACTGATCGCGGTTAAGGCCACCACGATCGTCATGATTGGTGAGATCAATCCGGCCCGGACCGCGGCATCCCCCAGGCCGAACCCCCCGACAATCCCGATTGTCTGGCCGAATGGACCGGGTAGGCGTACCGAAGCTTCCCTGATGATCTCAATCGCCAACTCCATCATCAGACCTTCCAAAAAAACGGGAAAGGGGATTCCTTCCCTGGTCCCGGCGATCTTAATCGCCAGATTAAACGGGATTAACTCCGGATTATGCACGGCAAAGGCAATAAATAAAGCGGGAAGATATAAGGAGAAAAAGAAAGCGATCATCCTGATCAGGCGCAGGAGAATAGCCAGCGGCCACCGGTGGTAATAATCCTCAGCCGCATAATACAGTTGCCAAAAAGTAACCGGCATAATCAATGCAAAAGGGGTATTATCAGTCAGGACGGCCACCTTTCCCTCTAGTAAGCCCGCCACCACCCGGTCAACCCGCTCGGTGACCTGAATGGTCGGAAAGATGCTTCCTGGACTATCCTCGATATACTCTTGAATGTAGGCACTCTCGAGCAGGCCATCGATTTTGATCTTCTTCAAGCGTTCTTCAACTTCCGTAACGATCTCCGGTTTGGCAATCGACGCCAAATAGACAATCGCCACATCAGTCTGTGAGCGTACTCCGATTTTCATCGTTTTTATACGCAAATCAGGATCACGAATCGAGCGGCGAATCTGGGCTGTATTTGAGCGTAAAATCTCATTGAAACCGACGCGCGGTCCGCGCACCGCCGCTTCCGTCATCGGTTCTTCAATCCCCCGGTGTTCCCAACCCCGGGTATTACAGATCAAAGCCTGGTCGCTACCGTCAATCAACAGTGCGGTCTCACCGGAGAGAATCGCGGTAATCACTTGCCCGAAATCGGATTGGAGACTCACTTCGTTGATGGTCAAGATATGGTCTTTGACCCTCTCCGCCAGCTTCTCCCGCTCCCGTGTCCACTTATCTTCTGCGTCGGCTTCAAAAGTGGTCAAGGCGTGAAGGATATATTCATTGATTACTTCCTTAGTGATCAAGCCGTCCACAAAGACCAACATCGCCCGGACTGGTTGGTCCAGTTTCATATAAAACTCCCGGAAGATCACATCATTACTGTGGCCAATCGCTTCCCGGAGATAGGTAATGTTCGCTTCCAACTCTGGCTTTAGAAACGGCCCTTCACCCTGCTGCTCTTTTTGTCGCCGCTCTTTTTCTTTTTTTAAAGCGGACGGCAGTCGTGGTTGACGAAATTTTTTCTTCATCCTTAGCCTCTTTTTGTCGAAAATTCCATCTTATTTTAACCCGTGGCCTCAGTGTTTATCCTCTGCCACTTTCCACAACGGTCCCCCCAGCCGGAGATTTTGGCCCCGGCAACCATCACCGTAATTACTTCACAGCGATTCGCACAATCTGGGCATTCAAAACTGCTAATCTTGATCTCCTCTTCACAGAACTTAAGCCCACGGAAACTCGTCTTTTGGTAGTTTACCTGTTCCTCACGGGCAATCAGGGCTGCTCCCCACGCCCCCATCACATCATAATACTGCGGGACAATAACGGGAAAACCCAATTCATCTTCAAAGGCTTTTTTAATGCCGGCATTAGCCGCCACCCCACCCTGAAAAAGAACCGGCGGCTGGATCTCCTTCCCCTTGGCGACATTATTTAAATAGTTGCGCACGAGCGCCGCACACAGCCCAGCCACAATATCCTCCAGGCGATGACCCATCTGTTGTTTGTGGATCATTTCCGATTCGGCAAAAACCGAACATCGCCCGGCGATCCGTACCGGATGCCGGGCGCGGAGCGCGAGGGTGCCCAATTCAGAGACCGGAAGGTTAAGCCGGTTAGCTTGTTGATCAAGAAAGGAACCGGTTCCGGCAGCGCAAACCGTATTCATCCCAAAATCAACCGCCACCCCGTCCCGGAGAATAATAATCTTTGAATCCTGGCCACCAATCTCGACGACCGTTCGGACCTTAGGTTCCGCCTGTAAGGCCGCCACCCCGTGCGCTGTAATTTCGTTCTTTACGACGTCGGCTCCTAAAATAGCGCCAATCAACTGGCGGCCTGAACCGGTCACCCCCACCCCCAATACTTTCGCCTTGGCAAATTCCCGGCCGAGCTGAGTGAAGATTTTTTGCACTGCCGCCACCGGATTACCCTCCGTGCGGAGGTAAACTTTCTTGACCACCTGCCCCGTTGGCTCCATAGCCACCAGGTTGGTGCTGACGGAACCCACATCTACCCCGAAAAAAAGCTCGTTCCTATTCAATTGCTCACTTCCCTCATCATCGCTTTCTTCCGTCGCATCAAATCAACAAACGCCTCCAACCGTGTCATCATCCCCACTTCCCCCGAGTGTTCGTCAATGACCAAGGTTAAAACCGGGATCCCATAGACTTTACTCACTTCCGGCGTAATACTTTGTGCTACAATCTCCGGCATACAGGTAAAAGGTAGAACCTGAATGACCCCATCCAACCGGTTAACGCCCGCATCCACAAGTTCGGCGATGGTCTCCCGTCCATGTCCGCCAACAAACGAAGGGAGAAAAGGCTCAGACAGTAAAATGGTTCTTTGTTTATGTCCTGGAAAGAAAACCCCTAACAAATGCTCCTCTACCCATTGGGAGATTGATAAAGGCCGAACAACCTCCACTCCCATCCTGCCCAAGACCGTTTCTAGGTGGAAATTGACCCGCGGTTCCAACACCATATAGATCTCGCCGATGATCTTCACTCGTAGGATTGTTTCAGCCGACGACCCGGTGGCAAGGGTCTCCAGTTTCGTGGATAAATCACGGTAGTGCAGCGGGAGTTGCCCACTCAATGGTTCCCGGCGGACCTTGGCTAAAAACTCTTCATAACAGCGCCCTGCTGCTCCTTGGTCTTTGCTCCGGGGCAGAAAATAACGGAAGAGCTTATTCCCCCGGTCCAACCACTGCGCCTTCCTCCAGGCCAGGTTAACTAGGCGCACCACCTGATCGGGACGGCGGTATTTTAGAAGAATCTTCAACGCACGGTAGAGTTCTCTCGTCCGGCCCTTCGGTGGATCAAGCAATAACAATTGGAATTTATACCCTAAATCATGAAGAATCTGCTGTTGGATCTGCGCGTAATAGCCAAAGCGGCACGGACCGGTACCCCCGGCCGCCAGTATCCCCTCCGCCCCCTGCTCTAAAGCTTCGATAAAGTTACCAAGGTTGACCTTAAACGGTAAGCAGGCTGCTTCCGGAGAAAATTGCGCACCCAACTCAAAGGTGCGTTTATTGGTCGGCGGGGCGACCACGGCCTCATGGCCCAAACCGTTAATCAGGGTTTCCACGGGGATCGATAACAAACCCATATGGGGAAAAGTCAGACGCAACTGTATCTCCTCTTTCGCTTTAGTAGATCCAAAAACGCCTCCATTCTGGTAATGAACCCGGCTTCCCCCGAATGCTCATCCAGATCCAGCTGTAAAAGCGGCAGACCTGCGGCTTTACTCTCCCGCTTGACCATCTCGCCAATCAACGCCTCCGGTCCGCAGGCAAAAGCACTAAGATAGACTACTCCGGCCACCCCTTTCTTCCACATCAGACGGAAGGCCCCTAAGATGCGTTGTCCTAAAGTCCAAAACAAGGGTTTGGGTAGATCCCTGAGTTCCAAGGCAATCTGCCGGGCGGGAAACATCTCCGGAACCAAGACTTTAAATCCCTGCTCCCGTAATAATTGAACAGTCCCCAGGTTAATAAAAGCATCATGCAGACAATAGGGATGACCAATCAACCCTATAGCCGGTTCGTAGTCCGCGGCCGACGGCTGACTCCCCTTCAGCAGCGCTGTCTCGGCCTCCAACGGTAACAGTCCTCCTTGCATCAACAAGTGGTAAGCTTCCAGGGCCGCCTTCGCCTTTTTCAAACTTTTCTTCACCCTACTCTGTGCATAACCGGAGGTTATTTCTCGCGGTAAAGCTTTGAGCGAGCCCCAATGGCATTTGTGGTCGCTTTTCCAGATTAACTGACGGCCGGTACCGACCGCCTGCCGGGTCATCTCCGGAAGGCCCATAAATTTAGGGCAGATAAACTCTCCCTTGTTGACACTAATATACCGGGGAGTAAGCAAGCAATCACATTGGGTTTGCATTGTCAGACTATGGCCCAGAAAAATTTTTACTGGCAAACAAACCTCCTCCACCGCGGCTTTCACCCCGGCGTTAAGGATCTCTTTGCCCGTCGGACCCGAAACTAGCGGGGTCAACCCCATCTCTTGGAAAAAAACCCGCCAAGCCGGACCATACCAAAAATATAAAAGTGCGCGGGGAATTCCGATCTTAATCCGCCTCACCCCTTATTCTTCAAATTCTACATAGAAAATACAACTCGCCACTCGTATGATAATTCACCGGAACAAGGAAACACCATTCGGCCCACACGGAGATTCTGACGGGCTGGCTTAAGGTTTCAATCCGTGAAATTTAAGGATTTCCCGGATCGCTAGGGTGGTAATCTTGGCCCCTTGCTCCTTGTCGTCGGCGTGCTCCATTTTTCCAATATCGCCAATCCCGACGATTAACGGGATTGGCAACCCATTGAGCACATCCACGGTATCCCCTTCCACTCTTAAGCGCCCCTCCGGTTCAGGTTTACCTTCTTTATTAACCGGACCCCAATGGATCTTTCCCTCTCTAGTCACGGAGAAATCAACCGGTACGCCGACCACCCCCTCCGTATTCGAAGCCACCGCCACCACTCCCAATACGGAAAAACGCTCGTCTTGCCAGAGCGCTTCTAAGACCCTTTCCCCCGGGCCTTTTGCCCGGAAACCGGCATCATCCACCATCATCAGGAGGAGCTCCTGCTCTGCTTCAGTAATCTTTCTTTTCACTTCTTCCGCCGGAAGCACCGTCGGGTTACCTCCCGAAGCAGAAATCGTATGCAGTCCCAGGTTGGCACCTGCTTTTTCAATCGTTTCCCGGGCGGTATGGTCACCATCAGTAATGATAATCAGCTTTTTCTTCTGCATCGGGCTCCTCCTTCTGCAACTGGATTTTAACCGCGGTGACCAGACTTCTTAATTTGGGTAGGGAGGAGACTATCCCCCGGGCCGCTAAGGGCTTACCCAGTCGATGCCATCTAATTTGCTTGGAAAGAAATCCCCCCACCCTTGTCAATAAACCGATCGCGGTCAAGGTATTCACCATGATGAGCTGGTCCGCCATCCTTAAATGGCAAGCCAAACTATAGATTAGTTGGGAACAAATTTGGGTCTGGCTGTTCAGACCCAAAATAAAGACCTCATTGGCATCCGTATCCTTGCCTACAAAATAGGGTCGCCCCCAATCTGCGGCCTCTGCTAAATCAAACTCGGGAACGGCCATAATCTGTTCTTTCGTAACCGGCCCTTGCATGGGCAGCTTGCCGAGGTGTAAGTAAGCGGCAATCACCGAGGAATGCGCCCGGCCGTAGCAATGGTAGATTACTTTCACTCTGTTAACCCCTTTTGGACGGCAGTTACCATTGAACCAATTAAATTATAGGTTGTACAGCTAAGACGGGAAAGAAAAACCCCATTTTTTGCTCTTTTCTTGAGTACGGTTTCACAATCGACCAAACGGTAGTTTATGGGATCATCGCCAAGTAGAGTTACGGCTGCGGTGAAGGTCTTCAGTACCAATCCTGCCTTTTTCCCAACCGGCAGAATATAAACCTCCGCTGGGGGATGGTGCCCGATGAATATTAATGAGCCATATTCCCGCTTTGTACACCCCTGGTGCCAAGGGATACAGACCGCGGTTTTCCGGACGAACTCTAATTCGGCTTGGGTACTAACCCGGGATGGTAGAAAGCCGAGATGGATAGCGGCCATCAGCGGTGCTAGCGCATTATTCCCCGCCCAGTAGTAGATGACCTTAAAGCTTCATCCCTCCCCGGGCGGCTCTTGAGGCGGTTCCTCTTCGCCTGGCACCTCCGGATTAACCTCTCCGGTGACGTGCCCAACCTCACTTCGGATCTTACTCCAACTGCTGTTCAGCAGGAGATAAAGGATAACCCCGGCACCCACGAGGCCAATGATCCAGAGCACGGCACGGGAAGAACCACTCCCGACCGCCCTTTGGCTGGTCTTCGCCACCGTCAACACCTCATGGGCAGCTGCAGCAAAGATCGCGGCGCCTCGTTCCGCCTCTTCCCTGCTGTTGGTATGGGTGCCCATCTCAACCAGGAGTAAACGTGGTGCCAAATCCTGGTTATATTTGCCTTTGCCGTAAAAGATACCTTTAACCAAACCCGGATATTTCCGATCGACGGCTGCTTTGACCTGGTAAGCAAAAGCTTCGTTTGCTTTCCGGTTTGGATTTTGGCGGCCGACCACCAGTTGGGCTTTGGTGACAGGAGTATTATTTACCTCATCCTTATACTCCTCTGGAGGAACCGCATCGCGGTGCAGATCAATCAGGGCAATGGGGTTTTTCTTGAGCAATTCGACCGCGGTCCGCCGGGAACGGTCGTAGGCCATCGCATCATGTGGTTCATGCGAAGTTTTGCTATGAATAACATTGACTCCTTTTTCGCGTAAAGATTGGGCTAAACTCTCGCCGACCTGCAGGATCCCACCGTCTCCGGGGATGCTGTCGGTACCATCGGTCGGAACGTAAGATTCGGCCGAATGAGTATGATAGATGGCAATCGGTCGGTTTTCCCCTTGGACCAAAGCTTTTCCTTGGAAAAACCCCGCAACCGCCGTTTTAATCCGGGTAAACAAGGAGGGATTCACCATTGCCTCCAGATTCACCCGCTTAACAAAACGCACATGAGCGGTATCTTCCCTAATCTCTTCCACTTCATACAGTACATTATCAGCCGCTAAATACTGATCACCCTCATGTACCTGGTGGGCAGTCCGGCAAATCGTGCGCCCTTCCCGGTCGACCAAAGTAAAATACCCATCAGCCCTTTCTATCTCTCCCCTGGCCGGAAAGGCCCGCGCGAGGAGTAGGATTACCAGAAGGCATAACACAGTGCGCCGGGGACTAACCATGCTCTTCTCCTCCTTCCCGCTGTTCCGGTTCTTCCAACTGTTCCGGGCGTTCCTCCGAACGCACCGGTCCGCCTTGTAGGCGTTCCCGGGACTCGCCGATCACTTCCGCAAAAAGCACCCCAATCAGCCCGGCCAGGACGATGGTATCCAGGACGCCCGCCCCGCCAATGCTGGTTGGGGCATCTATTCCGGTCAGAGCCGCCTCAATGGCATGGGCTATATCGGCCAGGATAATACCGAGCGTCGCCCCGATAAAGGCCAGCCGCCGTGAACGTCCGATCAGATAGGCGGTCACTCCGGCAATGATCCCCCATAAATACTGTGGTTCGAGCCAGCCGCGGTCGATGTCAAAAGCGTAGAGTTTAGATCCGCCGTAGATGAGCGCGCCAATGAGCAGGGTTCCCAATAGCCCTCGGGTCGTCTCTTTATGTGTTCCCGCCCTGCTCAAAACGTAGATGCTCAGCGCCAATGGAATAATGGCTCCACCAACATTAATACTCAGGGCAGGTGTACCCCGGAATAATGGGATATCAATAAAACTGCCCAGGACCATCGCGGCTAAAATCAGTAAGGCTTGTCTATCATTAAGGTAGAGCCGGTCTAGTACCTGTTGGGCCAGGCCTAAAAGGATCAAAATCCCTGTTCCGATTAACAGAATTACTCCCAGGTTCATTCTTCTCCCTCCTTTTTCCGGTTTATTCATTCTTCCTTACCTTATCTACCAGTACGCTTGTTCCTGACCAAGAGCACAGCTTTTCTCTTGTGAATTCTTTTCGAATTTTATTATCCCACTATGGTAAAATCCAATTCAAAAGGAGAAAAAAAACACCAGCCGTCGCTGATGTCTTTGTTCAATTCCCAATCGCAAATTAAATTATTAAAAACAATCTGGGGGATACTGCTTTATTCGGTGCCTTCCCCTTTAAGCTGTTCCATCTTTTCCGCTAAGAGCGCACCAAGATTGGAAGAGAGCGGCTTGTCTTCCAAGCCGGGAACGGTCCTTTCCTTACTCTCTTTAACGACCTTCTCCTCCTGGGCTTCGCGCAGACTCAAGCCAATTCTCCTCTGCTCCGGCTCGATCTTGATCACCTTCACCTGCACCTCTTGTCCGACTTGGACAACTTCCTCTGGTTTCTCAACCCGCCGGTCACTTAATTGGGAGACATGAATTAGTCCGTCGACCCCCTCTTCCAGATTAACAAAGGCGCCGAACGAAGTGAGACGGACAACTTTTCCTTTTACAAGGTCGCCCACTTTGTATTTTTCCTCGATGTTCGTCCAGGGATGAGGGGATAACTGTTTAAGACTGAGCGAGATCCTTTTCGCTTCCCGGTCAACCTTGGTCACCAGTACCTCGATTTGCTGTCCTTCGGTCAAGCGTTCCGACGGATGTTGCAATCGGTCCCAAGCGATCTCGGAGATATGTAATAATCCCTCCACCCCTTGGTCTAAGTCTACGAAGGCGCCAAACGGTGTCAGTCTGGTCACCACCCCGGTGCGCTTTTCTCCTTCGGCCAATTCATTGTAAACCTTCTCCTCAACCGCCCGTCGTTCCTCTTCCAGTACCTCCCGGCGGGAAAGTACCGCCCGACGACGCTCACGGTCAAAGTCGATCAGATAAAACTCTGCCTCCAACCCTTCCAAGGTCGATAGGTCACTAACATAACCGAGGTCGGCCTGTGAAGCCGGGAGAAATGCGGTCACTCCATCCAACTTGACTTGGAGTCCACCCTTAATCGCCTGGACAATTTTACCACTGAGGCGGCGATGATTCTGATAATCCTCGGCCAGTTTGTTCCAGGCTAACTCCTCATCGGCCCGTTTCTTCGAGAGCATCGTTTTTTCATCGGCCGATTTAAGGACCATTACTTTTATTTTATCACCCTTCTTAACGACTTCCTCGGCAGAAGCGACATTTTCATTCGTCAGTTCCCGCAGGGGGATCTGCAGTTCAGACTTGCCGCCGACGCTAACCGAAGCCTCCTCCTTGTTCACTTCGACCACGATCCCCTCCACAATGCTCCCTTCCTCGAGGCGGGGAATCTCTAAGCTTAGCAGCATCTCCCCATTGTCAACCGCCGCTTCGGACTGTACTTCTTCCTTTACTCCTTCCGCCGGTTGCTCGTTCATAATCTGATTTTCTTCCATGTCTATACCTCCTGCAGAATTTTCTTTCAGCCAGTCAACAACCTCGGAGATCTGCTCTTGAGGAGTCGACGCTCCGGCTGTTACCCCAATTAAGTTTTTCCCTCTCAGCCATTGAGGGTCAATCTCTCTTATTGATTCTATATGATAAGTTGGTGTCAGGGAAGCCCCAATTTCGGCAAGTTTTCGCGTATTCGCCGAGTTCTTTCCACCAACGACCAACAACAGATCAACATCCCGCGCAAGTTTTGCCGTTTCCTCCTGTCGTTCGCGAGTGGCATGACAGATCGTATTATAAACTTTTAACTCCTTCACCCGGGGAAGTAAGGCCGTAACCACCTGGGTCAGATTCTCCAGTGGTTGAGTGGTCTGACAGACTAAGCCGACCCGGGCGGAAAATTTAGTCGCCGCGACCGCCGCCTGGTCCTTTGGATCAAGAACCACGGTTTGACCGTCAACGGCCTCAACTACCGCCTTGACTTCAGGATGCTGCGGTTCTCCCACCACTACTACCTGAAAGCCTTCAGCCAACAGTTTCTGGGCCAGCTTCTGTTCCTGTTTAACAAACGGACAGGTGGCATCGATCACCTGCAAACCCCGCTCCTCCGCCGCCTTAAGCAAAGAGGGGCCGGCCCCGTGCGACCTGATTAGTAAAATCCCTCCCGGCTCGGCTTCGCTCAAGTCGGAAATGGTCTTAATCCCACGCGCTTCCATCTTGGCGACGACACGGGGATTATGAATCAAGGAACCTAAAATATAAACCGGTTGCGTATTTTGTGCTCTACTTTCCCGCGCAATCCGGAGCGCCCGTTCTACCCCAAAACAAAATCCAGCTTTTTCCCCAATGATAATCTTACCCAATTTTTCGCCTCCGCCACCGGTTAATTAGCATTTTCCCATAGATTAAGTAAGCGCGAGTAGATTTCGGCGGTTCCTTTCAGCACCATCTCTTTTTTCGTACCGACCGGAGCAAGCGTAAAAGCTTCCCCGATATAAACCTTGATCCGCGGAAAACGGAAGAAAGTAAGGTTTTGGGTGCCACGGATAATCACCGGCAAGATCTTGGCATTCGTCTCCATCGCTAACAAGGAGACACCATGCCGCAAAGGATGGAGCTTGTTATCATTGTACCTGGTTCCTTCCGGAAAAATCCCAAGGACTTTCCCCTCTTTCAACACTTCCATTGCAGCCCGTAAGGCCGCCCGGTCTCCTTTTCCCCGCCTCACCGGAAAAGCCCCCAGTTTGCGGATGAGCGGTCCTAAAAGGGGAATCCGAAACAACTCCTCTTTCGCCATAAACCTAACCGGCCTCTGCCTCGGTAAAATACTACAGCCCACAACGATCGGATCAAGCAAACTAGTATGATTACTGGCCACAATCACCGGCCCCGTCGCTGGAAGATGGTGGGCACCCTCGACCGAAAAGCGGTAAAAAACCTTTAAGCAAAAGTAGAGGAAGGAGCCACAAATCTTATAGAGCAATCCCGGCGCTTCCGGTACTTTTAGAGAAGAAGACAACGCCAAAATCCGCTCCACCACCTGCTCGATGCTGAGGTTACTAGTGTCAATAGTCACACTATCCACCGCCGGGCGCAACGGTGCTACTTCCCGACCGGAGTCAAGTGCATCCCGGCGGATGAGCTCCTCTTTAATCTCTTCTGGCGTAACATTAACTCCCTTCGCTGTTAACTCCAGCCAACGCCGCTGGGTTCTCTCCTCTAACGAAGCCGTGAGGAATATTTTCAAATCAGCCTGGGGAAGAACCACCGTGCCTATATCTCGCCCGTCCATGACCACACCACCACGGGCGCCAATTTCTCTCTGCTGTTTGACCAGCTGTGCCCGGACTCCGGGCACAGCGGCCACGATCGAAACCTTTTGCGAAACCGGTAGGGACCGGATCTCCTCGCTGACATCTTCACTATCCATCAAGAGATGATGGGAGCCATCCGGCATCCGTTGGAAGTCCAACTCGACCTGACCGGCTAACCTTGTTAATTCTTCCTGGTTGTCCAGGGACAATTCACTACGTAAGGCCTTTAAAGTGATCGCCCGGTACATTGCTCCGGTATCAAGATATAAGATTCCTAATTCTTCCGCGACTCTTTTGGCCACTGTACTCTTCCCCGAACCGGCCGGACCATCAATCGCGATGGTGATCTTTCTCCGTTTAGCCTGCTCTAATCTCTTCTTTTTTTCTGTCAATTTATTAGTCATGTTCTTCCCGGCGCTCTCCTTCTTCTCTCTCCAACTCCGCATAGCTATCTTTCGCCCGATGAACGACTTTTAACGCCTCAATCAGGTTTTCCTCTAACTTACCCAAAACCTCCTGGGCATACAGGGCCAATTCCTTTTCTGCCTGGCGGGCAACGCTATAAGCCTGCTCCTTGATGGCGTTCGCCTTTTCCTCCGCCAATCTCGTTAAGTGATGTTCAGAGAGGATTCTCTGTGCCTCCTTGGAAGAACGCTGAATAACCTGCTCTGCTTCTTCCCTCGCCGTTTGGAGAATCTTTTCCTTCTGCGCTAGTAGCTGTTGGGCTTCTTTTACCTCCGCGGGCAGAGTCAGTTTGATCTTTTCTAACAGTTCAAGGGCTTCATCAAGCACAATCAAAGAGCGTCCGGCCAGTTTAGGACCTTTGGTTAAAACCTCCTCCAAACGCTCAAGAAGGATTAATAAATGGTTTTTCTTCATCTTTTTTCCCTCGGCTACCCATCTTCTTATGTAAAGCATCCAAAACCACTGTCGGCACCAAATCCACCGGCTCCCCGCCGAAGTAAACAATCTCCTTCACCAGACTCGAGCTAAGGAACGAATATTCAGTGGCGGTCATCATAAACATAGTTTCGATCTCAGGGGCTAGTTTTTTATTGGTCAGCGCCATCTGAAACTCGTACTCAAAATCCGACAGCGCTCTTAAGCCCTTGACAATCACCCGCGCTTGATTAGCCCGGGCATACTCCACCTGTAATCCGCTGAAATGATCAACACGGACGTTGGTTAGTTGAATCTCCGCAATCGCTTTTTCTAAAAGTTCAATCCGTTCTTCCACCGTAAACAGCGGCTTTTTCCCTGGGTTATTGCCCACCGCAATAATTAACTCATCAAAAATTACCGCAGCCCTCTGAATTATATCAAGATGGCCATTTGTCACCGGGTCAAAACTACCCGGGCATATGGCAATAGTCATCTCCGATCAGCTCCATCAGTTTTATTCTGCCAAAACTCCAACGACATCTCACCGTAGAACCTTTTATCGACGCGGTGCAGACTGTCCACCTCTGGCGGAAGTTCAGTGTGTTTGGAGATTTCCAAAACAATCCGGCCTGTTGGGGCCAGCAAAGCGTGCTGGGAGAGCAACTCGAGCACCCTTAACCATAAGTTGGCATGATAAGGCGGATCAATTAAAATAAGGTCAAATTTTGTTCCTTCCCGACCAAATTTCGGTAAAATCCTGAACACATCCGCCGGGAAGACTCTGACCTCTGCGGTAACGTCACGTAGACGCTGGAGATTTTGTTTTAAAAGATGTAAACCTCTAGGATCTTTCTCCACTAAACTCACTGCGCCGGCTCCCCGACTTAAAGCTTCAATGCCTAAAGCACCGGAACCAGCAAACAAATCTAAAACCCGAACACCCTCCAAGGTCGGTCCGAGGATATTGAATAAAGCCTCCCGCACCAGATCAGTCGTCGGTCGCAGTCCCTGATAGGAGGGACCGGTAAGGGTAAGTCCTCTGTATTTTCCGCCGGTTACTCTCATCGCCAACTCGCTTGCTCTCTTGTAATATTTAATTATAACAAAGATTACACCAAGAATTATTCAACTGAAAATAGATAATAGTACAGGGGTTGTCCACCATAATATAATTCGACTTCAGTTTCTGGGAACAGATTTTGCACTTTCTCCAACACACTTTGGGCCTCTTGTTCATTAATATCATGGCCGTAATATAAAGTAATAAATGAGTCATCATTCACGCCACAACTAGACAGTAATTCCAGCAGTACCTGGGTGGCATCTTTACCGACACAGGCAATATCCCCCTCTTTTAAGCCAATAATGTCACCCTCCTGAATCTCGAACCCGTTATAAGAGGAGTTTCTCACGGCAAAGGTTACTTCCCCGGTAAGCACATTACTCAAGGCTCTCGTCATTGCCTCCTGGTTATGGACGAGACTCTCCTCGGGAACAAACGACATTAAAGCGGCTACACCTTGCGGAACAGTCTTCGAAGGAACCACCGCCACCGGGATCTCAGTCAGTTCCCCGACCTGTCCGGCGGTCAGGACCACGTTACTGTTGGTTGGCAAGATAATCACCTGTGTGGCGGGGACTTTGGAGACCGCCCGGTAAAGATCTTCCGTACTCGGATTCATCGTTTGGCCGCCTTCTATGATCTCATCCACCCCTAAATTACGGAAGATGTTTTGCAATCCTTCTCCGGCCACGACCGCCACCAACCCAATTTCTTTTAGGGTTTGCGGCTCTTGATTGCGGCGCATCTTCTCCAGGCGTTGCTGACTCTGTTCGACCATGTTATTAATGTCAATCTCTGATAGCTCGCCCAAACGGACGGCATAATCCAAAATCAAACCAGGATTATTGGTGTGAATATGGATTTTAACCGTCTTATCATCCCCAACCACCAGCATACTGTCGCCATGGGGTGCCAGATCCTCTTTTATACTCTCCACCATCAATCCTTTTCCGCGCAGCAGAAACTCGGTGCAATACTGGAAAGTGATCTCTTCCAGCTCAAGTTCTTCGTCGACCCGGCGCGCGGAAACGCTCTCTTTTTTCTCATCGCGCCCGGCTTTCTTCCGCGTGACAACTTTCTTCCCTTCCAGCGCATCAATTATACCCTGGAAGAAGTAGAGCAGACCTTTACCGCCCGCATCCACCACTCCGGCTTGTTTGAGGGCTGGCAATAACTCCGGAGTCAGCTCCAGGGTAGCCTCTGCATGTTGATAGACCTTCTTTAAAAACTTAATTAGATCTTCCTCTTTCCCCTCGATCTCCTGCGCTTTTTGGCCTGCTTCCCTAACTACCGTAAGGATTGTTCCCTCCACCGGTTTACGGACAGCCTGGTATGCTAAATTAGCAGCGCCGACAATTCCTTTACTGATTTCGGGGATCCCCAACTTTTCAGCCTTCCCGACACTTTTCGCAAAACCCCGGAAGAACTGGGAAACAATTACCCCTGAATTTCCCCGGGCACCCATGAGGGCACCTTGGGCAGCGCGCTCCAAAATAGCTGGAACTTCATCCGCTGCTTTTTCCGCTTCACGCCAGGCCGCTTGAAAAGTCAGGGACATATTAGTTCCCGTATCTCCGTCCGGAACTGGAAAGACATTAAGGTCATCTACTTCTTCTTTATACTCAGTAAGAGTTTCAACACCCATTGCGAGTAACTGTTTTAGTTTTGGTCCGTCGATAAAATCAAGGCTCAATCCCTGACCCTCCCTACGCTTTACCGTCCATTCCTGTGCGGACACCAGTGACGATCACATTCACCCGGTCGACACTGACTCCCATCTGGTTCTCAATTGCGTATTTTACATTTTCAATCACATTATGGGCAACCTCACTAATTCTGGTTCCATATTCTACAATTACATATAGATCCACAATTACACGGTTGTCATCGATCCGTACTTCAATCCCTTTTGTCAGGTTTTCTTTACCTAGTAATAACTCGGCGATGCCATCCTGCAAACTTCGGGACGACATCCCCACCACGCCAAAACACTCCAAAGCTGCGATCCCTGCAACCATGGCAATGGCATCCGGGGCTACGTCAATCGTTCCCAAAGGTTTTTGGGACTTGACGGAGAGGTTTCTCTCCACAGGTTAGACCTCCTTTATAAGTACAAAATCTTAAGTTATATTCGCCTTTTTAAGCTGAACTCCTGCTCTTTAAGAAAAATACTGAAAAAGAGTGGTTCAGTTTAACATAATCACCCCAAGGTGTTCCCTCTTTCCCCCTTATAATATTAGCTGAATTCTGTATGATCTTCTTTTCGAAAAGAGAATCTCCTTTTTTTTCGCTATTTGTCTTGATTTTTTAAATATTACTACTTAAGTTTTTTTCCTGCTCTAAATTAAAACTTTTAAACTGAGTTAACGTCAAAGGCTTTCAGCGGAATGTTCTTGCAGTCGATTATATGTTATGGTAGAATCTATTTAGTTTAGGACAAAGCTTACGTTGGAGGTGTAAACGAAGTGGCCGCTCGTTGTGATATTTGTGGCAAAGGACAGGCTTCCGGTAACCAGATCAGTCACTCGAACATTAAGACGAGACGGGTTTGGAAGCCCAATCTCAGACGGATTCAAGCACTCATGAACGGTGCTCCCAAGACCATTAAAGTTTGTACCCGTTGCCTGCGCTCAGGGAAGGTACAAAGGGCACTCTAATTTATCGGGTACCCACGAAAAAGGCCTTTTTTTATGGGTCTTTTTTGTTTGTGCTTATTTTATGTAGAATGGCCAATGGTTATTTGCTTCCGGAATTTTTGGAGGTGACTGGTCTTGAATCAATATCGAAAAATGAAACTGTTTACCGGAACTGCCAACCCTGCTTTAGCACAAGAAATTGCCGATTATCTTGATATATCGTTGGGAGGCGTCGAGATCTCCCGTTTTGCCAATGGTGAAATCTATGTCCGCTTTGAAGAGAGTATTCGTGGAGCCGATGTTTTCGTCATTCAACCGTTTTCCAAACCAGTCAACGAAACGCTGATGGAATTATTGATTATGGTTGATGCCCTCAAAAGGGCTTCGGCCGGGCGCATTACCACGGTGATCCCTTTTTACGCCTATGCCCGCCAGGAAAAGAAGACCGCTCCGCGTGAACCGATCACCGCCCGTATGGTGGCCGACATCTTATCAACCGCCGGAGTAGACCGCATTGTGACGATGGATTTACATGCACCGGCGATCCAGGGGTTCTTCAATATCCCGGTCGATCACCTCACAGCGTTACCTAAATTATCCCAATATATTAAGGAAAAGAACATTACCAATGGCGTTGTCATTGGGCCCGATGCCGGAAGTGTGAAAAAGGCAGAAAAACTAGCGGCCAGTCTCCATTGGCCCTTAGGGGTTATGTATAAAAAAAGACCCGCTCCTAATGTGGCCGAAATGACCTTTTTTATCGGGGAGGTCAAAGGTAAATCTTCAATTATTATCGATGATATGATCGATACCGGCGGCAGTTTGGAGCAGGTAATCAACGCCCTAGAAGAAAGAGGAGCCCGTGAAATCTATGTCCTGGCCACCCACGGGGTCTTTTCTCCGCCCGCCCTCGACCGTTTAAACCGGCCAAGCGTTAAAGAAGTCGTCGTCTGTAATACCTTACCACAAGCCGAGCGTAAAGCTAATCCCAGATTAAAAGTATTGTCCGTGGCCTCCCTCCTGGGGGACACCATCCGGCGGATCCACCAAAATATCTCGGTCAGTGAACTTTTTGAGTAGGTTTTCTCCCGGCCGGAATGGTCATGGGTGGAAAAATTTCATGCACTTCCCGCCTTCTAAAGCAGGCGGGATAAGTTTTGTTACTTATAATTTTCTTTACTCGCTGATGTTTGGCCTTAATAGATCCGGAATGCTGAGAATCGGTGGACCACCGCCAAAATAGACTTGGGGTACTTCACCCATAATGATCGCCTCTGTTAATGGAACTTCGGCCTTTATTTGCACGTTTGATTGGAGTAAAGGAACGACAATTCGGACCGTTGTCTGCACGGCCAGGTGGATCTTATGGCGGGTTTGATTGATCCCGGCCTGTTCAAACACGTCATGCACTCTACTCTCTACTGTTCCGACCGGCACGATTGCAATCGGAATATCCGGTCCCCGACCAGCGAGAATCTGGCTTCCCAACAACTGTCCGAGGGGAATATAGATTGTGTTGCGCTCAATATTCTTCATTAATTGTTGTACCGCTATCGTCGCATCGGAGGCCAACCGGTTAATCTCTCCGGTATTGGGTTGCATCAAGACGACACGTCCCCGGTTATCAACCTTAACAGAGATTAAATCTTCGTAACGGATATTTTTTGCTATTTTTTCTTGAATGGCTTGATTGATTGATGTGGTCGCGAGTACTCTGGCGTGGGCTTCCGCTTTCGCCTGAATAGTTGGTCGAAGCTGTCGGTCAGCAAAAAGGAATCCAACAACTAAACAGAGAATAATTAAGATGATAAAGAAAGAAGTGTTCTTCCGCGGAAGGTGGAAAACGGGCATACTTCTCTTTTTGCGGGACAGTCTCATTCTCATTTGTCCACCACCCTGTCCTTTGTACATTAAGTAAAACTTAGTGCGTTCCTTTCTTTTCTTACTATACTTATATGTAATCAAAAACAATACTTACCTGAGGGAATTGCCTAAACACGAAGTTTTTTCTCTATCTCCAAGGTTTGACTTAGATTCAAGCTGGCTACCAGGCCGTTGACGCCTTTTAACCGCCCGGCAATTCCTTTACCCAAACGGGAGGGGTAATCATGATTAAACTACGTTCTCC
>JAAYGU010000104.1 GCA_012727535.1 Bacillota bacterium | reverse complement strand
CCGGCGTCTTCCGAGATAATGAACAGGTTGTCGACCGGGTGCTCGATAGTAATGACCTCGAACGGGAAAGAGGTATTACCATTCTTGCGAAGAACACTTCCGTCCACTACGGCGACCTGAAAATTAACGTCGTCGATACTCCCGGACATGCCGACTTCGGTGGCGAAGTTGAACGGGTCTTGAAAATGGTCGATGGTGCACTCCTCCTCGTCGATGCATTTGAAGGACCAATGGCTCAAACTAAATTTGTCCTCAGAAAAGCCTTAGAAGCCGGGCTTAAAATAATTGTGGTAATCAATAAGATCGACCGTCCCGATGCCCGTCCGGATGAAGTTTTAAACGAAGTCTTTGATCTCTTCGTCGAGCTGGAGGCGGAAAGTTGGCAACTGGATTTTCCGCTCATCTATACCTCCGCACGAGCAGGAGTGGCCTCTACCGACCCGGCAGTCCCGGGCCGTAATATGCAACCTTTATTTGAACTGATTAAACAGGAGATCCCCGCTCCTCCCGGTGATCCGGCACTCCCTCTACAACTACAGATAGTCACGTTGGATTATGACGATTATGTAGGAAGAATAGCTATTGGCCGCCTGAGCAATGGTTCCCTTCAAGCTGGACAAACCATCAGTCTATGCAAACGCGATGGGAAGGTTGAGGAGATCAAAATCGGCAAATTATGGGTCTACGAAGGGTTAAAACGGAAAGAGGTACCGGCCGTCTCCACCGGCGAAATTGTTGCACTTTCCGGACTTGGCACCGTCAATATCGGGGAAACAGTTTGCCATTTGGAAAATCCCCTACCTCTTCCCTTATTGACGATCGATGAACCAACCCTGACCATGACCTTTATGGTAAATGACAGTCCCTTCGCCGGGCGTGAAGGAAAATATCTAACATCACGCCACCTCCGTGACCGTCTCTGGAAGGAAGCAGAGACCAATGTCAGTCTACGTGTCGAAGAAACTTCTTCCCCTGATGCCTTCCAAGTATCCGGGCGGGGCGAGTTGCACCTCTCGATTCTCATCGAAACCATGCGTCGGGAAGGGTTTGAGCTACAAATCTCCAAACCCGAACCAATCACCAAAATAATCAACCATCAGCTACACGAACCATATGAGCGGCTCTTTATCAATGTTCCGGAGGTTTTCTCCGGCCAGGTGATTGAAAAATTAGGCCGGCGCCGGGCTGAACTGTGTGATCTGCAACTCACCGGCACCCAGGTCAAAATAGAGTTCTTGCTTCCGGCCCGTGGTTTAATCGGCTTTCGTTCCGAGTTTCTAACTGACACCAAAGGAGAGGGCGTGATGCATCACCTGTTTGATTCCTATGGCCCCTGGAAAGAAGGGATCGAGCATCGCCGCCGGGGTGCGTTAGTAGCTTTTGAAACAGGCGAAGCCACCAGTTACGGGCTTCATAATGTCGAGAATCGTGGTGTCTTATTCATCGGTCCCGGAGAAAAAGTCTACGCTGGCATGGTCGTTGGTATTCATGCTAAAGATGATGATCTCGATGTTAATGTCTGCAAGAAAAAACATCTGACCAATATGCGAGCCAGTGGGGCCGATGAGGCGATCCGCCTCACCCCACCCCTCGTTTTTAGTTTGGAACAAGCAATGGAGTTTCTTGACGATGACGAACTGGTCGAAGTAACCCCGACCGCCATCCGGATTCGCAAGAAAATCCTCAACCGGAACGAACGCACACGGTTAAGGAAGAAAAACGATGAGAGATTACCCTCGTAAGCCTTTACCTAGCCGGGGGAGTCGTACTAAATATAGAAAGGCGGGATTAATGCGCACTTGCGGTACGAATAAATCCCGCCCTGTTTAATTAGTTTAATAGGCCCAGCATTTTCGGTAAAGTTAGCGTAATTTCCGGGACAAAAGTAATGAACAACAACACTATGCCCATAATAATATAGAAAGGTACCAAGGCCTTCGCCAATTCTTCTATTCTCAGCTTGGCAATTGCCGAACCGATAAACAAGGTGCTGCCCACCGGAGGTGTTAAGACCCCGATCCCAAGGTTTAAGATAAGCATGCCGCCATAATGAACAGGGTCCATGCCCACCTGCATCGCAATGGGCAATAAGATAGGCGTGGTAATAGTGATAATCGCCGCCATATCCATAAACATTCCGAATAAAATGAGAATGGCGTTAATGATAATTAGTACTAAAATCTTGTTGGTGGTGAACGACAAAATACCACTGGCTACCAACTTCGGCACCTGTAAATAGGCCAGCAACCAACCGAAGGCAGCCGAAGTGCCGATGATCATCATGACCATCACAATCGTTCTTAATGCTCGGCCTAGGATGTTCCAGAATTCACTTAGCGGAACCTCGCGGTAAATGAAGAAAGTAACAATAAACGCCCAGACCACAGCGAGGGCGGAAGCTTCGGTCGCCGTAAAATAACCGGAGATCACCCCAACGACTACAATTAAGACAATAACCAAACCCCAAGACGCGCCCTTTAAACTGACCCAGAGATTTTTCAGGCTGAAAGGAGAGCCTTTCGGAAAGTTGCGTTTTTTCGCCGTAATAAAGGCATAAACAATAAAGGCGGCAGCCAGAAAAAGCCCAGGCACCAGACCGGCCATAAACAGGGCGCCAATCGATACACTCCCGGCGACCATGGCATAGATTACCATGTTATGGCTGGGCGGAATCAGCATACCCTGCACCGAAGTAGCACAGGTCATGGCGGTAGCAAAGTCTTTATCATAGCCCTGTTTCGTCATCATCGGAATAAGGATGGGGCCCAAGGAAGCAGTATCGGCCGCCGATGAGCCGGAAAGACCACCGAAAAAAACGGAATCGAGCACGTTGACAATAGCAAGCCCACCCCGCATCCAGCCGACACACGCATCGGCCAGTTTGACCAGACGGTCAGCAATTCCTCCCGAGCTCATAATCTCTCCTGCTAAGATGAAAAATGGTACCGCCATTAGTGAAAAAGTATTGATTCCTCGTACAATATTCTGGGCGACCATCGCAAGCGGCATATCCAGGTACAATACGGTAAAAATGGACGATAAAGCAAGTGAGAAAGCGATGGGAAAGCGCAGCAGTAACATGAGTAGAAAGCTTCCAATAATTATTATGGTAGCTATAGTCGGATCCGGCATGCGCTATACCTCCTTTTCTTGATGGGAAAACCAGTTAATAATTTTTTCTACTACTACCAGCAGCAATAATAAGGATGAAACCGGTACGGATGCATACAACCAGCTGGTTCTGATTCTCAGACCGGGCAGAATACTCATCGCGGTGATTTCAACCAAACTCAGCCCGTGGATCAGCATGACCACTGCGTAAAACCCTAAAAACGAATTAGAAAGCAGATCAGTAAGCTCAATGAACTTTTTCGGAAGCAACCGGTCAAAAGACGTTAAGGCGATATGGCCATCTTCTTTGAGCAGAATCACAGCGCCGACTAGTGACATCCAGACCAAAAGCAACAAAGTGAGTTCTTCGCCCCAGGCCGGCATCTTGTGGAAAATTTGCCTCCCCAGGACCACGATGCTTACACTGATGGTTTGGATCACTAGTGCCACTTTACAAAAGGATTCCAGTCCCCGCATTAATTTTCCATAAATTGTTTTTGCCAAGCAAAATCCCCCTCTTTTTTAGGAAAGCCCGGCCCCTAAAGATCAGGAACCGGGCTCACCCGAATCTTGGTTAATGGGTTCCTCCAGGATTATTATTTAATATTTTTCACCTGTTCAATCAGGTCAAGGAAGCGCGCACCGTGCTTTTTGTAGACCGGAGCCATTGCTTCTTGCCAGGCCTCGGGGTCTTCCAGTTCGGTGATGGTTACCCCGGCTGCTTTCAAGTCGGCATAGGCTTTTTGGTCGGCCGCTTCAATGGCGTTGCGGTTGTATTCTTCAGTCAGCTTACCGGCTTCCAATAGAATCTGTTGGTCTTCTTTACTAAGCTTGTTCCAGGTAATTTCGCTGCACAATACCACGCTGGGGCTGAAGGTATGCCCATCAAGTACATAGTAGGGAGCAACTTCGTAAAATTTATTCGAATAATAGCTGGCCGGCGGGTTCTCGGCCCCGTCGACTACCCCGGTCTGCAAGGAAGTGTATAGCTCAGCGTAATCAATCGGGGTGGGATTGGCTCCTAAAGCCGCAATCGTATCCAGCATCAGAGCCGAACTTTGAACGCGAATTTTTAAACCTTTAATATCAGAAAGCTTGGTTACCGGGGCTTTGACCGTAAAGAAATTCCTGGCCCCTTCATCCATATAGAAAAGTCCGACCATTCTTGATCCGGATTCCTGAATGTTCTTCTTCAGCAACATGACGAATTTTTTCGATCGATCGAAAAATATTTTTATAGATACCATAACAGAGGAAGGTTAAACCCCCAACAACGAGAAAAACCAAGAAATTTATCCACCGTCGAGCCTTTTGGTGGTTTTGCATCTGCGCATAATTGACTTGGTTCAAATAATCAATATAATTGGACATTAAACTATTGATGTGAGTTTCGATATAATCGTTCATAATTTGAATGTAACTTAGATCATCGATTGAACTCCCAGATACCGGAATATAGTTGATGAATTTTTCTACACAATCCGCTCTATGCTCAAGCATCTGCATAACTATTCTGTAATACATCCTACATTGCCAGGTCTGGTTCAGCTCTTCTTCCATTTCAGCAAAAAGCTGCGCGATAATTTCGGCCTTTTTCTCGTACTCTTCCAAGTTATAAAGATCATGATACCGATTGTATAAATTAAAGGCGGTTTTAGAATCCGTAAAGGCCGTTACTATTTGGTTGATTTTTTCGTAATTCTTAATCAGTTCATTATTACGTTGAAACAAATAATAATCGAAGACGGTTCCGATCATAAAACTGAGCAGGACCGTACCAAGAAGGATGCCAAAGATCAATAAAATGTCCTTTTTTAATGTTCTCATCTTACACTCCTGAACAATTTGAGGTTCAATTTTCTTCTCCGGTCTGTCTTTAAATCCAAAAGTTTTCGTTAAATAACCCTTTTTTCCTACAAGAACTATTTTCCTCACTTCGTTAAAGACACAAGATTGAATGAATAATAAAAAGACCCGTTTGGGTCTTTTTTTGTTGGGGTTATCTTAAAATTTTACCGTGCGCCTACTGGTAAACGCAGCTCAAGGTTTAAATCTACGGCAACTCGATCCGTTTTTTCTTAGCCGCCCGGTACAGCCCAATTTTATTCCCGATCACTTGCACAACCTCCGCCCCGGTTCCGGCCGCAATCTCCTGGGCAATCGTTTCCGGTTCCGCAACTTGGTTATTTAACACCGTAATCTTAATCAGCTCACGGGCTTCTAATGCCTCGTCCAGCTGTTTAAGGAGGTTTTCGGTAATTCCTCCCTTCCCTACTTGAAAGATCGGAGACATCGGGTTTAACAGCCCCCGTAAAAAAGATTTTTGTTTTCCCGTTAACATTTGCTTCCCCCTCAACTATTTGCCTGTCCTTTGCTTTTACTGTCCCCAACAAATTTAGGTCTTACATAAGAAGCATTTGCCGGTTGCCCCTTCTGTATAAAATTCCCTTCTGCTGCCCATACTATTTGTTACAGACACGGGAATGGTCGTGCACGACCCTTCCGGAAAATGAAAAAGTAGAGGCAGGTGTAATCAATGTTCCGCCTGTTTTCCGTCACAGACTCCCGGTCACGCCCCATAGTCCAACCAATCCGGAGAACTGCCAATCTTAACGGTGGTAATCGGAGACGACCAAAAAATGAGCAAGTGATAGGTAAAAAAAAGGCCCCAGCCACGAAACAAAAGTTTAATCAGTTCGACCAGTATTTCTAGTGGAAATTATACATTGACGGTTTATCCTCTGCCCGGGAGTGGGAATCTGTCCACAACTCCTCTTTTTTCTCGGAGAATAACATCAGGGAGAAGAGCGGAAGCAAAATCAAAAGAACAAAGAGTCCAACCGTACCTGCTACTTTCAGTTGTTTCCAAGTAAGTTGCAGATTCCCAGAGAAAGAAAGGGTGTTTAAAGCCGTAATTAAGATGATCCCTGTCAGGATCAGAAATACCGAGAGCGTTTGCAACGAATACCTTGCCCAATCCCTCCTGGCCAGCACCCCTATTCCGGTAATGAGTAGCCAAAGCATCAAGGGTACATAGAGAAGAAAAAGCAGATAAGGGATTAGTTGGTAAAAGGCAACGAACCAATAACGGTAGCATAGATAACCGACAATAAGGAGTAAAAGCCCTGACGCACCCAGTAATAATAGGGTCAGTCCGATCAAGAACTGCAAAATTTTCTGCACAAAACCACCTTCCGTCCGCTTTCCTCTTCCCGTAGACTACTTCTCTCTTTCCTGATAAGTTCCTTTTCCCTTTTTCCTTTCTTTTCAACCTTTCATAAATTTGTTTTCGATTGTTAATAATAAAGTTAAAGCGCTAAAGGAGGAAGCTGATGAAAGCACTACTGGAAAAATCTTTACTCCTGGGCTTAGGAACTCTCTCCTTCACCAAGGAAAAAGCGGAAAAGTTTTTAAAGGAATTGGAAGAACGGGGCGAAGTCACGACCGCCGAAGCCAAAAAATTGTTCTATGAATTAATGGAAAAGGGAGAACAAGAAAAATCAGCCCTCAAGGAAATGATCCAACACCAGGTAAACGAAGTAATGAACAATTTAGGTTATATAAAAAAAGAGGACTATTTCACCCTGGAAGAACGAGTCAAAGAATTAGAAGCACGCTTAGGTAGCCAGGAGTAAGCGATGAAAAAACTGAGATCAACCACCATGATCTCAGCTTTTTTATTCAGTTATCCCCAAAGACTTGATCGTTCTTATAGCCTAATAAGAAAAGTTCGGAAATAGCAGTCCGCTGGTTTGTACCTGGATAAACCTCTAATACCGTCAAACGCACCCGGTGAGCTTGATTAAAAGACTGGCCTAAATCGGCCAAGATTGAGAGGAACGGAGCAAAGGCAACCGGATTAAAACTACTGAACGGTTTATCTTCAAGCTCAACTACTTCCTCAAGGTATACCTTTTCCGTTTGATCGGTAAAGAAATCATACTCATCAAGCTCAATCTCGATTTTCAACCGTTTAATCCGGTTATATTCATAATAAGTATCTTTATCACTTGGCAACCCGTTTATAATCCCCACCGCCTGCAGACAAAAGTCTTGGAGTCTGATTTCGATCCAATCTGGCTCGCCCTCTCCCATACTGCGGGCAACCCAAGCAGTGCTAAAATCGTCATCCAGCAATTTTGGCGGCGCATACCCGGTCAGAGCGGAAGAAGACCGCAAACTGATGATATTCTCCTTTTGGACCTGATAAACGTTGATAAATTCTGTATACAAGCGAGCAGAGTTATCATACAGAATCTTTAATTCAGGGAGGGTTTGCAGGTTAAAATTTTGTGTTTCAAAGACAAACAAACCTCCATACCCGTAAAACCCTTCGAAACCAAGGCTTTTAATTACCGTACCATCCTTAATGTTCTCGCGCGCGTCCAATACAATTTTGAAGTTCCTGATCAGATCATTCCCCCACCCTCCGGCCGGCAAGAAGCAATAGTTAAAAAGACGATCTGAATAACGGGGAAAGAAAGAAGCAACCGAATCTTTATCTAATAATGAATTCCGTACCGTATAGCTTAAAACCAACTGCTTCCGACCGTTTGCCGGAAAGTTCACCTTCGACACATACCATTTGCGAACAACATCCCTTTTTCTCCCGTCCAAAATGACAATCTCCGGTTTTTCATCCATATATTCTAGAACATCCAGCCTTCCCTGTTCGTCCCTGATCTGGTAAGAGAAAAAACTCTCCTCCTGCCAGGCTAATCCATAGAACTCAGAATCTTTTAAGTAGTCAACTGGAACCCCTAAGGTGATCCGTTCTTCCACTCCCGGGTTGATCATCTCGTAGTATGCATAGACATGAGTATAATCTCCATCCAGGGTAAGATGGAGCATTTTCTGTTCCACAATAATCTCCTTTGGTTCTAATAAAGTTAAATTCCCGGTTTTCACCACCGCAGATTCATCAATGGGACTTTCTACCGCCAGCGTCCCGGCGCTGCTAACTGCCCACAAGAGGAGCAAAGGTAAAACCCATCGTAACTTGCGCATAAAAATCACCCCCAGCCAGCTTCATTCTTATATCTCAATCTATCCATCATGAATGGATTTCTTTAAGGATGTCTTCTTTCTCACCGCAAGACGGCCTCTCGAGACTTGTTATTCGGCTTCTAGAAATAATTGCCTTTTACAATTCATATTAAAAATAAATTCGTCATCGTTCTCCATATTACCTACTAGAAAAGATAGATTGTTTTTGGCTAGCAAAAGAATCGTCGATTCCTTTCATTGCAACTTTGTTAAAACGCTGCATCTACGATTTTTTATTGTTATAATATATTCGTAATTTTACGCTTGTCAACAGGGAGATCATCTTTCCTGTGGACAAGCTTTAGTTAATCTATACTTTTGCAACTAAGCCAAACATTGTCCTAGAGATACGCCAGTTGCAGAGCAAATAAGTGGAATAAGGAGGAACTAAATTTTGGAGGTATTGTTAGGGTCACTTAAAGATTTGACTTTAGGTAATGTCATTATGTTTTTAATTGGTGGGCTCCTCATTTATTTAGCGATTAAAAAGGATTACGAACCAATGTTGCTTTTACCCATTGGTTTCGGTGCCATTTTGGCCAATATCCCCTCTTCCTCGGCCATCGGTGAAAATGGTTTTCTCACCATCTTATACAATGCCGGAATTTCGACGGAATTGTTTCCGATTTTAATCTTCATCGCCATCGGCGCGATGATCGATTTTGGTCCCCTACTGCAACAACCCTTCATGTTGTTTTTCGGCGCCGCTGCCCAGTTCGGTATCTTTATGACCGCTATTTTAGCTCGTCTGCTCGGTTTTTCTTTAAAGGAAGCGGTGTCAATTGGAATCATTGGTGCGGCCGACGGTCCCACTTCCATTTATGTCGCTAACCTTTTTGCCGGAGAACTGCTCGGCCCGATCAGTGTGGCCGCTTATTCCTATATGTCATTGGTTCCCCTGATTCAACCTCCGGTGATTAAAGCCTTAACGACACCGGAAGAACGAAGGATAACGATGGATCTGAATCTTCATAAAGTTTCTAAGACCACTAGGATCCTCTTCCCGATTATGGTGACTGCAGTAGCCGGTTTGATCGCCCCGTTAAGTGTCTCCCTGGTTGGCTCCCTAATGTTCGGGAATCTAATCCGTGAATGTGGAGTTTTAGAGAAGCTGTCCCAAGCTGCCCAAAATGAGCTGGCCAACCTGGTTACTTTACTGTTGGGTATTACCATTGGTTCAACCATGGTAGCAGAGAATTTCTTAACCATCAAGACCCTGATGATCTTGGGGATGGGTTTATTCGCCTTTGTCTTCGATACCGCCGGTGGAGTATTGTTTGCCAAATTCCTCAACCTGTTCCTGAAGAGAAAGGTCAATCCGATGGTGGGAGCAGCCGGTATCTCCGCTTTCCCCATGTCGGCCCGGGTAATTCAAAAAATAGCACAGAAAGAAAATCCGGGGAATTTCGTTCTCATGCAGGCGGTTGGGGCCAATGTCGCCGGTCAGGTCGGTTCCATTTTAGCGGGTGGAGTTCTAATCTACCTGGTAAGCTCCATGGCTTTATAAAGATAAAGGAGGTCTTTTCATGCAGGATAATCTCATAACCACTCTCTGGGTTATGCTTCAGAGTCTTGGCGTTACTTTTATCGGGATGACCATCATTTACTCATTGATCAAAGTTCTCGTTCGTTACTTCCCTGAAGATCAATAAATCATCATCCCGTTTTGGCCAAATAGAAGATCTATAACAGATTACGATCGCCCCCTGTCGGCAGGCACGCTTTCCGTATGGAAGAGAGCCTGCGGCAGGGGGTCTTCTTTCTTCACGGTTTAAGTTAAGCATACTGCATCTCATAAAGATTACGGTAAATCCCGTCTTGGGCTAACAGTTCCTCATGTTTACCCATCTCCCGAATCCGACCTTTATGAATCACAATAATCCGATCGGCCTTCTTAATCGTCGACAGGCGGTGCGCAATAATCAGCGTCGTCCGGTCCTTGGCAATTTTGCCCAGCGAATCCTGGATCAAAAGTTCCGTTTCGGTGTCAATACTTGCTGTCGCTTCATCAAGAACCAAAATGGAAGGGTTAAAGGCAATGGCCCGGGCAAAAGAGAGCAACTGCCGCTCCCCAGCCGAGAGCGTGCAACCCCGTTCCTTAACTTCCGCCTCATATTGACCGGGCAATTTACCGATAAAATGGTCAGCGTTCACATATTCCGCCGCCCGCTGCACTTCCTCCGGAGTAATTTCCTCATTATTTAACCGGATGTTCGACTCAATCGTCCCGGCAAACAGGAAAACATCCTGCATGACCACAGCGACCCGGCGGCGTAAATCATCCAGGCGGTACTCGTTGATGTTCACCCCATCGAGCAGGATCTCCCCTTTTTGAACCTGATAAAACCGGCTCAGCAAATTAATAATAGTGGTCTTCCCCGAGCCGGTCGCGCCCACAAAAGCTACCGTTTCGCCAGGATTCACCGTAAAGCTGATATCTTTCAACACCCAATCCTCTCCGTTATAGGAGAACCAGACATTCCTAAATTCAATCTTCCCTTTTAATTCGGTTAAGGGCCGACCGCTCTCCATTCTCTCCAGCCCTTCATCATAATCCATCAACTCAAAAATGCGTTCAGCCGAAACATTCCCAGAAAGAATCACATTGTACTTGTCAGCCAGATCATTAATGGGACCAAAGAACTTCTTGATATAACTAATAAAGGCATATAAGACACCAATCTCCACCGTTGATGCAAACACCCTGGGCGTGCAATACCAGATCAGTATGGAGATACCAAGATTATTAATCAGTTCTGCCGAGGGACGGAAGAGTGCGGACAACGCCACTTCAAAGATGCTCGCCCGCCTATACTCCTCGTTTAACTGTTTAAACTCCCGGTATTTCTCCCTTTCTCGGTGAAAAATCTGGACAAGCTTCATCCCGGAAATATTTTCGGCTAAAAACCCGTTGATCCGGCCAATTAGGGCACGCACCCTTTTAAAATTCCTGCGGGCTCTGGTCCGGTATAAAAAGGTTACAACCACAATAATTGGGACCACCGAAAAACTGAGGAAGGTTAAATTCCGGTTCAATTGCAACATGGTTGCTACAATCCCGATCAGGAGAAAAACATCTTTAAACAGGATCACTAGGACTCCAGAGTACATCTCGTTCAGGGATTCGACGTCGTTGGTCACCCGTGTTAAGATCCGACCAGAAGAGTTCCGGTCAAAAAACTTCAACGGCAGATGTTGAATATGGGAGAACAGTTCCATCCGGATATTATGCATAATCTGTTGCACGATGGAGTTTAGCACATAGTTCTGGAAGTAGTTAGAGCAAGCCCCAACTAATATGGAGAGAAAATAGAGCAAACCAATGAGCTTAATTCCGCCCCCGGCTTTCTCTCCGACAATGTAATCATCAATGGCAATCTTAATGATATACGGTCCGGCCAAATCCGTTATATTGACCACTAAAGCCAAGAAGCCTGCTAAACAGACTAATCCAATAAAAGGCCGGAAATACTTTAACACACGGAAAAATGTATTCTGCTCCTTTTGCCTCATCCGTTCTCCCCAACCTCCTGCAATCTACTCTCCACCAGCTGTTTCTGGTATAACTGGTAATAATAGCCCCGCTTCGCCATGAGCTGCTCGTGGTTTCCTTCTTCAATGATCCGACCCTCGTCCAGGACGATAATCCAATCGGCATGCTTGATCGAAGAAACGCGATGCCCAATAATAATCCCGGTTCTATCTTTTAGAATCGCCTTAATATTAGCGAGAATCTCCGCCTCAGTTTGGGTATCAACCGCTGATAGGCTGTCATCAAGCACTAAGATTGACGGGTCCTTAATCACCGCCCGTGCAATTGAGACCCTTTGCTTTTGTCCACCGGAGAGGGTAATACCCCGTTCACCAACGACCGTTTCAAAACCATCCGGAAATTCTATTATATTCTCATACACGCTGGCAAAGCGGGCAGCCGCTTCGATCTCCTCCAGCGTAAACCGTTCGGAAAAGAAACGGATATTATCATTGAGCGACGCCGAGAAGAGAAAATTATCCTGGGGAACATAACCAATATTCTCCCGCAAAGTTGCTAAAGGAAGATCATTGATCTCAATCCCATCAATGAAAATATGGCCCCGAGGGACCGGATAAAGGCGTAACAATAGATTGATCAAAGTACTCTTCCCACTGCCGGTCGGACCAATCAAACCCAGAGTTTGGCCGGCTTCAAGTTTAAAACTTATGTTTTTCAAGACCTCCGACTCGGTTCGCGGATAAGTAAAACTGAGATTCCTCACCTCGAGTGCCCCGTTAAAACGTTCCTTTGCATTGACCGGGTGGTCATCCATAATATCGCTTTTTGTTAAAAAGATCTCATCCAACCGGCTACTCGAAGCCATCGCCCGCTGCCAAATCTCGACGATCCTGGCAATATGTCGCACCGGCCGTTGCAACATTCCTAAATAGGTATTAAAGGCGATAAAGTCACCTAGGGTAATCAAACCGTCAAGTACATATGTAGAACCAATAACTAAAACCAAGGAGAAGCTTAACCCAAAACAGATCTCGACCGTGGGCCCCACAATGGCGGAGAGTTTGATGTAATCCAACATCACCCTCATGCGCTGAAAACTCGCCAAGCCCAGCTTCTTTTTCTCCGCTTCCTCTTGCACATAGGCTTTGACTACTCTAATTCCGGAGATGTTCTCCTGCGTTTTCTCGGAGATATTGGCATAAGCCGCCTGTACCTTAAGAAAACTACGCCGCAAGGGATTCTTTATTTTAAAGATCACAACCACCGCCACAAGAAGGGGGGCAAGACCGATCAAGGTTAAGCGCGGGTTAATCGTCTTCGCCATCACAAACAAGGAAGAAGAATTAATAATCACACCGTCAATCAAAGAGACCAACCCGAAAGCAAAGGCCCGTCGGATCGCTCCGATATCATTAATCGCATAAGCCATCAAATCCCCGGTCTTCTTTTGTTGATAAAACTTAAGGGGTAAAGTCTGTAAATGGGAGAAAAACTTATCCCGAAGGTAACACTCCAAATCCCGCGCTCTCCCGATCAGGAGATTACGCCAAAGATACTTCAAGCCAAAGATGGCCATGGCCATCAACAGCATCCCGCCGGTCAACCAAGCTATCCTGCTCTGGCTGACCACTCTCTTCTCCAGACAGTCAATGATATAACCCAAGAGTTTGGGCATGGCTAAAGTTAGAATCCCGGAACAGATTAAAGCAGTAATCCCCAAGATATACTTTACTTTATGAGTCCACAGAAACTCTTTGATATACTTTCTAACCATTTTTCTCTCCTGTTTATACGTATAAATTATTTGCGGTAAATCAACATCCTTTTCTTTTTACCAATCAAGCTTCTTTGTTAGCTCGATTCTCTGGGAACAAACCTCCATTCGAGGGTGATGATGCTTTGCGTAGGTTTTCCTTCAATCAAATTGAAGAGTAATTGACATCCGGTATAACCCATCTCATACAGGGGATTTTCAATTGTTGACAAAGAAGGGTATGATAATGAACTGAAACGGGAAGTGCCGATGGCAATGACGGATAGTTGCTCCGGAACCGACACCCCCTTTCTCGCCGCAAAGCGTAACAGCCGAAAACCAATACCCGAACTTTCACATAAGATGGCCATAGGAAGACTTTTATGCACCGTGTAATAGGTCTCAAGAAAGGTTTCAATCTGCTCTGCCTTGCCGGGCACCCGCATATACAGGCGTTCTTCCATCGGAAGGGCACAAGCTTCCAACGCTTTTAAATATCCCCGAAAGCGCCGGTCTAAAGGATTCCGATCCCTCAACCCTAAAAAGGCCACTTCCTTTTTCCCAGCATGCTTCAGACTTTGCAGCGCTGTAATCAGTGCCTGTTCCATATCGTTTTTCACCTGGTTGCTCAATGAATGTTTCTGATGAGAATTAATAACGACAAAGGGGATCTTCTTTTCATGTAAGTAGAGATAATCCTCATCCCTCAATTCCGAATAGACAAAAATAATCCCCTCAATGCGGTTCGAGCAGTAATACCGGACCGACTCGGCCTGTGCAATCGGGCCGTTCTGTTTATCAAAACAGAGGGTAATGGAGTAATTTTTCGGAAGAAGCGCATCCTTAATCCCCTCTAAGATTCTCATAAACCGGAAGTTCGAAACGTCTTTATCGGAGACAATGCCAATCGACATTGCCCTCTTTAAACGCATACTCCGGGCAATCTCATTCGGATAATAATTTAATTTCCGGGCTGCCGCCAGTACTGCTTCTCTAGTCTCCGCTTTGATCTTAACACCGGGAACATTATTAAGCACATAGGAGACGGTCGCCTGAGAAACTCCAGCCTCCCTGGCTACATCCTTACTAGAGGGCTTTTTTGTTTTTTCCATGACTGATCTCCTTAACCTAAAGGCAAAACTTGAAGTCAATTTATACGTTTAAATTCATTTTATGCCATCTTCATGAAAGTTTAAATTAATATGAGGTTAACTTTAGTGAAGCATAATAACTTGTTAAAATAAAATAACGCTAAAACCCTACTTAAATCTGGATTCCTGCCGGACCATTTGCACCAGGGCTTTTAATCCCCAAAGATACCCTTCGGCTCCTAAGCCGCAGATTTGAGCGGTTACGACTGGAGCGGAAAGCGAGACTCTCCTAAACTCCTCACGGGCATAGATATTGCTGAGATGAACCTCGATTGTCGGTAAGTTAACCGCGGCTAACGCATCCCGGATCGCCACACTCGTATGGGTGTAAGCCGCCGGATTGATCAAAATTCCCTGACAATCTTCGGCGGCTTGTTGAATTTGCTCAACCATTACTCCTTCATGGTTAGTCTGTACCATCTTCAACTCTACATTTAATTCCTTGGCTAACGCTAAGAGTTGTGCATTGATCTCTTCCAGCGTGGTCCGCCCATAAATCTCCGGTTCGCGTTTTCCCAAGAGATTGAGGTTAGGTCCGTGAAGCACCAAAATTTTCATCCTTTTTATTCTCCCCTCCCCGCTCCCAGCCGCCATAACACCTTAGTGAGCAACTCCGGCTGGAGATCGTCTTTCAGCACTGCCTCGCCGATCCCTTTGGTCAGGACGAAACGGAGCTTCCCTTCCTTGATTTTCTTATCCATTTCCATACGCGCCAGTAGACGCGCAGCCGGAATCTCCGGCAAGTTTTGCGGTAGATTATAGATCTGCAAAAGTTCTGTGGTTTTCCGGCTTATCTCCGGTGGGCAAAGACCTAGCTCCTCACTGAGAAAGGCAGCTCCCCTCATCCCGATGGCAACCGCCTCACCATGACGATAATCACTGTAAACAGTCTCCGCTTCCAAGGCATGGCCAATCGTATGTCCGTAGTTTAACACCGCCCGTCCCCCGTGTTCAAAAAGATCCGCCTCGACCACCCGCGCTTTAAACCGGCAAGCAAGTTCAATAACGCTTAATAAAGCATCAGCCGCCCGGGCTTTTATCGCAGCTTTTTCTGTTAATAGTAGATCGTAAAGAACCGGATCTCCGATCAACCCGGCTTTAATTATCTCGGCTAGGCCTGATTTAAACTCCCGCTCGTCCAGGGTAGAAATAACATTCAGATCGCTGATCACCACTCTTGGTTGATAAAAAGCGCCGATCAGATTCTTTCCTTCCCGGTGATTAACTGCTACTTTCCCCCCGATTGAACTATCTACCTGCGACAGCAGCGTCGTAGGAACCTGCACGAACTGTACCCCTCGCAAATAAGTAGCCGCCGCTAAACCGGCTAAATCTCCGATCACGCCGCCCCCAAGCGCCATGATGGTCGAATCACGTTCTAAACGGGCCGCCACCGCCGCATCATATACCTGTTCCAACTGAGCAAGCTGCTTATACTCCTCCCCATCGGGAATCATTACCACCTGCGGCTTAAAGCCTTCCCGCTGAAGTCCCTGCAGCAATAAGTCAAGGTACAACCCGGCCACTGTTGGGTTGGTTACCACCAGCACCTTTTCCTTTAAACCTTCCGCTTGTAGAAGCTTACCACTCTTGACCAAGAGATCAGTCCCTAAAAATATTGGATACTCCTGAGTCCCAGCCTTCACCCGGAGCTCCCGTTCAACCCCCATCTGTTGTCCCTCCTCGCACTCGCAGCTCGTCGTTCGGTTTCACACACGCTATTAACAGTTCTCCGCTCGTTGTGCACGCTCGTGTTCAACTACCCCTCGTCGTTCATTACTCGTAGTGAACGACCTCTTTGGCAAGCATTTACCTAGCCGGGCAGCACCTTGCCGGAGGGTCGGCAGATTTCTCCCAGATTCGACTCGCGGCGGGAGAAGCAAGTAGAGCAAGGTGCAAGGGAGGACGGAGCGCAGATAATACTCGCGTATATCGAGCACCGCTCGCACCTAGAACGCAGCTCTACGAAGTTTTCCACGCCGCCTGCCGATCATCCGGCAAATAATCTCGATCCTCATCACTCATCGCTTCATCGTGCCCTTCAGAGCCACCCTCCCAAGACCCCTCTACTCCTACACTCCTTAATAATCGCCTCCACCACTTCCTCCGTTATCAGCTCATCGGTCTCCAGCACCACATCCGCTGTTTCCTGGTAATACTCTTCTCTGACCGCCAACAACTTCTCCAACTCCGTAACCAGCCTCTTCCCAGCCAACAGCGGTCGTCCCTCACCGGCACCCACTCTCTCGGCCAACACCCGCGCTGCTACCCTTAAATAAAAAACCAGGCCATTCTCCTTCAATACCTGGCGATTTTTCCGTACAATTATAGCACCTCCACCGGTGGCCACGACCACCCCCCTCCGTCGGGCCACCCCGGCGATCACTTCTTGTTCCAACCGGCGAAAGTATTGCTCTCCTTTTTCTTTAAAAATAACAGGGATGGTCAGCCCTGTTTGTTCCGTAATCATCTGGTCCGTATCGATAAACTCCCTGTCCAGATGCTCGGCGAGCAGTTTCCCAACTGTCGTCTTACCGCTACCCATCATCCCGATCAGGAAAATATTAGCACTTACCCCCTTTTGCTTTTCCACGCAATCCCTCCCGATAGCCAAGCCAAGCTTGTTTAATTTCGGGAAGCGAATCGCCCCCAAATTTCTCGAGCACAGCCTCGGCTAAAACCCAAGCAACCATCGCTTCCGCTACTACTCCGGCTGCCGGAACCGCTGTCAAATCAGAACGTTCCGCACCCGCCCTTGTTGGTTCCAGAGTTTTAAGATCAACGCTTGGCAAACCTTGATATAACGTAGGAATCGGCTTCATCACCGCGGTCAAAACGAGGGGTTCTCCGTTCGTCATTCCCCCTTCAATTCCGCCCGCGTTATTCCCGGTCCGCCGAAAACCAATTTCCGGCGAATACGTAATCGGATCCTGCACCTGAGAACCGGGAAAAGCCGCCGTTTTAAAACCGGCACCAAACCCGACACCCTTGATCGCAGGAATACTCATGACCGCCTGAGCCAGGCGTCCGTCTAACCGCCGATCCCAGTGGACATGAGAACCGAGTCCGGGTAATAAACCAGTTGCATAGACCACAAATGTTCCCCCCAGTGTTTCCTGGTTCTGGCGGGCTTGATCAATCATGCGGATCATCTCCTCCGCCGCTTCCGGAGGAAAGGCCCGCACCGGTGACTGGTCAACCTGCTCCTGCTGGTCAGGGGTCAATGGTTGAACCGGTCCGGTCCCCGCCTTCCCGATCGAAAGAACATAACTGCCAATGCGAATCCCGAACTCTTTCAACAACTGTTTCGCGAAAGCGCCAACCCCTACCCGGGCGCTCGTCTCCCGCGCACTCGCGCGTTCGATAATATTACGTAGATCAGTAAAACCATACTTTAAAGCTCCACTCAGGTCAGCATGACCAGGGCGTGGTACGGTAACTACCGTCGTCAATTTCGGGAGGCGGGGATCTTCTTTAATCACAACCTCCTCCGGTATGGACTGGTGAAACGGTGCCATAACTGAAGACCAGTTCACCCAGTCCCGGTTCGAAATCTGTAAGCAAATCGGGCTACCAATGGTTAACCCCTGCCGTACTCCGGAAAGGATCTCTACTTGATCAGATTCGATCTTCATTCGTCCCCCGCGTCCATAGCCCATCTGTCGCCGGGCGAGCTCGCGATCGATCTCTTCCTTGGTTATTCTAACCTGAGCAGGAAAACCTTCGATCACCGCAACCAACGCCTGGCCATGAGATTCACCGGAAGTTAAAAAGCGCATCTTACTCCCCCATCAACCACAATGTATTACTTTTTTGACAAACTATCATCCTCGGAATGATGCGGATATTTGGTCACGATCTCCAAGGCTTCCATAACAGCAAAGAGCGCATCAGCCCTCACCTGCCGATCGGACTGTTCCACCCGGGCAAAAATCTCCCCTTCCGGGCTACACGCGTACCGGCCCCTAATCTTAGTTAAGGCGAGGGCAATCACATCACGTCGGCATTTCTCACATTTACAAAAATCGGGGTTAACGTTTTTTATCTCCTCAAAAACCTCAATGATGACGTCTTCCGCAAAGTTCTTCATTGTGATTTTACACCACCATTCTCTAGTATTGGTCATTTACTACTCGATCGACCGAAACCGGTAAAATGATCACCTGATCGGTCCGTAGGGTCGTAACATCATCAATACTGTTGATCTCCATCAAGATCTCAACCGTCGTACCGTAACGTTGAGCGATTCGCCATAAAGTCTCCTTCGGTTGTAACTGATACAATTGGTTTTGGCGAATCGGAATCCGTAATATCTGGCCAATACTTAAAATACTGGAAGCACTTAATTGATTTTCCGCCAAAATAAGCGCCGGGTCAACCCCATATTTACGGGCAATCGAAAAAACAGTATCCCCTTTACTTACGCGATACGCTACCCGTAAGGCCACGGCGTTACTTTCTTCCCTGCGTTCCGGGACCGGCTCCTCCGCTCTAGTTTGGACCTCACTAGGCTTGGGTAGACCAACCACTTCCGTTAACACCTCACCTGAAGGAAGTTCCGTACCAGCAACTGCCTCGCTTTGGCCGGTAATGGTGAGCTGAACAACCTCGGGAGTAGCCGGCAGTTGGCTACTGGCCAAACCGGCCTTGGCGCTCCCATCCCCCAACCCGGTTACTTGAACATTTTTTAATTCTGCCTTTAGACCGTCAGTTACCAAACGCGGCGTCAGGAAAAGACAGACCACTTTATCTTTCGGCGGCCCTTCCCCCTGCTCCCGGGTAGAGCTTCGGCTGGTGAAGTCAATCCCGGAAATGACACAAGTTTCCCCGTCCTTCAATCCCCGAATTGATTTTAACTTATTGTTTTTAATCACCGGCGCCACTTGCCGACCAGCCGCTTTCTCTCCATCGGGCAGACCACTAACCTCAAGGTTCAGAGCGAGGGTAACCATTCCTTGCTCTTCAGTATAGGGGGTAACTCCAATTTCAACCCCCACTTTTTTGTATTCAAGTAAATCCATCTTTTCACCGGGCCGTGAAGTAATCACTGGATACTGCTCTCCCACAAAGGTAGAGCTGGCCTTCCCATGCTCGGTATAAAGCTGATGAGCACTGAGGACCCAATAGAGATCCTGATCATCCAGTACGGACAGGGGGTCGGTCTTTAAAGTCGAAATGCGAAAGGATGATTCAGCCGAAGAACCTGGTAACGGCCATAATAACCCTTTTTCAATGACGGCCTTCCGGTCCAACTCCGCTATTTTCACGTCAATTAAGTAACTAACCGCCTCCCGATCAAAGCGGGCAATGATCTCGCGCAGGTTTTCATCTTCTAAAGCATCAGCAGTGACTGTTATCTGCCGAGTTGCTGGATCGAAGGTGATCCGTTCCGTCGGCACCACTACCTCCAAGGCCTCGAAGATCTGGTCAGTCGGCTCATGCTGTAAAGAATAGACTCGGGTTTTCATCTCGCCTCGACCGGCACCCTTTGCTTCATGCCCCACCAGCGCCGTTCGCCCTTCCCACCGGCATTGATAGCCGTAGAGCTGCGATAACAACTCAATCGCCTTTTGCGCTGACAGTCCCGGCTTAAGTTTTAAAGTTACACTCCCTTGAACAGTCGAATCCAATAAGATCTGAAAACCACCGGTCCTGGCAAAACTTCTCAATGTCTCCCTTAGTCCGGTCTCATTAAGATCAACTTCCGAAAGGGTAAGCTCTTGCCCTGTTCCTAATAACGAAAAAAGGAGAGTAAAAAGGGAAAACAACAAAATGATCCAAAGTCGTTTCCCGGCAAAACGATCACTGCTCATCGCAACGCACCCTCTCGTTAGTCCTGTTTCATTAATCGATGACAATTGGTCAACTACATATTTCGCGATGGGGTAAGTATTTCCTGCCATCCTTAGCAGTTCGATCCAGATGTTTAGGTTCTTCAAGCAACTATCTTTTCATTGCTTGTCCTGTTGAAGGAGGTCCTCCAGTAATTGATATAATGGGGAAAACGGCGGAGTCTGACCAGTCCAGATTTGACAGGCTAAAATACCCTGATACACTAACATCCCCAAACCGCCTAAAGTTGGAAGCTTCAGCCGCTCTGCTCGGCGTAAAAAAGTAGTGGTTAACGGATGATAAACCAAATCAGAGATCAAACAATCCCGCGGGCATTCCTCCAAGGGGAAGGGCGGGAGAAGTTCAGTCCTCGGGTACATCCCCAGCGGAGTAGTATTCACCACCAGATCGGCCTGCGCCGCGATCATATTTAACCGGTCGGTACCAAACAAAACACTTTTCGCAGAAAAACCGGTTTTTTCCCGGAGCGCTTGAGAGAGGCGGCCCATTTTTTTCCGGTCCCGCCCGACCAGATAGAGGGCAGCGATCTCCTCCTGCACCAACCGGAAAGCAAGCGCCCGGGCTGCTCCACCCACTCCTAAGAGGACTACCGTCTTTCCTTTTGGATTAAATCCTGCTTGATGATGAAGGGAGAGAAGATATCCTTCCCCATCGGTACTATACCCGATTAACTCGTTGTTCCGCAGTAAGATGGTGTTGACCGAACCGGTTAATTTGGCATCACCCTCCAACCGGTCCAAGTAAGGGATGACCGCCTCCTTATGGGGGATGGTAATGTTGACCCCACCAAATTCTAAACAACGAACTGCCGCCAAGGCCGCTGGCAGCTGCTCTGCGGTAATCCGGAATTTTAAATACAGCCCGTTAATCCCTAATAACTGAAAAGCTTCATTTTGAAAGTAGGGAGAAAGGGAGTGTGCCACCGGGTCCCCAAAAACACCGTACAGTTTCACCTGCTCTGTAAACATGCTTCCCCCTCCTTCATGTTGATTGTCTAACCAACACAGGCTTTACGTTTCTTCTTTACTTCAGTCGTCACAAGAAGAAAATAAATAGATAAAAAAATCCTCCCGACGCCGCGGGAGTATTAATCAGCTAAACTTCCATAATAATCGGAAGAATCATCGGACGCCGTTTTGTCCTTTCGTAAAGAAATTTACTTAACGTTTCTCGGACTCTTCCTTTCATCATCGACCAATCACAATTCTCTTGGGAAAGACAATTGTCCAGCACTACTTTTACTCTACCCCGTACCTCTTCCATTAAGGACTCCGCTTCCCGGACATAAACGAAACCACGGGAGATGATATCCGGACCAGCCAAAATCTTACCATTATCGCGATCGATCGTAATCACCGCAATCAAAATCCCGTCTTGCGAAAGTTGCTTACGGTCGCGCAGGACCACACTGCCCACATCGCCTACACCCAAACCATCCACAAAAACCCGGCCGGCAGTTACTCTCCCCGCCACCCGTCCGGTATTGGCGGTAAACTCCAAGACATCGCCATTTTCGGCAATAAACACATTTTCACTGGGGATGCCTATCTCTTGGGCCAAGTTGGCATGTTGAACAAGATGCCGGTATTCGCCGTGCACCGGGAGGAAAAACTTTGGTTTAACCAGATTCAACATCAGTTTCAACTCTTCCTGCCGGGCATGGCCGGAGACGTGCACGCCCGTCGTACTCTCGTAAACGACATTCGCTCCCTTTTTAAAGAGATGATTAATCGTCCGCGCAATCAGTTTCTCATTACCGGGAATCGCCGACGCTGAAATAATTACCGTATCACCCGGCATAATCGCAACTTTACGGTGTTCCCCGGTCGCCATCCGGGAAAGTGCCGACAAAGGTTCGCCCTGACTACCGGTGGTCACAATTGCGACTTGGTTCGCCGGCAGCCGGTCAATCATATCTAATTCAACCTCGAGCCCATCCGGGATCTGCAAATAGCCAAGTTCCTTGGCGATCGAGACGACATTAACCATACTGCGGCCAACAAAGGCTACCTTACGGTTATGGAGTATTGCTGCGTTCACAACCTGTTGAACCCGGTGAATGTTTGAAGAGAAGGTGGCAACAATCAAACGGCCTTCCGCCCGGTGGAAAAGCTCTTCAAACTTCTCCGCCAGTACCCGCTCCGATACAGTATAACCTTCCCGTTCCACATTCGTACTGTCTGAGAGAAGCACCAACACTCCTTTTTCTCCCAGTTCGGCAAATTTCCGGAAATCTAATGGTTCTCCGTCAACGGGGGTATGGTCGATTTTAAAATCCGCAGTATGTACAATGGTACCGACCGGCGTATGGATCGCCAGACCTAGGACACCCGCAATACTATGGTTAACATTAATGAAATCGACTTTAAAAGAGCCAATCTTAACCGAATCTCCCGGGTTAACCGGGTGTAATCGCGCTTTACGGTCCAAACCGTGCTCCTGGAGTTTGGCTTCCGCCAACCCCAGAGTTAAACGCGAACCATAAATTGGTATATTTAACTGAGGCAAGACATAGGGTAAAGCCCCGATATGATCTTCGTGACCATGCGTCAAGATTAACCCTAATACCTTCTCTTTGTTCTCGACTAAATAGGTTATATCGGGAATTACCAGGTCAATTCCGAGCATCTCCTCCTCGGGAAACATTATTCCGGCATCAATCACTATAATCTGGTTTTTATACTCAACAACCGTCATATTCTTGCCGATCTCCCCTAACCCACCCAACGGAATCAAGGAGAGCTTGTTCTGTTTTGGCAATAAAAAAAACACCTCCACTATTCACTTTTTCGCTCCATATAACCAAAGACCGCCCCCCGTTTGACGGTCTTCGCAGTCCAATCTTATACAGTAATTGGTAATTGGTTACCGTTAACCCTTTTTATTATAGCAGAAGAAAAAAGGAAGAACAAGAACATTTTTCTCCACCCCACATCATAGGCTTTTACCAAAACCACGTTTCCCGCTCAAGCAGATTTAGGAGGTGATTAATATAAACGAATGGTACTACTATTTTCGAAAAATGGCTGATAAATTACTAGGGTATATTGCAGAAGAAACTTCCTCCTCCCTTTTTTATCAACGACTAGCCGCCTTAGCCCCTACCCCCGGGGAGAAAGAACTGCTTACCAAATTCGCCAAAGATGAAGCCCGGCACGCCGCTAATTTTCGCACGGTTTACCGTCAAATTACTGGAAAAGCTGGGAAAGTTCCTTCTGCTTCTCCCCCCCAAATCGAATCCTATCAGGAAGCACTCCGTCAACGCATCTTAGCGGAGAGTAATGACTATCTCAAATATGGTGATGAATTCCTCACCGCTCCCGATATGTACCTGCGGAGTTTATTTTATAAAATCGGGGCCAACGAAGCACAGCACGGAATGGCGCTGGCGATCCTTTTAAGTAGTCCTGGTGAGGAACCTCGCTCCCCAAGATGAACAAAAACTGAGCCTTAAACCCCTTTTTTCGCGCCTTCACCCGGTAAACTCGCTAACCAATTGCTTAAACAAGGTCATCGCCGCCACCAGCGGCTCGGGAATGGACAAATCCACCCCGGCCCGCTTTAATAACTCTAAGGGGTAATCTGAACCGCCCGCGGCCAGTAGCTGCAGATAATTTTGGACTGCTGACGCCCCTTCTGCTCGAAACTTTTGCACCAAAGCTACTGCCGAACAGAAACCGGTCGCATACTTATACACATAGAAATTGTAAAAGAAATGCGGGATTCTGGACCACTCCGCTTTAATTTCCTGGTCCAAGGTCACTCCTGGGCCATGATAGGTTTTCACCAGAGTAAAATACTCTTCCTCCAACCACTCCGGGGTTAAGGCTTCCCCTTTTTCTACCTGTTCGTGCAGGGTTTTTTCATACTCGGCAAACATCGTCTGCCGGTAAACCGTCGCTCGGAAATGTTCCAAAAAATGATGGAGATAATACAACTTCTCTTCGCGGGACTGCGCCCGTTCAATCAGGTGTAAAACTAGTAGGACCTCATTGACAGTCGAAGCAATCTCGGCAAGAAAGATCGGGTAATGCGCATTCACGTAGGCCTGGGCTTGGTTGGACAGGTAGCTGTGCAGGGCGTGCCCTAATTCGTGCGCGAGGGTAAAGAGATCATTAGCCCCACCTTGGAAGTTAAGCAAGATGTAAGGATGACTATCATAACACCCCCAGGCGTATGCACCGCTGGTTTTCCCTCTATTTTCATAAACATCCACCCATCCATCAGTGAAAGCCCGGTCAAGCAGCCGACCATAATCCTCCCCCAGCAGTTGTAAGCCTTCCTTCACACCCTTTTTAGCTTCTTCATAGGAGATCTTTAGTTCAAAGCCGGTCACCGGTGAAACATAGAGATCATAGAGATGAAGCTCCGGCAGATCTAGTAGCTTTTGTTTGGCCTTCAAATATTCATGTAAAAGCGGAAGGTGCTCCCGGACAACGGCAATCAGGTTTTCGTAAACCTTGACCTGAATATGATCATCATCCAAAGACGCTTCTAAGGCCGAAGGGTACCGGCGCACCCGCGCATAAAAGACATTACTCTTCACTCCGGCATTTAAAGCAGCAGCTAGGGTATTCCGGTACCGGTGATAGGTGCGGTGTATTCCGAAAAAAGCTTCCTTTCTCACCGCTTGTTTTTTGCTTTCCAGGAAACGTAAATACCGCCCGTGCGTGAGCTCAACTTCATTCCCCTCTTCATCATGGATGACTGGGAAACGTAAATCTGCATTGTTCAACATGGTAAAGATGTTCTGTCCACTATCTCCGATTTCCCCGCTCAAAGCCAAGATCCGTTCCTCTGCGGGGGAAAGAATATGTTCTTTCCGCCGGAACAGATCGGCAAAAAAGTGGCGGTAAGTTTCGAGCCCTGGTGCCTCCTGGAAATATGCCTCCATTCTGGCTTGGGGGATCGCCATCACTTCGGGGAGAAAGTAGGAGGCCTTAGTCTGAACCTGCACAGCAATCGCCTGCGCCCGGTCTGCTAAGGCTTGACTCTGGGAGTTGGTGTTATCTTCATCCCTTTTCATCCGGGCATAAACGATCATTTTATCCAATAGCCGGCCTAACTGGTCTCTAATTTGCAACGCCGTCAGAAGAGTTTGGGCCGACTCACCTACCTTGTTTTGGTAGGACTCAAAATCCCGGATTAGTTCTTCCACTCGTTGCCGATCTGCTTCCCACTCATCAAGGGAAGCATAAATATCCTCCAACCGCCAGCGATAGGCAACCGGGATCTCCTCCCTCCCGGGGAGTACTTTCTCCCTCTTCTCCATCTTTAAAACCTCCTCGTACTCGCAGTTCGCAGCTCGTCGATGGATTTCACAAAACCTTGCTTGTTTTATCACCCGTCGATTATTACGTCCTTTTATGTACAATACGCCATCTTGAACTTACGAACAAAATCCCACCGAACATTTATTAAATAAACCTTACATTTTACTGCCAACTTCATTCCCAAACCGGGCGCTATCACCCCAGCGCACCAGGGAGCACCCTTGCCGGATGGTTGTCAACTTAACCCACAGATTCGTCTCGCGGCGTCAGCAGCAAGCAGAGCTAGGCGCGAGGGAGGACGGAGCGCAGATAATAATCGGCCATATCGAGCACCGCCCGCACCGAGCAACGACGCTATGCGCCGCTGATCACGCCGCCTGCCGACCATCCGGCAAATTCATCCTCTCTCCACTTGCTCTAGCCTTCTCCTCACCGCTCCAATTTACACCATGGCATACTCGCGCGCGCGATCAACCTTGACAATATCCTGGTCAGTAATCGACTGCAAAATCGCATAGATTGTACGGAAATCGCCAATCTCCACGTCCGGTGTGACCGCAATCTCCTCCGTCCCGATCAGCGCATGGTAAAAGTTGAGCAACTCATTATAGTAACCCCGCTGCGGTGTAAACCCAACCATCTCATGCCCGCCGTCATTATAGAAGATATTCACCACTCCGCAATTGGTGTTCTCCAAATAAATCATTCCGTTCGTCCCAAAAATTCGGAACCCGATTAAAGGCTTTTGTCGCTCCTGACCAGCCGGATAATACGAAAAGGTCCCGATGACCCCGTTCAGAAACTCCATATTCGTCGTAATCACGGCATAGGGGCTAAAATCATCCTTTTGTGGAACCCCAAACGCCGACAGATGTTTAATGCCGCCGAAGACATGACGCAATCCGGCTACATCATGGATCGCCGCATCCAAGATATCTCCGCCTCGGTAATTCGGATGTTGACGCCACTCGGTAGCGGAAAAAGTATCTTTATCCATTGCACAGGGGAAACAGCTAGTACTATGGTAAATAAAGAAGATCGCCTCGCCGATCTTCTTCTCTTGCACCAACCGGCGCAGAAGATTAAACTCCTCGCTATACCGGTAATTCTCCGCAATCATCATCTTAATTCCATACCGGTCGGGAAGCTCTGTAGTCGCAACCGCTTGTTCATAGGTTGCCCCTAATGGTTTCTCCAGGATAATATGCTTGCCGGAACGGGCTGCCGCCTCTGCGACTTCGTGGTTATCAGGGATCGGAACCAGAATATCAACGGCGTGGAGATCCTTCCGTGCCAACATTCGGTGGTAGTCTTGATAAACATCCTGCTCCAGGTGGAGTCCCAACCGTCGTCCCCATTCTTCCGCGGCTTCCCGGTTGCGATCACAAACCGCCCCAATTTCATATTTCTCTGGTAGTTCTTGAAAAGCAGGATAATGCAATCTTTCCCAGGCTAATCCGGTGCCAATCACACCAATCTTGATCTTCTCCATCAAAAAACCTCCTTTTGCTCTAATGTCCCCATCGAAAAGGAGGTTTATGAGGAGCAAACTCTTTACCGTCCTGTGGTAAATCGGTTGTTTTTGGTCACATATTCCACGATTTCATAGGTTTCATTGACCCGCTTCCACCGCTTAATTTCCATAATAAAATAGTGAAGGCTAAAAACGAAAGTAACGAGCAGGAGCCCTAACCAAACATAGGTGGCAATCCGTTTCCTTTGTTCCGCGGCGGCTTTGTATTCTGCCACCATCTCCTCGGTCAGCTCTGTATAGAATGTAGTCAACTCCCAAGTAGACTCTTCAAGCTTCTGGTCGGCTTCAAGCCAAGCCTGGTAGGAGAGGAATAACGCTTCATCAACCTCGGCCTGAGTCCGGGAACTGCTCTCCGCTAATGCCAAGTAACGCTCATAACCCGCTTGGTTTGAGCTTTTAACCTCCTCCAGTTCCCTGAGGCGCGTTTGATACCCCTGCCACTTACTTTGATGCTCCGGCTGAGCAAGCATCAGATCCATCTGTTCTTCAAATTCTACCCGCGTCAAATGGGGAATCCATTCGCCACTATACATAGGATAAGGGCGCCCACCAGCGGCAGGAAGAAAATCTTCAAATCCACCATATACAACAAACCAGTTTTGGCCGGTCCACTGATCTTTCATATGGAGCACCTGGAAATCTTCGTGTTCTTGGCACGGCCCTTTTTCCCAACGCCAAACCCCCGCCAATAATAGAAGAATAAAAAGGATAAGGGGGAACAACCATAGCTTTCTCATGATCTACCTCCCTTTTTAATACCAACGGGGACAAAGTTCGCCCATCGGACTTAGATCATAAGTTCGCCATTATTCCATAAAATCCTGGTGATTAATTGCGGTCAATTTCCATTAACGCCAGCTTCATGTTCCCCCTTGGTGGAGTAGAACAACTAACCCTGATTGAGAGAAGTTTGTTCTGACCTGCGAGACTATGCCTCGTAACTGGCCTGGAGCTTCTGCGCCCTCCGTGCTTTACGCTTGCGGCTGATTAAATCAAAACTCAGGTAAAAGACAGGAACGACAATCAACGTCAGCACCGTCGCTAATACTAAGCCACCAATGACGGCAACTGCCATCGGCGCCTGTAACTCCGCCCCATCCCCGCTTCCAATTGCCATCGGGACTAAGCCGAGAATTGTCGTCAGCGCCGTCATCATGATCGGACGGAAACGGGTGGGCCCGGCCAAGAGTAAAGCTTCTTCCGTCTGGTAGCCTTTCTTCCTTAGGATATTGGTATAGTCCACCAACACAATCCCGTTATTAACCACGATTCCGGCTAACATGATCAGCCCGACCAAGGCCGGCACCGAAACGGGGAGTTTCCCGATGGCTAGCGCCCAAACCACACCGATAAAGCCGAGCGGTACGGTAAACATGATAATCAACGGCTGGAGCAAGGATTCGAACTGGGCCGCCATAATCATGTAGACAAAGATTACCGCTAATAACAGAGCCAGCAACAGATCCTGGAAGGCTTTATACATCTCTTCCACTTCTCCGCCGAAGCTAAGCGTATACCCGGACGGAAGCGGATATTCCTCAAGCTTGCGGTTAATTTCGACAGTCGCAGTTTTCAGGTCACGCCCAATTAACGCCGCCGAAATCGAGATGACCCGTTCCTGATCTTCCCGGGTAATGGTCACCGGCCCTTCGACCACCCGTAACTCAGCCACTTCACTTAGAGGCACCTGTGACCCAAACGGGGTTGGGATCATTAGTTGGCTAAGTCCGGGAATTCCTTTTTCGTTCTTTTCCAAACTGACCACCACGTCATACTCTTCCCCATCCACCTTGTAGGTGGTCGCTGTTGAACCCGCAATCGCCGTGCGGAGATAGGAAGCAATCGTATATGCGTTTAAGCCCAATGCTGACGCCCGTTCCCGGTCAATCTGCACCTGAAGTTCGGGACGTCCCTCATCAAGGCTCGTTTCCACCTCGCGCGTCCCTTCTACTTCTCTGATCAAAGTGACCAGATCCGACGCCATCGCTTCCAGTCGCGCAAAATCCGGACCTTTAAGTTTTATATTAATCGGTTTTCCGCCAGAAAAAGACATCGTCGACGCTTGAACTTGAATCTCTGCTCCAGGGATGATGCCGATCTGGGAGCGGATCGATTCGGCCACCTGCTCCGCACTACGCGCACGCTTGTCTTTATCGACTAACAAGATTGTTAGTGAAGCCTTGTCAGTGCCGGACGACGATATCCCCATCGAACCCCCGCCGCCCACCGTGGTCGCAACCATACTCACCTCCGGAAGCGCAAAGAGAACGGACTCGACTCGCCCAACGACCTGTTCCGTCTCACGCAGCACTGTACCCTTGGGCATCTGGATCTGAATTGAAATCAGCCCCTGATCCATTTGGGGAATAAATTCCGCCCCCAACCGAAAACCCATCACGAAACTAAAGAAAAATAAGAAGAGAGATAAAAAGATAACGGTTTTACGGTGCTGCAAAGCCCAGGCTAACCACTTTTTATACCAGCCGAGCCGGTCTTGATTGCCCAGTAAAACTTGCTTCTTGCCCGCCTCCGACTGCTGGGCTTTTTTGGCCCTGACATAGAGAAACTTGGAACTTAACATCGGCACCAGGGTCTGTGCGACAAAGAGCGACGCCAACAGTGAGATAGTCACCGTTAATGCCAACTCTTTAAAGAACTGCGCCGTCATCCCTCCCATAAAGACCACCGGTAAGAAGACGACGATCGTTGTCAAAGTGGAAGCCGTAATCGCCATCCCGACCTCCGTACTGCCTTCCACCGCCGCTTTCTCTAGTTCATTCCCTTCATCCCGGAAACGGAAGATGTTCTCCAGGACCACAATCGCATTGTCGACCATCATCCCGACGCCCAGCGCCAGTCCGCCCAGGGTCATCATGTTCAATTCAAGCTTTGCAAAGTACATTAAGACAAAAGTGGTAATAATCGAGATGGGAATGGACAAGCCAATGATTAAAGTGCTGGAGATGTTCCGTAAAAAAACGTAGAGAATGGCAACGGCGAGGAAACCACCGAGTAAAGCACTGTTTCTCAATTCACGGATTGCATGTTGGATAAAATCCGCTTGATTCATCACCACATCCAGTTTGACGGTGGACGGCAACTCGCCCTTCAGCTTCTCCAGCTCACGGACGACCCGTTTGGCCGTATCAACGGTATTGGCATCGGTCTCCTTCTGAATCGAAATCCCGACCGCCGGTTGACCGTTAAGCAGCACATAACCGCTGCGTTCTTTGTAAGTCGGAAAAACACGGGCCACTTCCTTTAATTTGACCAGACCGCCGCGGGAAGAAGCAATATTCAAATTTTCGATCTGTTCGATCCGCTCAAATTCACCGGTAGTGCGCACGATCAATTCAAGATTACCGGACTGAACAGTTCCCCCGGGCAGATTCAGGTTCTCCGCCTGGAGAATCTGGGAGATATTTTGCAGAGTCAACCCATAAGCATGCAGTTTGACCGGGTCAACCTCAATCTTGATAATCGGCACCAATCCACCGGATACGTCTACGGAAGCTATGCCGCTCAACCGTTCCAGCGCGGGTTTGACCTCTTCATCCGCAATTTTCTTTAAAGTTACAAGGTCAGCCTCGCCGCTGACCGCCAGATTAACGATGGGCATCATCGCAGAATCAAACTTGAAGACCACCGGGCTTTCTACCCCATCCGGAAAATAACCCTTGATCAGATCAATCTTTTCCCGCACATCCAACAGGGCGAAATCCATATCGGTGCCCCAATTAAATTCTAAAATCGCGATTGATTGACCAGCGGAGGAATAGGTGGTAATCCGCTCAACATTGGCGACTGTCCCCAAGACTCCCTCCAGTGGTCTGGTCACCAAGTTTTCAATCTCCTGGGGTCCTACCCCTTCGTAAGTGGTAAAAACCGAAGCGACGGGAAAGGTCATTTTCGGCATAAGTTCAACTTTTAAACGGAAAAGGGAGACCACCCCCAAGACCATGATCAACAGAAAAATCATTAGTGTTGTCACCGGCCGTTTAACCGAGAAAGTTGGCATATTCATCTATTTCACCTCAACTAACATCCCGTTTTTCACCTGGTGTTGACCGCGACTGATCACCTGCTCCCCCTCAGCCAGGCCTTCTAGCACCGCAATCATTCCCCCGGAATCGAGGCCGGTCGTCAAAGTACGGCGAACCGCATAGCCATCTTCCACTACATAAGCATAAGTTTGCTCGCCTTCAAACAGAACAGTATCAACCGGAATTAGTAGCTGGTCGCGGGCTTCACCGATTGTCAAATGAACCGTCCCCATCATGCCCGCTTTCAACAGATTCGACGGATTAAGCACAGAAATCTCCACCGGGAACTGCCGGGTCGTCTGATCGGCGAGCGGGGTAACGGCCGCGATCGTCCCGTCAAAGCTCATCCCCGGAACGGCTTTGGCTTCAATAACCACCTTGTCTCCGACTCGCAAAAGATTAACATAACTCTCAGGAACCAGAGCCTTCGCCTTCATTTTACTGTCCTCAACAATTAGCCCGGCGGGAGCGGAAGGCGCGGCCATACTCCCCACTTCTACCGTAAACTGAGCGATCACCCCGGAAATCGGCGCCGTCACCCGGGTATAGCTTAACTGTAATTTGGCCATTTCCAGGGCAATTTCTGCCTGTCTAACCTGTGCTTGCAGAATATCAAGCTGTTCTGGAGAAGCTCCTTTCTGCGCCGCGGTTAACCTGGCCTCGGCTGAGGTCAGATTAGTGGCGGCAATTTCTTTTTGCAGTTGAACAGCCTCTAATTGCTGCTGGGTGATCATCCCCCGCTGGAATAACTCCTCCATCCGCTTACTTTCGGCACTGACATTCTCATACGAAGCTTTCGCCTGCTGGACCAGCGACTCGATCTGTTTCATTTCCTCAGCGGATACACCTTTTTGCACCTGAGCCAAATTGGCACAAGCCATTTCATAAGCTGCTTCCGCCTGTTTGACCTGCAACTGTAAATGATGATCATCAATGGTAAAAAGCGTTTGTCCTTTGGTCACCCGGTCTCCAATCGCCACCATCACTTGTGTCACGGTCCCTCCGGTCTTGGCAATAATCGGGACACTACTTTCTGGGGCGAACGTCACATTTAAAGCCGTGGTTTGTTTGAGATCTCCTCTCGTCACCTCCACTACCTCTACGGCAAACCGCGCTGCCGTTTGCTCTTCGTTAACCATCTGTATCGCTTTACGCGCCGGACCGCCGGTCAGGAGGAGACCAAGGGCACCAACGACCAGAATAATGAGCACGATCACCAAAAATTTACGCATCTTCACTTACCTCCAACATGAATTTCTCCGTTTCGCCCATTGCTTTGTACAAATCTGAGACCGCTAAGTAATAATCATACTCTGCATATAAATAGTCGTTTAGCGTCATGTTCAAGGTGTTCTGTGCAGATAATAACTCCAAATTCGTGGCCGCACCTAACTCGAATTTAACTTTCAAAATCTCATAATTCTCGGCGGCTTGCTGCTGACTGAGTTCGGTTAAGGCCAATACCCGCGCGGCCTCGGTAACCGCCAGATATTTTTGGCGGACTTCCAGTTTGAGTAAATCGCGGACCTGTGCCAGCTGGAATTTAAGTGTTTGCAGGTTGGCTTCGGCCTCTCTGATCCCTGCTTTTCCGGCACCGGCATCAAAGAATTTCCAGTCTAAATTCAGAGTAAAACTCCACACCGCATCTTCAAAGGTCGGCCGATCCTGGTTTTGCGTACCGTAGGAGCCGATCATCACCAGATTCGGATGCCAATATTTTTTACTCAATTGGAGGCTTTCCTCGGCAATACGGACAGCGGTCTCCAGTTTTTTAAGCTCCGGCCTTCCTTCCTCCGCCCGGCGTAAGACCTCTTCTAATTCGGGGAGATGAGCGCGCTCCGCCAACACCGGTTTTGAAGTTAAGACCACTTCCTGGGGGGCGATGCCCAACAGATTGCAGAGGTTTTCGAGGGCCAACTTCTTACCATGCTCCGCTTTGACCGCACCTAACTCTGCCTGGGTCAGTCTAATCTTCGTCTCCATTAAATCGCTCTTGGTTGCATAACCGAGGCTCAGATTCGTCTCAATCAACTTCTGGTGCTCTTTCAGCAGTTTAATCTGGCCCTTACTGAGTTCCACCATCCCATCGGCTTTTAAGACACCGATGTAAGCCTGGATTACCCGGTAAATCAGATCCTGATATTCCGCCTGATAGTCGATTTCGGCCGTATGTAAACCCAAGCGCGCCATCTCCGTGGCGGACGCCAGTTTCCCACCCATATAAACCGGTAACTGGAGATTAAGGCTGGTCGAGTAAGTATCAGTCGCCCCGGCCTCGATTGGGAGTGAAACTATTCTATATCCATCCGGTGCACTGGGGTCAGGAACAAACATCGTGTACGCCATCGTATGTGGTCCAATCCTTGTATAATTAGTGCTCAAACCAAGTGACGGCCAGCGGCCAGCTTCTGCCTTCTTCTTCTGGGCTTCGGCCACGGCCACAGTCGCACTGCTGGCCCCTAGATTATATGGATTGGCCAGCGCCATCTGGAGCGCCTCTGCCAGACTAATCGCTTCTACTTCCGCAGCCAGTACCGGAGGCCAGGCGCTACAGGAAAGTAAGAGCAAAAGTGTAAGCATGCTAAAAAATTTATTGATTCTCTTCACCGTCACAACCCTCCCTACTCTTTTCTTGCTGAGTAATCCCCTGGATGATCAAATCTCTAATAAAAACGGCTTCGGCATCCACCTGGTTCCAATTTTCCTCCATAAACTGCCTGCCACCAAAGGCAAACAGGAGCCCGGTAAAAGCGGTCACCACTTTTTCCACTTCCAACGACGGACTAAAGAAACCCTCTTTTAAACCCCGTTGGATGAGTTCGATATTAATCTCAAGAAACTCCCTGTGCCAGCTGAACATCCTGTCCCGGAGCTCATTACTTAAACCCAGTGGACCACCACCCATAAAAATCCGCGAGAGCTGCCGTTGGTTATATGAATAATCGAGAAAGACCTTCGTAAAAGTCAGCAGCAACTCCGGAAAGGGGTGCTCATTGGCTTCCAGTACCGACCGGAGTTTCAAATTAATCGTCTGGATCAACTGCTCTATGATCCCGGAGAACAAATCTTCTTTACTGGAAAAATACCAGTATAAGGTCCCTTTTCCGACATTGGCCGCTTCCGCGATCTCCGCCATCGTCGTCGGATGATAACCCTTTTCTCCAAAGATCTTCAGAGCAGCTGCGAGAATTCGCTCTTTGGTCTCTATTTCTGGCAACTCTACCAACTGCTCTTCGGTTGTCATTCTTGGCCACCTCCCCCCGACCGAACGGTCGGTCAGTCAGGCACATATTACCACCATCTCCCCTACTCCGTCAATACAATGTACGGATAGAAATGGTTTGTTTACGAAATTTTTATTTCCCAACCATTACGGGCAGGCTATACCCTTCCTCAAATATATTAAGTGCCTTTGTTAAAAATACCGGCGACCCTCCTCCCAACGTCCGTGCTTTTAAATTTTTTAATCTTTATGACGAGCGCCAGTCGTAAAGGCTCCGCCTTAAAGACTAAATTAAGTGGTTTGGAAAAGAAAAAAGGGCATAAATCCGGCTTCGGATTATGCCCCTTTAATCTCTAAATTGCTCCGCCTAAAGCAAGGTGGACGAAGTTTGACCCGCTACTTACCCCACCTTCCGCACCTGTCTACTCTGGTCATAAGTGGCTAGAAACTTCTCTAGCCGGTCAAAGGCCGAACTGATCACCTCGATCTCCGGTAACAGCACCACGCGGAAGTGATCGGGGTGCGGCCAGTTAAAACCGGTTCCTTGTACTAAGAGTACCTTCTCCGCGGTGAGAAAATCAGCGACAAACTGCTGATCATCGGTAATGTTAAACCGCGCCGTATCAACCTTGGGGAAAAGATAGAATGCTCCTTTCGGTCTGACACAAGAAACTCCAGGAATCTGGTTAATCCGGCGCCAGGCGTATTCCATCTGGGTATAAAGACGCCCGCCCGGTTGAGTTAAATCCTTAATGCTTTGGGGCTCGTTCAAAGCCGGCTTAATCGCATACTGAGCCGGCACATTGCTGCATAGACGCATGGAAGCCAGCATATTTAAGCCTTCGATATACCCCGCGGCGTTCTCCTTCTTACCGCTCACCACCATCCAACCGACCCGAAAACCAGCAATCCGGTGGGACTTGGAAAGCCCATTCATCGTCACGAATAAAACTTGATCGGAGAGGGAGGCAATTGAGGTATGCTCTACCCCATCGTAGAGGATCTGGTCGTAAATTTCATCGGCAAAAACGATCAGTTCATGGGCGGCCGCAAGCTCGACAAGTTTTTGCAACAAATCAGGCGGATAGACCGCGCCGGTCGGATTATTCGGATTAATCACCACAATCCCTTTCGTCTTCGGTGTAATCTTCCGTTCAATATCTTTGAGATCAGGATACCAGTCCGCCGCTTCATCACAAAGATAGTGCACGGCCTTACCACCGGCCAGGGTGACAGCGGCCGTCCAGAGCGGATAATCCGGCGCCGGGATTAAAATTTCATCCCCGTTATTTAAAAGAGCATGCATCGAAGAGGTGATCAGCTCACTAACACCGTTTCCGATATAAATATCATCAACTTCCACCCCAGTAATCCCCTTCGCCAAACAGTACTGCTTAATCGCCTGACGGGCGGAGAGGAGCCCTTTAGAATCCACATATCCCTCCGCATGCTGGAGGTTATCATTCACTGCTTGTAGAATCTCCTCCGGAGCGTGAAAACCAAAAGGAGCCGGATTCCCGATATTTAACTTTAAGATCTTATGGCCGGCCGCCTCTAAACGATTGGCTTCGTCCATCACCGGACCCCGGATATCGTAACAGACATGCTCAAGTTTGCTTGACTTTTCAAAACTACGCATTTTTTCTCGCCTCCAACTCCAAAATTACCTGCCCAATCAGGCCAAACCCTTCCCTCATTTGCTCGGCGGTGACCCGGGCGATGCCCAAACGAAAAGTATTCTGGCCTTGCCCATCAGTGTAAAAAAGGTCTCCCGGCATAAACAAAACCCCCCGGCGGTAACATTCCACCAAGACTTCTCGCGCATTGATCCCTTCTTCCAACTCCACAAAGATGTGCAGCCCGCCTTCACCCCAGATGCGGCGGTGGGGGATCAAGGCCGAAGCCAACCGGACCGCGTCCTCATGCCGCTGCCGGTATAACTTCCGGGCGCGGCGGAGGTATTTCTCAAAAGAGCCATTCTGTAAATACTCAAAGAGGAGGGCTTGATCCAAAAAGGTAGTATGAATATTCATGCTTCTCTTGACACTCTCAAGGACGGCAATCAACTCTGCATCACCCATCACCCAACCAAGGCGCAGACCCGGAAAGAGAATCTTGGAGAAACTGCCGATATAGACAACATTGTTTCCCCGCCCGGCCAAAGCTAGTAGCGGGGCGACATGCGAACCGGAATAACGCAGTTCTTCATTAAAACCATCCTCAATAATCGGCACCTGATAATGGGAGAAGACCTCCAATACCTCCAGGCGTTTCTCCGGCGCCATCACCAGTCCAGTCGGGTTATGGTAGGAAGGAATGAGAAAACCTGCTTTGATTGGTTCACTGGCCAGTACTCTTTCCAGTTGCTCCAGGTCTAAACCATCTTCCTCCATCCGGATTCCATGAATCTTTAACCCCCGAAGTTTCATAATTTTCAACGCTGTATTGTGGGTTGGGTTCTCCGTTACTACCCCATCCCCCGGTCGGCAGATCCCGGATAAGACTAAGTTCAGTCCCTCCGTAAACCCGTTGGTAATGATCAGATCCTTTCCTTCCGGATCCACCCCTTTATTTTTTAGGTAATTAACCAAATAATCAAGGAGAGGTTTATACCCTTTTGCATAACCGTAATTCAGGATCTTAGCACCTTCCAGCGCAAAACGGTCCAGAAAGGCTTTCTTGAAATCCTCCGTTTCAAAGAGATCCCCGTCCGGAGCAATACTCTTAAAAGAAAGCATGCCCCTTTCCCATTTTAGCTCCGTCTTTTCAATATCCAAATTCACAGCAGAAACGGCCTGCGGCGTGATGATCCCCGACCAGTTAAGCAGAGTTACGGGTCCCTGTTTGACCGCAACTTCGGCCACAAACGAACCCTGACCACCCACCGTATAAATAAACCCTTCTTCCTCTAGATCCTGGTAGGCCTGGATTACTGTGTTCCGCCCAATCTGAAGGACCGCGGCCAATTCCCTGGTAGAAGGGAGGCGTTCCCCCGCTTGCCAAAGACCATTCAGAATCTGGCGCTTTAGATACTCTTTAAGCTGAATATAGGTTGGTCTCCCCTGTTCAATTTTAAAGTCACCAAGCATAACCTTTTACCTCTTGCCATCATTATTACATAAAATCAGAGATTAAAAAAGAACCACAGGTTAACAATTTTCGTTATTCTGTGGTTAGCTCTATAAGGCCACTATTCAAGATTAATCCAAAAATATGACGCAGTCATTCCTGAACTGCATATTTCTCCCATTCAATCTTCCAGGCAGCCGGCCGATTATCCCGGAAACTGAGAAAGGCAATCTGTTTCTCATCAGGACTCCAACAGGGAGAACCGCCGTTGAGGCTCACTCCGTCAGTGACATGAAACCGCTCTCCCGTCTCCAGATCCAAAACAATCAGGCTTCCCCGATCGCGGATGACCCTCTTTTCTGGTCCGTCACCGCCGCGAGTCGCAATATAAGCCAGGTATCGCCCGCTGGGTGAGACCGCCGGATGCCGGTGATCATTCCCCTTTTCTTCCTCAAGGAGAGGCCGATTCTCACCAGTATCGGGATCATAGACCCAGATCCGTCCCTGATCCAAACCCCAACATTCCGCGGTTAAACTATCCGTTTGTACTGCCGTCTTCCGCGGTTGCAACATTGTGTAGTAAAGCTTATTGTTTTTCCCCCAATCCGGTGTAGTAATAAACCCCTGACAGTTATGGATGAGGGTAGTAAGCCCAGTACCATTTCTGTTTATCGTCAGTAAGGAAGAAGTATAGAGGCCATCTCCCCGCACAAAGACAATCCTCTCCCCATCAGGCGACCAAGCCGGGTCCCGGTCTTCCGGACCGGTCGTCAACCGTAATCCTTCGCCCGAAGGAAAAGCCTTCCACCAAATCGCAGTCTGCATCTGACGCGCGGATGAACTCGGAACAATCTTTCTCACCATCACCACTCCGCTTTCGTCTGGTGCCCATTTCGGTGAGGAGTCTACCAGACTACCGGTTCCGGTCCACAAGACCGGTGAGTTATCCGGACCCGGACGGTACAACCAAATCCGCATCTGCCCACCGATTTCTCCTTCTTTTTTTCCGGAAAAAACGATTCTCCCATCCGACCGCCAATCTATACCCCAGACATCATATTCTCCTGAAATCAACCGTTCGAGCTTCACTTCATTTTGCGCACTACTCAACAGGGGACGACCGACCAATAATGTAATTAGCATTAAAAAACATAAGTATAAAGGAAATCTAGTTCGTTGCAGTATTTTCAAGCCATGATTTTTCACGTCATCGCCTCCCGGAGAGTTCTTTCTCCTTTTTTCCAGAGGCTCCTCCTGGAATTTATTCCCCGCCTCGTCGCTCGTCACTCGTCGCTCGTAATAACAGACAGCCTACGCAAGCCTTTACTTGGCCGGACTGAATGGTATTCTCCGCTGACTTGAATTTCTTGGTAGAGTATTCTTGGCGAATACTATTCATCACACGTCAGTCATCTCCCAAAACCCGGATCTCCGGTTCTAGCCAGACACCGCTTTTACGGTGAACTTCCTCCCGCACCAAAGCCATCAAATCCAAAACATCCTGTGCAGCCGCCCCGCCCAGGTTGATAATGAACCCGGCGTGTTTCGGAGCCACTTGAGCTTGGCCGACTTGCTTCCCTTTAAGCCCGGCTTCCTCGATCAACCGACCGGCAAAATCGCCTGGCGGTCGTTTAAAGACACTACCTGCACTCGGATACTCCATAGGTTGTTTCTCCCGGCGTCGGCTGTTCAGCTCTCCCATCTCTTGCCGAATCTGGGCTTCCTCGCCGGCGGCCAACTCCAGAACCACCTCCAAACAGATGGCCTCTTCTGTCTGCAAGCGACTGGAGCGATAAGAAAACCCCAGTTTCTCCCGGCGGTATATACTAAAACCTTTACCCGGTCGGTAAAGATGGACGGCGCTCACTACATCCTGCATCTCCCGCCCGTAGGCCCCGGCATTCATAAAGACTGCCCCGCCAACACTCCCGGGAATCCCTGAAGCAAATTCTAAACCAGCCAACCCGTTACGAGCGGCCTGTTCGGCTACCTTCGCTAGAGAAACAGCTGCTCCCACTCTAATCTTCTTCCCTTCCACTGAAATCCGGGAAAATTCTCTCCCCAATTTCAGCACAACCCCCCGGATTCCTTCATCTTTCACCAGGAGATTGGTTCCGCGACCTAGTAAAAACCAGAAAATTCCGGATTTCCGACAATACTCCACTGTCCGCGCCAGTTCGTCGGGGGTTTCCACTTCAATCATTAAATCCGCCGGTCCCCCAATGCGAAAGGAAGTATGACGAGACATTGGTTCATCATACCGATAGTTTTCCGGCTGAACAGCCGCAATCAACTCCGCCCGCCAGTCTTTACCCGGCATCCAAAGCTCTCCTTTCTCGTCGCTGGTCATTCACACTCCAGCAAACCTTTGATCGCCACCTTCACTCTCACTCGTGCTGCAAGCAGGCCTACCCGTCTCATCCTTCGTCACTCCCGTTCAGTCCCGCCTTAAGTTACAGCTTGTTAAAATGCTTTATGAATCCAGCCAAATACTAGCAGAATCTTTCAAACTAAAGAAAACCCTCGCGCTCTTTAGCCAACGCCATACCTTAGCCCGGTGCCATTACCCCAACGTGCCGGGGAGTACCCCCTAACCGGATAGTCGGCAACTTCACGTCCAGATTCGACCCGCGGCGGGAAAAGCAAGTAGAGCCACCCCTCGCCTCCACCGACAAAAACTCCCTCTTAAGTTACGCTCCCTTGGGGCACAGACTAGTCATGAGCAACTATACCCACCTAACAATCCACTACTCCCAAAAACCCATTTGCAGAAAGGATATGGAAAAATGAAGCTTTTTATTCCAACCCGCGCTTTCTTCGAACCCGGCGCCCTCAACTACCCACTGGGACAACAACTTTACGATGAAATGACCGCCCGCCAGATCCCGATTAAGATCACACCCTCCCACAACCGCGTCCTCGGCATTCCCGGTGACACTCCACAGATCGCCTACCGTGAAGCCAAGCGAACCCTGGTCGTAGGCGTTAAAAAATCACTGACCCTTGACCCCTGCCGTTCCTCAGCCGATTTTGAATTCATCCTCGGCACCAGTTGTCCGGGAGGCTGCCAGTACTGCTACCTAGCCACCACCCTTGGACGTAAACCCTATGTCCGCGTCTACGTTAATGTTGATGAGATCCTTGATGCTGTCCGGCGAAAGATTAAGGAAAACCGCCCCAACATCACCAGTTTCGAAGTGGCCAGCACTTCCGACCCGCTGGCCGTTGAGCATCTCACCGGCTCCTTACGGAAGACCATCGAATTTTTCGGCGCTCAAGAGCACGGACGACTCCGGCTCGTAACCAAATTTGCAAATGTGGACAGTCTACTCTCGGCAGATCATCAAGCACATACCAGATTCCGTTTTAGCATCAACTCCGACTATATAATTAAAACCTTTGAAGCCAATACAGCCTCTCTTGAGGAGCGGCTCACTGCCGCTGGCAAAATCGCCCGCGCCAGATACCCGTTTGGCTTTATCATTGCCCCGTTATTTATCTACCAGAACTGGCGCACTGACTATCGCCACTTACTTGAGAAACTCGCCCGGCATTTAGGTCCTGACGCCGGTCAGCAATTTAGTTTCGAGCTGATTTCCCACCGGTTCACCGCCCGGGCCAAAAAAATCATCCTCGAGCGTTTCCCCCATACGAAGCTAGAGATGGACGAGAGCGCCCGCAAGTATAAATGGGGAAAATACGGTTACGGCAAGTATCTTTATCCCCCGGAGAAACTGGCAAACCTCAAAGACTTCTTTACCAGTGAAATCCCGCAATTCTTTCCGCAAGCCGAGATTCAGTATTTTATCTAGAGCGTTGTTAAAATTTACGCTCGGCGAAAGGAAGAAAGAAGGGGGCTTCCTCACTCCCCCAAAGAGGCGAACCGCACCTCATCCCCGTAATAATGCCGGAGAATCTCCTGGTAACTATAGTCCCGTTCGGCCAGTGCGACCGCTCCCCACTGGCTGAGCCCCACACCGTGACCGGAGCCGTTCCCGAAAAACAGCAAACTTTCTCCCGGTTCAAGCGTAACAGTTCCGGTAACCAGTCTCCCTACCCCCTGCACCGTCCGGGCCAGCTGTAAACGGTTCTCTTGGTTATTAAGTACCGCAGCTCCCTGATTGACACCGCGCCTCGTACTAATCCCCGCCGGTAGGGCTTGCTCCTTAACGACCAACACTCGAAAGTTAGCGCTCGGAAAAGAGAAAAGTCGCCGCAATTCTTCATTCCTGAACCGTTTTTTCTCCTGCTGCTTAGTCGCGAAAAAAACAAATCCTAGACGATCCCCGGCCGGCGACAAGAACGGGCTGAGCTCGATCCGCTGACCGGCAGAAAAGCCTAAAGCTCTGGCCAACTCATCCAGGCTAACAAGATATGCTTGCGGCCAATAATAATTTCGTCCGGCCTGATCAAAATCTTCTACTGCCCGCAGGTAAGGGAGGGGCGGACTGGCCCATACTTCATCATTATTCCTTGTTCTCCCCCCGCTACTGGAATGGTATACCGCCTCGATCAACTTGCCGTTCCAGGTCAAGACCTGGCCCTGAGTAGCAGCTACCGCCTCCTTAAAAACCGGTAAATGATGAAGACCGCGGTAGACTTGACAATGCACTTGATCACAAAGGTCGAAAATTTCGTGTTTACCAAGACTATAAAGCGTGTATGTTCTAATCGCCACGGCATTAGCCTTTAAAGCTTCCAGCGGCCAACTAGCGTATGCTTCACTGCTCAACACCCCGGCGACATAATCCTCTAAACCCAGCCGATTGAAGACGGACAACTGCTCCCCCGGCCAGAACTGAATCGTACCGGAATACAACCGGCCGTTCAGTTTAATCTCTGAACCTTTCGCACCGCGTAACAGCAAGGGTAGTTTGGATCTGAACGCTTCCCCTTCCCTTCCGGCCGCCCGGAAAACAATCTCCCCCTGTTCCAAGGAGATCTCCCAGGTTGTTCCCTGAAGAAGTGCACCTTCCTCAAGCAATAACCAGGCTTCCGGTGGCAGGTAAGGTTTCTGCGCTAACTTACTCTCCGGCAGAAAAAAGAGCTGAACATTTCCGGAACACGCCAAAGAGAAGGGAGGCGCAAAAGTGAGCTTCACCTCAAGCTCAGGTTCAGCTGCCACCGCCCATTCCGCTAAACCAAGGATTAAAACTAAAAGTAAAACGGTCGTCGCCAATAATTCCCTCGGCATGTTAACCCTCGTTTCCGCCACCTTTTTCGGAGTCCAAGCAGAACCGTTTTCTCAAAAAAGAGCCCGCACCTTGTCCACAGGACGAAGCATCACAGGCCCGGTGCCCCCGGATTCCGGTTCCTATTTCGACATGAGCGGCGCCACTTCCTGTTAGCGCACCACAACAATCTCCCGCCGAGCACTTCCCTGACCCGAAAATATTAAGCTTAGCCCAAACTGCTTCAAAAAGGGCAAAAATAAAACCCGTCCACGACGGGTTTGCCTCGTTAGTTTGTTTGCACCCCAATGCGGGTATCCCCGATTGAGACTTCAACAACCTCCGTTAATAAGTCAGCGTAGGTATATGAGACTCTCCGTTCTACCTGACGTTCTTGGAATTTAACGACAAAGATATTCGGATAAGTCTGTTCTAAAATCCCATTAACCTCAAACACTTTTTTTCGACCGGTATTAGCTTTTAAACTGACCTCCTGGCCAACAAAGCTGTCCATGTCCTTCTTAATTTTCTCCAAGATATTCGGCTCTTGTTGTCTGGACAAACCTGTTCACCATCCTTCTTTTCAACCCTAAAAGGATTATAGCACGGATTGTCCATTTTTGTCAAGAAAGAAAATTATAACAAATTAAAGTGGCCTTTGTCAAGCAGTTTATTGCCGATTTTTAATTTTTTCTACTGGAAAATCATGATCGTGGCCTATTCAGTATTTGCTGATTTCCACTTTTCTAAGCGTGTTTTCAGTTCTTTCTCGTACCCCTGGTCACTTGGGAAATAATATTGTCTCCCCCGCAGCTCAGCCGGCATGTACTCCTGTTTGACATAATGTCCGGGGAAATCATGCGGGTAGAGGTAGCCCTTTCCGTAACCCATCTGTTGCGAACCTGGATGGCTGGCATCCCGTAAGTAAAGGGGGACACTCCCCTGGCCGATCTCCTCCACATCAGTCATGGCGAGATTAATGGCCTTGGTAACCGAATTCGACTTCGGAGCAGTTGCCAGATAAATAACCGCCTGTGCCATGGGAATCTTGGCAGCCGGTAAACCGACCATTTCCAGAGCATGCGCTGCTGCCACTGCGATCAGCAAAGCATGCGGATCCGCGTTCCCGATGTCTTCCGCGGCATGTACAATCATCCGGCGGGCAATGAATTTCGGATCCTCCCCGGCTTTCAACATTTTAGCCAAATAAAAAAGGGCAGCATCCGGTGCCGAACCGCGAATCGATTTAATAAAGGCCGAAATAGTGTCATAGTGATTTTCCCCGCTTTTATCGTAGCGGAGGACCCGTTGTTGGACCGAATCGGCAATAATCTCTTCTGTAATGTGTCTTTTACCGTCGGCCGCTGGTTCCGTGGTTAAAACCGCCAGTTCCAACCCGTTCAGTGCAATCCGGGCATCCCCTTCCGCCACCCTAATTAAATGTTCCATGGCTTCCGGAGTTAACACCGCGTGGTAATCGCCTAATCCTCTTTCCCGGTCAGTCAGCGCCCTCTTAATCAACACTTCAATCTCCTCCGCCGCCAAAGGTAATAACCGAAAAACGCGAGAACGGGAAAGCAGCGGCGCATTCACTTCGTAGTAGGGATTTTCGGTTGTCGCCCCAATTAAGATAATCGTCCCGTCTTCCAATGCCGGCAAGAGGGCATCCTGTTGTCCTTTATTAAAACGATGAATTTCATCAATAAAGACCACAGTTTTTTGTTGATAAAGCGCCTGGCGTTCTTGCGCTTCTTTAATCACCTTTCTCACCTCGCTCACTCCGGCGGAGACCGCGTTTAAGATCTCAAAGTGAGCTTTAGTATACTTAGCAATCAGAAAGGCCAGGGTGGTTTTGCCCGTCCCCGGCGGTCCAAAGAAAACCATCGAAGTTAACCGGTCGGCTTCAATCGCCCGCCGCAAGAGTCGGTTAGGGCCAATAATCTCCTGCTGGCCAACAAATTCTTCAAAACTCTCCGGTCGCATCCGGGTAGCGAGTGGCGCTTCTTTCTTCCTCTGCTCTTGACCGGCGGAACTAAACAGATCCATCAAATACCTCCTCCCTGGTTACACTTAGTCTACTTGTCCAAATTATCTCATATGTAGTCTGCTTCCACAACCGTACTCCCTCACTCACAAAAAAAGATCCGGTAAACGGATCTTTTTTCTTCAGGGCTCGACTGGCTGCTCACACCTACCATCCACACTGCGCTAGCGAGAATTTGCCCGTAAGCATGCAGCCTAAAACGGAACTTGTCGCCGGAATCTATTGAGAGTAGCTTTTGATTAATCTACTTCGTTAATTAATGTTCAACCCAGTCAATCCGACCGTCCGGCGCATACCAGACTCTTTTGGGGGAAACCTGTGCCTCCCCGGTAAAGTCAAAACGCCAACGGTCAAAGGAAAAAGTAACCGAACCCAGCGGACCAAGCCTGATCCCTTGTTGCGCCGCCCACTGGTAGATTTGATTTTGGACAAACGCCGTCGAAAAGGCTCCCTGATTAGACAGGACAAGATCGGAGACTTCAAACTCTTCGTGCCGGTAAGCAGGAGAAAAACCGCCCAATCCAGAAAGATCGATACTGACCCCTTTAATCTGGACGATAATACGGAAAGGACCACTGACCTTTAGTCTTTTCAGTTCTCCTCCGTAAAAAACTAAAGTTGGCTCCCCTCCGTTCGAGCCTGGATAATTCCGGGCAGTGTAATCAATCGTCTGCCATTGATTATTTATCATCGCTTGTAGTTCCCCACAGACCCACAGTACTTCGCCGGAATACTCCGCTGGTAAGTTGAGGGTAAATCCTAAGTGATCGGGGACCATATTTTGGTTCGCATCAATCAGCGAAAAATAACCAGAAAATTCGGGGCTGGCAAAAGCAGCCGCTACCTCCCCCTTCGCCTGCGTCTGTAAAGAAAAAATCGCGACAGTTTGGATAAGAATCAATAACACGATTATACACTTTGGATCTTTCTTTACCATGTTCATTGCTCCTTTAGTTGCTGTGATGTTAATTATAACCTGTGCTGTATTTACTCTCAATAGCTTCCGTTTATAAGTAATTTCGGGAGAATTATCATGTTTCCTCCAGATAATATCTGGGAGTTAATTGGCTAATAGCCGGTTGACGGTTTTGATCACTTCCTCTGTATTAAACGGTTTTAAAAGGAAATCTTGAGCACCAGCTCTGATCGCCTGATAAATCAAGCTTTTTTGGGTAGCAGTACTACAAATGACGATTTTAACCTCAGGTTTTTGCCTTTTTAGTTGTTTAATCACTTCGATCGGGTCCGCATCTTCCATAATTAAATCTTTAATTACCAGATCTAGAGGCTCTTGTAAGAAGATTTCCATTCCTTCACTGTTCGTTGAAGCATCGTAACACTCATTTCCATTCTTGGTCAAAATCTCGGTCAATAACAACCTGAAGAGCGGGGAATCGTCAATAACCAGAATTCTGGCCATCATCCCCCTCCTCCCGATGAGATGATAAATTTTACTTCTACGGGTTAAATTAAATTCCTGCCTCAACTTTCCAGCTATTTGACAAATTTCGCCAGCTAAAAAAGAAAAGGCCTTAACCAGGCCTTATCGTCTTTTGTTATAGTTATCTTTTACCCAAAAGCAGCACGGATTCATTTTTATGGTTACAGCGCATCTCGATCAATGTCCATCCAAGGAACCGTCATGTATTTCATAACTCCAGTTGAAACCGTTATTGTTGTCCCAGTTGTCGGCACCATCATGAAAACAGAAATTCAAACGGCTCGCATCATCAACTACTAAAGAAGCCGCCCAACTCCCATCCCGGGCTTTACGCATCTTAATATCCTGAACCCCTTCCCAGTCGCCCGAACCATAACCAGTCCGTAGATAAAGCGCCTGGGTGCCGGACTGGGCCAAGGGACCTTTATATTTCAATTTCACTTCTTCACCGGCGGTAATCGGCACTGGTTCCATAAAGATCCCGTCAGCGACCTCTTGCAGTTTTCTTTTTGGCATCAGTAAACCTCCTTCAGAGCTAGGGCTGGTTCAAAAATATTTTACCCAACTCTAAAGGAAACATACCGTGGTTCAACCGTTCTCATATACTTCCGGTTTGAGCACGCCAATCATCGGTAAATTACGGTACCTTTCTGCGTAATCCAACCCATAACCGACCACAAAGCGGTCGGGGATAACAAACCCGTTGTATTCCGGAGTAATCTCCACCTCACGGCGGCTTGGTTTATCTAATAGGGTACAGACTTTGAGACTGGCCGGCTTACGGGAACGTAGATTTCCGACGAGGTAATTGAGGGTTAATCCAGTATCAATAATATCTTCGACCACCAAAACATGCTCCCCTTCGATCCCCATCTCTATATCTTTGAGGATCTGAACGGCACCTGACGTTTTCGTCGAAGCTCCATAACTGGACACCGCCATCAAATCATATTTGAGCGGGAGCTTTATCTCTCTGATCAAATCAGCCATAAACGGCAGCGCTCCTTTTAAGATCCCAATGATCAGCAGTTCTTTACCTTGGTAATCCCTTGTGATTTCCGCGCCTAACTCTCGAACCCGGGCAGCGATCATCTCGGGGCTTAACAATGTTTCTTCTAATGCTTCCACCTAAATCCCCCTTGAATCATGCGTATTTGATACTTCGAATATTATCCCACCGGTCCTATTCTGTCAAGACTTTCCCGCTTCCTCTTTAGGGCTTCGTCGGTTCCTCCAGAACATCCCCGGGCGCAAACCCCATTACCGGCTCCATTCCTTCCTCCAAAACAATAGATTCCAACTCCGCGATCCGCCATTCCTTTTTCCAACGGGTTAAGACCAACCGGTCGCGACGTTCTTGAATCTGATAATTCTGTCCCTCCAGCATCTTCAGACGATAGGTCGAATGGAAAACCGGCTTTTCCGGTGAGGAGGCCGAGTCTTCTTCTATCTTTAACTCCTCCAGCACTAGAAAGGGTACTTTAATAAATTCATACGCCTGGCGCATCTTCGAAGTAACATGCATAAAACTTACCATTTTAACAAATTCCTGACCCACCCCTTTCATCAGGGGTTCTTCTAGTTTCATGGTATCAAGTTCGGCAAAACCTTGATAAAAGACCGCAACCACTTCACTGGGTGTCGTCTCCGGAGTAATTTTCTCCTCATAATTACCCCGAGAAAGCAGTATGACAAAAATCAGAACCACTGCTGCTATCGCCAGAGGCCATTTGCCACGCTGCCACCACCAATAACGTTTCCGTCGTTGCTCAACTTTCCGGCGCATCAAGGCCGCCCGCTCTTTTACTTTTTCCCTTTCTGCCGGAGCAGCTGCTAAAGTTTGCTCCATACGCATCCGCTCAAGCTCTCTAGTCACCTCAGCAATATCCGGCCGGTCTTCCTCTTTCTTTTTCATCAGTTTTAAAATTAAGCCGGCAAATTCTTCTCCGATCTCTTCCCGACAATACCTGGGGTCTAACGGTTCTTCTTTTAAAATTGCCGTCACGGTCTCCCGTCGGTTAGTTAAAGGAAAGGGAAAAACCCCTGTAGCTAAGGTATATAAAGTCAGCCCTACCGTATACAGATACGACTTCTTCGTCCATTCAGCTCCAGCGATCACTTCCGGAGGCAAGTAATATTCTCGAATTGCTTCACCGTCACGATACGGTGCTAACAGCTTTTGTACCCGTGGATCCAGCAGTCCCCAGCTTTCTCCCCCTAGTGGAAGCAGATCACCCGGGAAAAAGCCCGCAAAAGAACAGTCCATGTCAAAAACCGTTTGCGTGAATTCTACCAGGCCAAGGGCTGCGGTAGCCACTTCCGGTAAAGCATAGCGCTTCTCTCCCTTGCGTGGCCAGTTCGTCCAGAGTTCTTCGGCATAACCAATCCGTAGGTAATATTCATCCTGATACTTATCCACTCCCTCGTAACAGATGAGCTGAAGCTGGCCATTGATGTCAATCGGTTGATTGATTAGCGATTTAAGCTCTCGCAGTAGCTCAACAAAAAGTCGTTCTTTCGAAGAGAGAGTCAGATTGAGTGGCTCCCATAAGTACTTGCCACCCTGGGAATCGGTGACTAGATAGAGGCGTCTGCCATCCGCGGCAACTTTTTGCTCTTGTATAGCCCAGGTCGTCATTCTCAACACCTCCGTCCTAATTTGCTCTGATTAAATTTTATAACAACCATAGTTGGGCGTAGCTAAAGTTGAGCATCCAAGCAAATAAACAAGATTAAATCTTAAAAACATCGTTAAGAACGAATAGTACTATGCCGAATAATGTAATGAAGAACCCTATTTTATTAAGGAGTTTAGGGGGAATTTCGCTTTGTTAAGACAATTTTAACACAAACATAACCTATAACCTAACAATCTGTCCATTTCCTATTGTAAAATATCAAATAACAATAAAGATTATATAATATTACTTTATTTATAATAAAAAGGATGGCTAAGATGCTAGACAATATTCAAGACCATAAGATTAAAACAAGGCTTCGGGTTAATCTTTATCTACAGCTGGTCACCGTCCTCACCTTTTTGTTGGTAGTCAATTATCGGTATTTCTCCATTCGGACTCTCTACCGTGATCAGCGGCTCTACTTAATTGTGGTTTTCTGCTTTATGCTGATCTACCTGTTCCCAAAGGGTTACCTCTTTAAACAAAAAATCAGTTTACTTCTGAAACTATTCTGGTTAATAGATCTTCTCGATGTTTTACTCGTCTCCCTCCTTTATCACCTAGGGTTTTTTCCTGTTAACTTCTTACTCCCTCTTTACCTCATTGTGATCTTTCTATCCACCCGGGAAATCAAACCGGGCGAAACCTACTATGTAACACTCCTCTCACTGGCTGGATTAACCATCAATATCATCTTGCTTTGGCCGAATAATTTTGCCTTAACCCGAGAGCTGGGCTACACCCCATTATCCTTTGTTTTTCTCGTCCTCTTTGCGCTGGCCAGTATCCTCCTGATCGGCTTCTTGGCAGCTTCCTATTCTTCTACTGACCAACAATTAACCTCTCGACTCCAAAAGATGTTAATAGAGAAAGAAGCCGTCTTGAAAGAGTCTTACCTGACCCAGGCCGATCTAGAAGAAAAGTACGCCTTCTCCTATACCTTAACCCTGATCCAACAGTTTCTGTTGGAAGAGATGGATGAGGAAAACCTCCTCACCAATATCGCCGATATCATCCAGGGAGTATTAGGTAGTTTTACCTGCGCGATTTTTGGGATCAACTATGAAAACCAGATTGAAATCTTATCTTTTTCCGGCAAGGATGCCCCGGCATTACTTAAGGTGGTCAACGAAAAAGATAGTCTGGTAGCCCAAACCATTGCCACACAGACCATTCAGGATGAAAACTCCGCCTCCCCGGAGGAACTAGAGTATTGGAAAAGGCAAGGAATCTACTCCCTAGTCACTGTTCCCTTGGTGACCAAAACCGAAACAATCGGAGTGATCCTCGCCGCCAATCAGCAAAAGTTCAGCTTTAATCAGGAACAAAAAGAGCAGTTAATGATCATCGCCAACCAGGTAAGTTTGGCTTTGGAGAACACACGGCTGCATCAGGAGACAAAGAAAATGGCCTGGCACGACTCCCTGACCGGACTATACAACCGAAATTACATGAACATCTTTCTCTTCTCTATTTTCCAGGATAATAATAACCTGCAGCTTGGGTGCATAATCTTTGATCTCGATTTCTTTAAAGAAGTCAATGATACTTATGGTCATTTAACCGGCGATCAGGTGCTCGCCAAAACCGCGAACATTTTAAAGAAATACTCCACCCATGACCGAATTGCCTGTCGTCACGGTGGTGAAGAGTTTATCATGCTCGGTCTTAATCATCAACCGGCGGAGTTGGCCGCCATCGCGGAGACGATCCGGCAAGAGATTGAAACTACTCCCTTTTTCGCCACTGAAGACCAGCCTTTCCATCTAACGATCAGTTGCGGGGTTGCCGGCATTCCGGAACATGCCTCAACCATCTCAGATCTACTGGCCCGAGCCGATCAGGCGCTCTACCAAGCCAAAAACTCGGGAAGAAACTTAGTGGTCGTCTACGGCCAGGAATAACACCCCTTCTATCGGCGTTAGCCCCTTCTCCTAGGCCCATTCCTGCTCCTTAATGATCCGACCGTCTTTGACCCGCACTAAATATGGGAGCAGATCAACCTGGGCACAATAATCTATATCTTCCGCAAAACCTATCGAGGCCAGATACCTAGTATGATCCGACTCATATAGAACCTTCGCCAACTCACTACTTCTCCCAGCCAGCAACTGACGGTAGGTCAGCAACCCAATCCGGGCGGCATCGGTCAATTGCCCTTCCCCTTCCGTCACCAGGTGCTCAATGAGCATACCGGCGCAGAGCAAATCCTCCAACCCCGGTTCTCCATCACTACCAGCACAAAAAAGCACTACATCCTCCTTCTCCCGCAAATACTGGCTTGTTTTTTCAGCATTGAGAAAAGCCGCAATTAAGAGCTCGTCCGCGTTTCTTGCTTCCCCTAACGCCTTTGTTCCGTTTGAGGTACAGATGATGATTCTCTTCCCGGCCACCCTCTCCGCCGTATATTCCAGTGGAGAATTTCCTAGATCAAAGCCTGGTATCTTCAACCCGTTCCGCTCACCGCCGGTTAGACACCCTTCACCGATCTGCCTCCTAATGACTGCAGCGTCACCAGGCTCGGCCACCGCCAATAGATCCAAGCAACCATTAGCCAAGGCAGTAATGATTGTACTGCTAGCCCGCAAAACATCTATTACCACCACAGTTTTTCGATGATAATCTCTGACTGTTTTCATTCCTGATGTAAATACTAGATCAACTCTCATGCTGTCCTTACCTCTCCCTATCTATGTTGCTTGCTGCTTAGAAAATATGACTAAGTACTCGTTGCTCGTCGCTCGCTAAATGACTGGACTTTTTCTCGCAGTTCGTCGCTGGTCACTCCGTTAGTACCAATAGTCAATACCAAGCCTCGCAATTTTTTACCAAACTGGGCTGGATGGTATTAAATTACTTTCTTTACTGCCTAAAACGGAACGGCTCGGTTATATATTCAATTTCCCGGGAATGTAAGCGCCAATAAGGGCCGAAAAACTCCCCGGGTAAAGTCAACATGGTCAAATCCGCCTGCGGATTCAGGTCTTTTAATAACAGCATCAGCCCCAAAATCTCCGTCGGCTGCAGATCAGTCTGCAAATAGTTCTCACTAATTCTCATGAGCGTCGGCCAATTTTGCGCTACCCGCCACAGTGTCTCTTTCTTTTTTAACTTTGAGACCAACGCCAACATAAACTGTTGTTGCCTTCTGGTACGGGTAATATCGCCCAAGGCATCCTGGCGAAAACGCACATACCCTAGGGCCTCTTCTCCCTTCAGTGTTTGCCGACCAGGTTGCAGATCGATCTTCAACCCGGCACTCCGGTCTTCATAAATCATTCGCCGATCTACATTAACCTCGACTCCATCTACTAAATCCACAATCTCCCGAAAGCATTCAAAATTAACCATCACATAGCGGTCGACTGGCATTTCCATAATCATTTCGACCAGGGATTTCGTCAATTCATATCCACCGTAAACATGCGCCATATTGATTCGATCCATGCCATAACCTGGGATATCAATTATACTATCCCGGGGGATGGAAAAAAGCGCAGCTTGTTCCAACTCCGGCCTTAAAGCCAAAAAAAGCATGGTATCAGTCCGCGGTCGTTCTTCCTGCCCCTGCCTGTCAAGGTTCGGTTGATCGACCCCTAACAAAAGCACATTCAGTGGGCGTTTTAATACCACTTCCACTCCACTACGGACATGGTAAAAGGTTAAGCAAAAAGCCAGTTGACTCAGGAACAAGACGGCGGTCGCCGCGACCAGTAATCTTTGAAAGGGCCGCGGCCTACAGGTAAAGGAACTCTTCAACGGCGGCATCAAATCCCTCCCCTCGCCAAAAAAAGCGGAGTCTTCGACAAACTCCGCTTTTTTCATTAAGCATTCTCCTCCTGCCCGGCGCTCTCATCTTTCTCTGGTGTCGACTGTTCGTTAGCAGAAGTGAGCAACTGCTCAAACTCCTCCGCTTCCAGGGTTTCTTTCTCCAACAAAGCATTGGCGACCCTTTTTAACTCATCGAGATGAGTATTGATAATCTCCTCCGCTCGGCGGTAAGAGAGATCAATCATGGTTTTCATCTCCCGGTCTATCTCCGCCGCCACCTTCTCACTATAATTTTTATCCCTGGAGATATCACGGCCAAGAAAGACTTGTTCCGCATGGCCATGACCAAAGGTCATCGGGCCAAGCTCCTCGCTCATCCCATACTCCATTATCATCGTCCGCACCAGCTTTGTCGCCCGTTCCAAATCATTCCGGGCTCCCGTGCTGATCTCCTTCAGCACGATCGCTTCTGCCGCTCGACCACCAAGTAAAAACACAATATTCTCCATCAGTTCGGTGCGGGTGGCATAATGCTTATCTTCCAACGGCAAGGCCAAGGTATACCCTCCGGCCTGGCCTCGCGGAATGATCGAAACTTTATGAATCGGATCAACCGTTGGTAAATAATGTCCGACTAAAGCATGCCCGGCCTCATGGTAAGCGGTCAATTCCCTTTCTTTCTCACTCATTACGCGACTTTTCCGCTCCGGTCCAGCGATGACCCGTTCGATCGCCTCTTCACAGTCGCGCATCGTAATCTGTTTCTGGTTCTTCCGCGCCGCCAAAATAGCCGCTTCGTTTAGCGTATTCGCTAAATCTGCTCCGGTAAAACCGGGCGTGCGCCGCGCCAACACTTTAAAATCAACCTCTGGCGAAAGCTGCTTACCCTTAGCATGCACCTTCAGAATCTCTTCCCGGCCATTAATATCAGGGATATCCAACACGACCTGCCGGTCAAAACGGCCCGGACGCAAGAGCGCCGGATCCAATACATCCGGCCGGTTGGTGGCCGCCAGGATAATAATCCCGGAATTCGCTTCGAAGCCATCCATCTCGACCAGAAGTTGGTTCAAGGTCTGTTCACGTTCATCATGTCCGCCCCCTAACCCGGCACCACGTTGGCACCCCACCGCATCGATCTCATCAATAAAGACAAAACACGGCGAGTTCTTCTTCGCATTCTCGAACAGATCCCGCACCCGGGAAGCGCCAACCCCGACGAACATCTCGACAAAATCTGAACCACTGATACTGAAAAACGGAACGCCGGCCTCACCAGCGACCGCTTTCGAAAGCAATGTTTTCCCTGTACCCGGCGGGCCAACCAACAAAGCGCCTTTTGGAATCCGCGCGCCTAGTTCCGTAAAACGCCGAGGTTGTCTGAGAAACTCAACGATCTCCATTAATTCTTCCTTTGCTTCATCTGCGCCCGCCACATCATCAAAGGTCACTTTGGTCTTTTCCTCGGCTGTATAGAGCCGGGCCCGGCTCCGACCAAAGGAGAGTGCTTTATTCCCGGAACCCTGCATCTGATTGATCAGGAAGAACCATAACCCAACAAAGATCAGAATCGGTAAAAGATTGGGAAGAATCATCGACCACCAAGGCTCAGTCTTTTGTTTGTAGACTCTTTCTACTCCAGCTTTACCAAGTGGATTCTCATACACTTCCGAAGCCAGCGATGGACTGGGCCCCTGGGCCACAAAATCTCTGATCTCTTGCCCGTCAGTTCTGTATTTACCTTCAATCTGACCATCGGTGTAGATGGTTACTTTTAACACTTCCCCTTCTTCCACCTTAGTCAGAAATTGATCCCATGTCCAAGTATCTACGGTTTTATTAACCCCAAAAAAAGTCCATAAAACAAATAAGGAAATTGAAACCAGTACTAGATAGAAGAATAACTCCCTAGCAAAACGCAAGTAGAAACCCCCTCTCGAGGTTAAAAATGTCATAGGTGATATTATACCATATCCAAGCCAATTCGACAACTTAGTGGTGGTGGCTGGTATTTAAGATACAGGATCTGTTGGCTGTCTGGGTTAATCCGACACCGCTGGTCCGGCCGGATACCCATTACTCCTAAGATCATCCCTTTGTGGTCGACCAGGAGCGGATAAAGAGCCCGCTGGCGACGGGGAATCTTCGCATCAATGAGGAAGTCTTTAACTTTTTTACTTCCGCCGGCACCCAGGGGGAAAAAACGATCTCCCGGCCGCCGTTGGCGGAGGTAAAGGGGGAAAGAAAGCCCGGCGGCATCAAGAAAAATTTCAAATGACGAGGTCTCCCGCCAATCGCGGGGCAACTCTTTCCTCGTCAACCATTTCGCCTCTACTCTTCCTTTTCCTCCCGGCAAAATTGTTAACCCGGGGATATTCAAAGGCAATGGTTCCGCCAGGGGAACCTCCGTTTCCTCTTCATGCACCGTTACCAGCTCCGGACTAAGGATTAAAAGGCCGTTTTCCCGCCGTGCGGTCACCCCTCCGGGCAGATGCAGAAGTTTACCGTCCGGCCCAGCGATCAACCGCCGCCACGCTTCAGAATGGGTAAACCCTAAATTAGTCCCACCAGGCGCCAAACTAAAAAACAACCGGCGAAAAACTAATCTTTGTAGCGCGGGGTGTAATTTTACCCAGGCCGTCACCGGCATGCGGTATCCGGCCTCCCAGTTCGGACGGAGCCGACCCCCGGTTGTACATAAACCCCAGGTGCGGAGGATTTTACCGGCTAAACCATCCATGACCTCGTTCCACTCCCGGCAAATAACCGCTGTTTCTTTTAATCTTTCGCCAAGTCCCGGCTGATATGCACTTTGTAAATGGGGAATTAAGGAGTGACGGATCTTATTCCGCAGATAAACTTGCTCGGCGTTGGACTCGTCTTCTGCCCATGGTAGCTGAAGCTGACGGGCATAAGCCAGAATCTCCGTCCTCCCCACTTCCAGCAGTGGACGGATGAACATACCCCGAACAGGGGGAATCCCGGCCAACCCCTCAGGCCCAGCGCCGGTCAGAAAGCGCATCAATACCGTTTCCACTTGGTCGTCGGCCTGATGCCCCAGAGCAATTTTCTCGCTCCCCAGGCGCTGGGCCGTCCGGACTAACCGACGGTACCGTTCTTCCCGTGCAGCTTCCTGTAATGAAACACCCTTGACTGCATGTAGGTCATACCCGATCTTCTCAATATAACACGGTAAAGAGTGCGCAGCAGCATACCGGGCTACCATTTTCGCTTCTTCATCCGCGCTCGGCCGCAGCCCATGATTCAGATGAAAAACCGCCAAATTTAGTTGGAGCGGTAACCTTTGTAAGACCGAAAGGAGCACCATGGAATCGACTCCACCGGAGACCGCCACCAGGACAGCCTCGCCCTCGGTCAACATCCGGTAATGCTCAATGGTCGCCAAAACTTTATTCTCAAAGGCCCTCATAACATTTGCCCACCATATCCTTAAACGTTATTTCACTCTTTTTAGTTTCTCACCAACCTCCGATCTCCTGTTTAAAATTTGTTAATCAATATTTGCCCGTCCTTCGACGAACTGTAACACCATAATCGTCAGATCATCATTAATCTCCCCGTCGGCTTCAATTTTAGCCAACTCCGCAAGATATTGCGCAAACGGCTTGGCCTCAACCTTGTCCCCCTTTTTAAGGGCCTTTAACAGCCAATCGCCACCACCAGGTTTAAGATTGACCGCTCCGTCACTGACCAGCACAACCAGGTCATTATGGTTTAAATAATCTCGGTAGTATTCGGGCTCCACTGTCTTCATGATTCCGACCGGTAGCGATGTTGAACGCACAACATGAACTTCCTGTCCCTTCTTAATATAGGTTGGTGCCGAACCGATCTTAAAAAGCTCCATTTCTCCGGTTAATTGGTCGAAGAGCAACAGATCAAGCGTCGCAAAAGCCTCTTCCGGAGAAGCCAGTAATAAAAGAGAGTTTAAGAGACGAAGTGCAAACTTCCTCTCCAACCCGGCGGCCAGCATTCTCCGGACCAGATGAACGGTTGCCGTACTAAGCCGGGCCGCCTCTTTTCCTACCCCCATCCCGTCACTGAGCAGTGCCAGTAAATAATGATCCGATAGGACCTGAAGTTCCTGGTAATCGCCGGAGATCTCATTTCCTGCCCTCGGGAGCTGGACAACAGCTGATTCAACCGCGAAGCAAGGTTCAGGAATTAACTGAAACGAACAGTACTCTTCACGCCGTGGCCGGCAATTCTGTTCACGCACTGCTAGTCTTGCTCCACAGATTTCTGAAGCCAGCGGCGCAACCAGGAGACGGCATTCTTGACCAAAACCGGCACAGGAGGGTTTCTCCATCCGGATTTGGGTCCAACCATCTTCTCTCCTTTCCAGCACGCTCACCTCAACAGTGGGCCAACCCAATTCGGCACAGGCCGTTGTTAATTGCTCCTCAAATTCTGTACAGAAATCGAGTTCTAGACCAAATTGGCCGCCTAACTCCGTCACTAGACCAGAAACCCCCGCCAATTGCTCGGCTAAAAATTCTCGGGCTTTGTAAAACCGCCGACGCCAGTATAGGTCGGATTTCTCTTTCTCGATGAGCAGCTTTACCGTCGTTAATAATTGCTCTTTGCGCAGGCATTCCCGGGCAAGAAATTCCGGTAAATTTGGCTTTTCCGCCGTCCCGGCAATCTCTGCCCAGGCAATTAAGTCGAAGAGTTCACGGTAGGTTTCATAAAAATGTTCCTGCCAACAATAATCATATTTCGCACAACTACGACAGTTTTGTCGCGCAATATCCTGAAAATAGTCGAGGAGCGCCTCTTCTCCGGATTCTGCCGTTTTGGGCTCTGACTGCGCAAATACCCGCGCCACCTCTAAAAACAAGACCGACAGCTCCTGTAATTGAGCCGTTACCGCCTCGACCAGTTGCGTTTTCTTTTCCATTAAGGAATTGAGCGGCCTGCTGTCCCGCAACACTTTTTGCCAGCGCAGATAAAATTTCCGGGGAAACAAGAGAAAAACCAATAGCGCCATTACTCCCTGGCCAAGCGCCATCAATACCCCTTCTTTCCCCCACCAGAAGACGGCAGTCAACACCAGCGAGAACAGACTGCCCATTACTATACCCTTTTTCCCTTTATGCTTCCCCAAGCCGATCAGTAAACTACCCCCACCTAACAGAAGAAGGTACCAGGGGGAAGCTTGTCCATACATAACCTCCCCAGCTATAAATAATAAACCCATCGTGAGAACAACACCCGAACCTGGTTTGCTGCCGAGAAACAGTAAGACCAGGAAGGCAAAGAAAAGATGCAACTCTCCCTCCCAGCCCATAAATTGTATCGTCACTTGCGCCAGCACAAGATAGACCAGTAAAGGGAGGAGCGCCAACGAGAGTAAACCCGCCTCTTCGCTCCAGCGGGAGAGTTTCTCCTGTTGCCTGCATTGTTTCAGATAGACTAATCCCGGGTTCAAAAGGGAGGCCAGTAGCCAAGCCGCCGCTGCTTCCGCCGCTTCCGGAAGCCAATCTCCGGTTGCCCCTTGCCAGACCAAGAAGGCGACTTTTGCCCCGGTCATGAGGAGAGGATAAAGCAGATACTTCTTCCGTGGATAATGCCGCCCTTTCAGGTAAAGACCTAGAAAGACCGGGATCGAAAAAACTCCAGAGAGGCCAAACAGCCCGCTCGGTTTCGTTTGTAAACAAAGTAAAGCCGTAGCATAAACTAGCACACTACCGGGGAACCCAGCCAAAGCCCAACTACCGGCTAATCCAATGCCCACCGGAGTAATTCCCGGCGCTAATTCCAGCCTAGAGAAGAATGCCGCTAGCCCCAGACCACCCAGGAACAACAGCCAGCGCTTCCGCCCGGTGGTTGCCTTCTCCCTTCCAAGCACAAACGCTTGGTCGGTCGCCATCGGCATTGAACTCGTTTCTTTTCCCATCTTTTCCACTCCTACCATCACATTAAACAAACCATATTATAGCAAATTTTTCCTTTATTCCATGTCGACTTCTCTTCGATCAAAAATCCCCTTTTTTCTGTAGATTTCCTCTTCTTTCCGAACCGACGGTAGCGGACGCAAGGCCAACGGGAGCAGAATAGTCAGGGAAACAAGACCAAACAAGGGGTAAAATCGGGTAATTAAACGGGCAAACCCAATCCGGCTGACCAGGACGGCCAGGGCTAAGAGGCCGCTGAGCTTAACCAAACCAGCTTTGCTGCTGACCAGTTTAAACCGGGAACTCAAGCCGTAGGCGTGAGCAACAAGGGTGGTAAATAGTTCCCCCCACAACACAAAAGAATATAAATAACGCCACCACCGACTCCATTTTTGGGTCAGAAAAAGCAGCGGCAAGTCAATCGTGGAAAAGTTATAGCGGCGAAGAACGAGATGAAGCAGCAGCGCCAAAACTCCCAAAGCAAACCCGCCGGTCCACCCGCCCCACCGCAAGACCGACGGCTCTGGTTCGAGCTGGTAGAGATTGACCAATACTGGCAGGGACATCACCAAATTATAGGCCGAATACTGGAAGGCGGAGACCATCCAACTCCCGGGAGAAGCAAACGGCGGACCCTCTGGCGGCAGAACATGTTTTCCGTAAAGGTTTAACACCAATCCGGTAAGAAAGAGCAAAGGCACGATCAAGAGATTAACCCCTTTTAGGCCTGACAACCGCCGGCTTAGCACCAGGACTGTCAGGATGACCGTCAACCAACACCCCAAGGCGCGTCCCCACCCTAGTTCCACGGTAACCGCGCCTGAGCCAGCCAGCATCACCCCGGTCAAGATGAACAGGAAGATGGTCATCACCAGATCACAAAACTTCCCGTAAAAAGGGCCAACCAAGGCCGTGAGAAAATCAGGGTAGGACTGCACCCCTTTTCTTCTTCCCCATTCCATAGCTTTGGCGCCTAAAACACCGAGGAGGACGAGGGAGATAAGAATCCCCCATAGGCCCTTTTCCTGAAAACGAGAGAAAAAAAACCAAGTCTCTTGCCCGGAAGCAAATCCTGCACCGACCACCGTTCCAATATAAATGAGGGCAATGCTCGTCACCCGCCCTAAACGCTCCATTTTATTTCCTCCTCAACCATTGCCTCCACCAGTATGCTCTCCGCACCCGCGCTTTGGGGTACAACTCGACCCAATCAACCTCCTGTCCCCGGTAATAAAAGCTCACCTTGCCGACGGTCGAGCCGGCTTTGATCGGCGGGACCAGTGCGGCATAATCCAAAGTCAACCTTCTCTGCCCTTCCCCTTCTTTACCCTTGGGAAGCACCACCATTAGATCCCGTCGCGGATAAAGGGCCACTTCCGCCGGGTCACCATGAGCAATTTTGACCCACGCCACCGGGGTGTCGACTTGGCAAAGTTGTTTTAGAGTAAAATTGTTAAAGCCGTACTCCAGTAAACGGGCCGATTCTCCCCAACGGTCCGGACTATTCAGTACCACGGAAATGAACTTTCTTCCGTCCCGCGTAGCAGAGGCGACCAAACAATACCCCGCCCGGCTGGTCGTTCCGGTTTTCACCCCATCCGCCCCGGCTAATGACCAGAGTAAGCGATTGGTGTTCCTCACTGTTCTCGTTTTTTCCCCTAAAAACCACTCAACCGCTTCTTCTTTTGCTCCTACGATCCGGCCAAACTCTGGATGGGTAAAAGCATACCTGGTAATTTGGGCTAAATCAAAAGCAGTTGTATAATGGTTTGGTGCCGTCAACCCATGGGTATTACGGAAACTACTGTTCAGCGCGCCAATCTCCCGAGCTTTGCGGTTCATCAGCTCAACAAAGGCCGCCTCCGAACCGGCAACATGCTCAGCCAGGGCCACCGCGCCATCATTCCCCGAGCGGAGCAACACCCCTTCCAATAACTCCCGGAGCGAAAGCAGATCGCCAGCTTTCAGCCAGAGGCTAGAGCCCCCAGTCCGCGCCGCCCGGGGACTAACCCGCACAATCTCCTCTAAGTTCCCTTTCTCCAAGGCTACAATGGCGGTCATGATCTTTGTCGTACTGGCCGGCCCCCGCCGCTGATGCTCATTTTTAGCATAAAGAATCATCCCACTGACGGCTTCGACCAAAATGGCAGCACTCGCCCGGATCGTCGGTCCGCTTGTATAATCCGGGAGGTACACTAAAGGTGGGTAAGCATCTACCCTTTTGTATCTACTAATTACTGGCAATTCAAGAGCAAATTGGCTTAGACCTACCGCAAATCCGATTAAACAAATGAGCAGCCAAAGCCATCTTCGGTTTTTTAAATGATGAAAAAAGCAGACAACTTGCATGGACTCACCTCTACCCCTCCCGCTTACCACCAACCTTACTTCGCCGCCGACACGACACTTTAATTTCTATGCCGCTGACCAGCGCAAAAGACCGATGTTTCATGATAAAAAAAAAGGACCCTAACGGGTCCATTCATCCCTTATTACTTGCTCATTTCGGCGTAAAGGCCTCGATAAATCGAAGTGGCCGGCTAAAGTCTCCACCGGATTACCCTCAATGAGAATCTGTACGGCTTCCACCCCGGGGAATTTCGTCAGGGTATTCACCATCGCCCATACGACCAACGCCTCTCCCCAGGAACCCCTCGATATTTTCATCGCTTCCGCTGAAAGGTCCAGAACAGCCAGTCCATTTTCAACCTCTATCCTGTTCACCTTGGTCTGGGGGGGAAGTACGGGTTGTAAACCCTGGGCGGAAGGTCCTTTGATTAATTCCTCGATCGCGGCCAGTTCAGGAGCTGAAGCAGGGGGGATCTCCCTTACTTCCGAGACCAGGAAGCTTTCGTCCTGTTCGTCCTGGATGAAGTAAAGCGCCACCTTGGTCATTGGCCTTTCTTCACCCTCTCCCACCTGGTATTCTGCCTGCAACTCTTTAAGAGCTGTTCTCGTCTGGTAAAGCTCCTGTCTCAGCTGCACCAGCCAAAAAACCGAAAGGAGCAAAGCCACCACTGCTCCAGAGACAAAAGCTATGGTGAGCATCTTCTTTTCTTGGCTTGTCAGTCCTCTCCCCCCTTTTCTTTACATTTCGCCACGCTACATTTGCGGCTAAAAATTGATCTAAGTCTAGCCCTTTTGGCCTTGGCCCCTGTTAACCCTCTCCCCCTGGACAACCACCAACCGGAGGATAGGAGGAAGCCTTAGTAACTCACGGCTAGTCCAAAATCCCATTGAAAATTATCCTTGTGGCCGGCAAAGATTCCGACTTTGACCGCATCCCATTGTTTAGAGACCGTCATGCGTTGGGCAAATTCGCCTTCGACACCGATCGTCGGTTTATAAGAGAGCGCAAAGCCCTTTGGCAACTGCCAATTCAGATCAAGCTGTAAAAAAAGCTCCGGCTCATGGGGCGTCCCAAATTCATACAAGCCCTTCGCCCCCGCTAAAATAGTATGGTTATACCCAATTCCAATCCGCATCCCACAAAGATAATCTAAATATTTCCGCTCGGCCTCGGTGGCACTGATCAAATTTAAAGTCGAAACCAGTTTTAAATTCTCTTTAAACGGAAACTCAGCGTTGGCTCCCAAGAGCAGATGCTTTCCGGTAAAATCATACCCGAGGCTAAGATCCAACCCCGTCAAGGGAGTAACTTCAAGCTTCCCTTGCCATTCATTCCCCGACAACCAGGGACTAAGAGCCTTGTAACCAAGCTCAAAACCAAAGCGTTCACTCAATCGATAATTGGCCGCCACTTGCAGTTGGTCCTGTTTGGAATAAGCAGCATCGAGTGAAAAAGGAGTCTCCCGGGCAGCCGCTGGTCCAACGCAGACCAAAATAGCGATCAGCATTAAAACGACAAGGGCCCAACAGCGTTCGAACCCGTACTTTTTGTTAAGCTTCTGCATCAAAATCCCTCCAATAAAAGTGGAACTCCTCAGAGTAAAAAGGCTTAATCAGTTCTGTCTTTAATTTCTGGAGAAATACCATAAATCCTTTTTCTAAAAATGATTAAATACTGGATTTACTGGAAGAAAAAATCCCGGAAACCTTTCCACTCCCCCGCCCCACTAGACGCCAGGAGGCGCTCTGGAGCTAGACGCTCAGGTTTCCGGGACGTTTCGTCAAAAAACCGGTGGGCGCTTTTACCCTTCAAGTAAGGAGCGGATCACCCGTTCCCCTTCCTGCAAAGCCTGCTCAAGCTTACCAGTCTCCCTCCCTCCGGCCTGCGCCAGTTCCGGACGGCCACCACCGCCACCACCAGCGACCTGAGCAGCTGCTTTCACAACTTCGCCTGCTTTCACCTTGGCGGTCAGGTCCGGGGTCACCCCGGCTACAAAGTTCACCTTGTCTCCTAGCACCCCACCAAGCAACACAACACAAGAACCCAGCTTATCCTTGAACCGGTCCACATTTTCCCGGAGTAACTCCATCGAAAGCCCATTCATCTTCGCCACCAAATAACGATGGGCACCCGCCTCTTTAACTGTCGCCAGGATCTTTTCCCCTTCGGCTAAAGCTGCTTTTCGCTCCAGCTCTTCCAGGGCTTTTTTCAAACGCGCCTGCTCCGCCAGGACTTCGCTCACTTTCTCTTTAAGCTGGTGCGGTTCACTATGGAGTAACTCAGCCAACTCTTTAACGAGATTCTTTTCCTCTTCCGCTAGCCTTAGCGCCTCCCAGCCGGTAACCGCCTCAATCCGCCGGACGCCCGCCGCCACACTGCCTTCGGAGAGAATCCGAAAGCCCATAATCTCAGCGCTGTTTTTGACATGCGTCCCCCCGCACAGCTCCATGCTGACCTCGCCAACCGCCACTGTCCTGACCCGGTCAGCATACTTCTCACCAAAGAAAGCCAGCGCCCCCCGGTTCAGTGCTTCCTCATAGTCCAGCTCTTCCACCTTCACCGGCAACGCAGCAAAGATCAAGCGGTTTACCTCCTGCTCAACCTGGTTAAGCAGCTCCGGCTCCAAACGTTGATAATGTGTAAAGTCAAAGCGCAACCGTTCGCCGGAGACAAAAGAACCGGCTTGGTGCAGATGGGAACCGACTAACCGACGTAAGACCGCATGCAACAGGTGCGTCGCTGTATGATTGGCAGCCGCCATTTGGCGCCGCTCCGGATCGACCTGCAGATGATAAGAGAGGGCTTGCCGGGGGAAAGGTTCTGGGCCTTTAGCCACCAAATGCCAGATCTTATCCTGCTCCCGAACCGTGTCGATCACCGTAAACTCCAACCATTGCCCGGGTGATACTTCCGCGCGGATTTTACCGGTGTCACCGACTTGTCCGCCACCTTCCGGGTAAAAAGGTGTCTGGTCAAAGACCAGCCGGTAATGTTCATTGTCTTCCCCAACCAAGCGTAATTCCGCCTTGAGCTGCAACTCCTGGTAACCAAGGAAAGCGGAATGGGCTCCACTGGTAACTTCTTCCCATTTCAGCTCAAGCTCTCCCCCGGAGAATTTCCCGCTAGCCCGGGCACGTTCCCTTTGTTCCTCCATCAAGCGGTCAAAACTTTCGACCTCTACTTCCAGTCCTTCTTCAGCCGCCAACAACTGGGTAAGGTCTAAGGGGAAACCATAAGTATCATATAACTTAAAAGCTTCTTCCCCCGGGATCAGCTTTTCATTCTTACTCCGCAGTTTATTACTTAGCTCAGCAAATAACGCCAACCCTTTGTCCAGAGTTCGCCCGAAAGCCTCTTCCTCTGCTAAGATCACCCGAATACAATGTGCCTCCTGCTCCCTGATCTCGGGATAAGCCTCACCCATCTCCGCGGTCACCACGGGGACCAGACGGTGAAGCAAGGGCTCTTTCACCCCTAAATTCCGAGCAAAACGGGACGCCCGCCGGAGAATCCGCCGGACAACATAACCTCGCCCCTCATTGGAGGGCAAGATCCCATCGGCAATCGTAAAGGTCAGTGCCCGGATATGATCCGCGATTACCTGCGAGGCCACGATCTCCTCTTTCTGCTTCAGAGCACAACCGGTTAGTTCTTTAATCTTCTGGATAATTGGCGTAAAAAGATCCGTCTCATAGTTCGATTTTTTCCCCTGCAAAACTGCGACTATCCGTTCCAGACCCATTCCTGTATCGACATGCTTGTCCGGGAGGTCTTCCAGAGTACCATCGCTCTTCCGGTTGTTCTGGATAAACACTAGGTTCCACAGTTCGACGAACCGACCGCAATCACCGTTCACCCGGCACTGGTGTCCGGGTTGATCCGCCTTGTCACAGCTGTCCGGCCCCAGATCGATATGAATCTCCGAACAAGGGCCGCAGGGGCCGGTCTCGCCCATCTCCCAAAAATTCTCTTGGTCTCCAAAGCGTAAAACCCGCTCAGGCGCAATCTCCGTCAGCTCTACCCAGAGAGCAGCGGCTTCGTCATCAGTATGGTGCACAGTAGCATAAAGCTGCTCCACCGGTAATCCCCAAACCTTGGTCAATAGTTCCCAAGCCCAGGCGATCGCTTCCCGCTTGTAATAATCACCAAACGACCAGTTCCCCAGCATTTCAAAGAAAGTATGGTGGTAAGTGTCCCGCCCTACCTCCTCCAGGTCATTATGTTTACCGCTGACCCGCAAGACCTTTTGTGAATTGGCCGCCCGCCGGTATGGCCGGTTTCCCGTCCCTAAAAACACATCTTTAAACTGGTTCATCCCGGCATTCGTAAAGAGCAGCGTCGGGTCATTAGCCGGCAACAATGAGGAACTAGGAACAATGGTATGTCCTTTCTCGGCAAAAAAATCCACAAATTCACGACGAATCTCATTCGCACTTTTCATTCTCAATCTCTCCTTAATCCTATCCCTTAATCAGATCTAAAGATCCCTTGCCTGGCATCCTCTTCGCCTTCGGATGTGCCTAAGCCTTTCTTTCCTCTCAAACCGAGTTTGCAAAGAAGGTAGATTTATGACTCTTATGAAGTTCTCTCCGTTTAGCTTTCTCCTGATCAGTAACCATGATTAATTCTACAAAAAAAAGGCCTCCCCTGCAAGAGGGTAGGCCTTCAGAAAATTCACTTCCCAGCTCGATACTTAAAATACTCCAGTGCCGGTTCGGGAAAGAGGATATAAGAGAGAACATCCTCTTCCTGTTGGTAATATTCATAACCCTTGGCCAGCAACTCTTTGCGCGCTTCGTCAAGGCGTGGCGACAAATCATCGGCCGGCCGATAGGTAATCGGCTCCTCATCACCAATAATGAGCTTCTTCACGTCGGGATCAATCTCCGCCGGCGGACGTCCGTAATAGCCGCGGACGTAATCTTTAATCTCCTTTGGCACTACGCTATACCGCTTCCCGGTTAGTACATTGAGGACCGACTGGGTGCCCACCATCTGACTAGTCGGAGTGACCAGTGGCGGGTAACCCAACTCGGCTCGGGTGCGCGGCACTTCTGCCAACACCTCATCATAACGGTCCAAAGCATTCTGCGCTTTTAACTGGTTTATTAGGTTGGAGATCATCCCACCTGGAATCTGGTAGGAGAGCACCGCCGCATCAACCTTACGCGGCGAATCCAGCGACTGGTATTTTGCCGAAACTTCTTTATAATGCTGGTTGATTGGCTCAATTGCTGCCAAATCCAAACCAGTATCATAAGGTGTTCCCTGTAGTGCCGCAACCAATGACTCGGTCGGCGGTTGTGATGTACCCATCGCCAGGGCTGAAAGGGCGGTGTCGACTACGTCGGCGCCGGCCTCGATCGCCTTCAAGTAAGTCATCGACGCCATCCCGCTTGTGTAGTGGCAATGTAACTGCACCGGAAGTCCGACTTCAGCCTTCAGCCGCTTCACAAGTTCTTCCGCCACATAAGGCATGAGCAACCCGGCCATATCTTTAATGCAAATCGAATCGGAACCAAGCTCTTTTAAATCTTTGGCCAGCTTCACATAGGAGTCGATATCATGTACCGGGCTGATCGTATACGAAATTGTCCCTTGTGCATGGGCACCCGCTTCCTTCGAAACCTTAATCGCCGTCTCCATATTGCGTACATCATTTAAGGCGTCAAAGATCCGGATAATACTAATGCCGTTGTCCACCGCCCGCAGGCAAAACTCCCGTACGACATCATCGGGGTAATGCTTATAGCCTAAAATATTTTGTCCGCGCAGTAACATCTGGAGCGGCGTCTTTTTGATCACGGCCTTTAACCGGCGTAGACGAACCCAAGGATCTTCTTTGAGGAAACGAAGGCAAGAATCAAAAGTTGCTCCGCCCCACGCTTCTAAGGAATGATAACCAATCTCAGCTATCTGTTCAGCAATCGCGAGCATATCTTCAGTCGTCATCCTGGTTGCCCAGAGCGACTGGTGCGCATCACGAAAAATGGTTTCGGTGATTCTTACACGGTGTGCCATCTTTATTCACCTCTTTGATCTTTGTTAAATAAACGTCTAGTCCAAAAAGTCTGCCCTTCCGTCGGTGTTAACCCAATACTGCCAATAGCACCCCGGCCGCCACCGCAGAACCAATCACTCCGGCAACATTCGGCCCCATGGCATGCATTAACAGATAATTACCAGGGCGTTCCTCGGCGCCGACCTTCTGCGCCACCCGGGCTGCCATCGGCACCGCCGATACTCCGGCCGCGCCGATCAACGGATTGATCTTTCCTCCGCTTAGTTTGCACATGACACGGCCGAATAATAATCCGCCAATCGTGGCGAAAACAAAAGCAAACAAGCCGAGAAGGATAATTTTGATCGTTTCCGCCGTCAAAAAGGCCTCAGCGTTAGCTTTCGCCCCGACTGTTAACCCGAGAAAAATGGTAACGATATTAATCAGCTCATTCTGAGCCGTCTCCGACAAACGCCCGGTGACCCCTGATTCGCGTAGCAGGTTGCCCAGCATTAAAGAGCCCAGCAAGGGGGCGGCTGACGGCAGCAAAAGAGCGCCGACCGTGGTCACAATAATCGGAAAGAGGATCTTCTCCGTCTTCGAAACCGGTCGGAGCTGTTCCATAACAATCTGCCGTTCCTTCGCCGGCACCAATAACTTCATTAACGGCGGTTGAATAATCGGAATCAAAGCCATATAAGAATAAGCCGCAATCGCGATCGGACCCAAGAGATCCGGTTTTAATCTACTCGTCAAAAAGATCGCCGTCGGGCCGTCGGCCCCGCCGATAATGCCAATCGAGGCTGCCGCCGGTAAATCAAAGCCTAAAATAACTGCGCCCAACAGCGCCGCAAAAATTCCCAGTTGCGCCGCTGCCCCTAAGAGAATACTCTTTGGGTTCGCCAATAATGGCCCAAAATCAGTCATCGCCCCGACCCCTAAAAAGATGAGAGGGGGGTAGATTCCCAATTCCACTCCCTGGTAAAGGTAGTATAATAATCCACCGGGCTGGAATTGGCCGTTGACCGTCGTCGGTCCGTCCATCAACCCGGCTAACGGCAGGTTCGTCAACAAAGCCCCGAAAGCAATTGGCAGTAGAAGCAAAGGTTCATACTCTTTTTTAATCGCCAAATACATCAAGACAAAAGAGACGAGGATCATCACCAGTTGTCCACCGGAAATTTCGGCTATACCGGTAGTTAAAAGTAACTCTCGCATATAATCCAACATTTACTTTAAAACCCCCCTAAGATCTGAGGGTTAAAAGCGCATCACCGGCATTAACCGAATCTTTCGCCTGGACAAAAATCTGGCCTACTGTTCCATCGGCCGGAGCGACGATCTCATTCTCCATCTTTAGAGCCTCTAAAGTGAGCAGAACTTGTCCCTTGGTCACCTGATCACCAGGCTTAACTTTAATCTCCATAATTGTTCCGCCCAGCGGTGCCGGTACCATTTCCTCACCAGCTGCAACCTCGGCAGGAGCCGCAGGACGAACCTGAGCAGGCGCAGCAGTGGCAACAGGGGCGGCGGTCGCCGGTTCCACAGCGGTCACCGGTTGCGCTGGAGCACTTCCAGCCGCCGGTAGCTCTTCGACACTAACTTCGTAACTTTTTCCATTAACCGTCACTTTAAAATATTGCATCTTTCACAAATCCTCCCCTATATTTTTTAAACAAGCGGTTTTACTGAAACCAGCTTTTGGTTGGTACTGTTATTCACGACACAGGTTAGCGCACCAATCAGCGCGGCGATCTCCGGTTCATCGTCGGGCGAGCCCATTGAACCCGTCGCTTTGAATCTAACTACAGCTTGCTTGTCCTTAGGCAATAAACCGGATAAGGCCGCCAGAACAGCAATCATCTCATCTTCCTGTAGTTCCGCTTTGACAATAACCGGAGGTTTAGTGAGTCTTTGAACTTCTGCTTTCTGTTGGGGACCGACAACTACATTAAGTAGTTTCATTAGATACATTAAAAACAGTAATACCGCAAAGACCATGATCAAGCCAACGACGAGAAGTTCAATCCCCACCATTATGTCACTCATGCTTCTAGACAAACCTCCTTTTCTTTAAAAATATGGAAGAAATCCGCTTTTTACCGCAAAATCCCCCATATGCTCTAAATAATACTAGAAAGCAAGTCAAAAATCAACGATCTCTCTGTTACAATCTGGTTTTAATTAAATTTTCATCTTTTATTATTTACTTTGGCAGGGATTTCACAAACTTTCACGAAATTCGATCTTGCCAAAATAATAAGGAGGTGTTAATTTTGGGAAGTACGGCTTCAAAGGAGCTCCCGCTGGTCGCCAATGTTACGGTCTCCAAGGTTGAAACGAAACGCGATTGGCGTGTCTTTATCAACCTTCCCTGGCTGTTGTATAAGAACGACCCCAACTGGGTCCCTCCTTTAAAGTCAGACATGTGGAATACAGTTAACCCCAAAAAGAATCCCCTGATGAAATTGGGTCCTTATCAATACTTTATTGCCTGGTCGCATGGCAAACCAGTCGGCCGGATCGGAACTGGTATTGATGAGAAGCTAAATCAGGAGAAAAACAAGAAGGAAGGTTACATCACGCTTTTTGAGTCGATCGAAGACTACCAAGTCGCTGCCAGCCTCTTCGATGCGGTTACCGAATGGCAAAAAGAGCGGGGGATCCACAGTATTACTGGCCCGCAGTCCCCGTCAAATGGTGACGATTACCGAGGCCTTTTGGTTAAAGGTTTTGATTCGATGCCGGTCTTATTAAATTCTTATAATCCTCCCTATTATCAAGACTTCTTTGACCGTTACGGCTTCACGAAAGATTTTGACCGCTATGCCTTTTACTATGATCTATCCAAACCAGTCACCGAACGTTTTGAACAAAGCATCGAACTCTTAAAGCAACGCTACCGCTTTACCATCCGACGGTTAAACCTGAAAAAGCTCGACGAAGAACTGGTCGGTATCCACCGCTTGCTCGTCCGGTCCTGGCCGGAAGATTGGCCGGATATGGTTCCTCCTGGGATGAGTGAGATTAAAGATGAGGTCAATCAGTTACTACCAATCGCCGATCAAGACCTTCTAGTTGTTGCCGTTGATGAAGCCGGCCACATTGTCGGGCTCGCTGTTGCGCTTCCCGACTACAACCAGATCCTAAAACGCCTGAACGGGCGGCTCTTTCCTCTCGGTTTTATTAAGTTTTTATGGTATAAAAAGAAGGTTACTGGCGCCCGCACTCTGATCTTAATGGTCGATCCCGATTACCACAAAAAGGGCGTCTCGGCCGCGATGTATCTAGAATTATTCAAAGCCGGCCTGAAGAAAGGTTATAAGTACGGAGAAGGTTCAACCATCCACGAATTCAACACTAAAATGGTGAACGACGCCCTGCGGGCCGGTGGCGATCTTTATAAGATCTACCGCATTTACCGTTTAGACTTCTAGTCAAAAGTTCAGCCCCTGCGTTAGCAGGGGCTGTTTTTATATGGCTTCGAGCAAGCTGGAGACAGCAAATTATCTTTGCCGGATTGTTGCCAGACGCCGTGATCAGCTGCGCATAGCGGCGTTGCCCAGTCCAGGCGGTACTCGATATACACAAGTATTATTGTGCGCTTAATCCTCCTTCGGGCCTTGCTCTACTTACTGCTGACACCGCGAGCTCCACTGCCAACAAGCTGGCCAGGATGCTCCCCGGCGCATTAGGGTAAAAGCGCCGGATCTTGATAATAGGCAGGCGGAAGCAAGCTACAGAGAGAACATTCGAAAGATTTGCGAATATCGAAACGTTATTTTCTATGTAGAGCGAGAACCCTTCTCGCGCTTAAGTTCCGCCCAGGCCGCCTCCACCACCTGCGCTAAATCGATCTCAGCTCTCGGCGCTTCCCCTTTTCGCCAGTACATTAAGAACTCAATGTTTCCCTCCGGCCCCAATACCGGAGAATAAGTCACCCCCGCGCAGGCTAAACCGGCCTCCCGACCAGCTGCCATCACCTTCGCTAAAACCTCCTGATGCGTCTGGGCGGAGCGGACGACCCCTTTTTTTCCGACCTGCCCACGACCCGCCTCAAACTGGGGCTTCACTAAAGCGATCATTTCACCCCCGTCTGCCAGAAACCCTGTTAGGGCCGGGAGCACTTTCGTAAGGGAAATAAAGGAAAGATCAACCGTGATTAAACTGGGAACCGCCGGTATTTCTTCCGCTGTCAAATAGCGGACATTACATTTTTCCATCACTACCACCCGCGGATCCTGCCGGAGTTTCCACGCTAATTGCCCGTAACCCACATCCACGGCGATCACCAGTCGGGCGCCGTTTTGGAGTAGACAATCGGTGAAACCGCCGGTGGAAGCCCCGGCATCCAGACAAACCCGACCCTCGACCCTAACTGGAAACACCTCCAGGGCACGGGCGAGCTTCCTTCCACCCCGGCTGACAAAAGGCAATCCTTGTTTCACCTCGACCCGGGCATCGGCTGCCACTTTCGTTCCCGGTTTATCGACCAGCTTATCCTCCACCGTCACTTCTCCGGCCATAATCAAAGCCTGCGCCTTCTCCCGGCTTTCCGCCAGTCCTCTTTTCACCATTAAGACATCGATTCTTTCCACTCTTGTCTTCCCTTCCTTTCCCTACGGCCACCAGTCTCTACCCTATTTTACTTTTTATCCGGCAACTGCGCAAACCCTAAAAATTGCAGCGCCTGGAGGATAGTTTGTTATTACTGTTCTCCCTTTGCGGGCGGACCAAAGAATCCTACCCGCCGCAGAAACAAAACCCGGGCGGCCTACTGGCGCCCGGGTTCTCCCAGTCTTTATTCTTAACCCCACGATGTTCAAACTTACCTTCTCTACCCCTGATACTCCCAGATCATTCCCGACCAGGGAGGAAGAGTATGCTCAAAGCGCTCTTGGCAATGCATTGCTTCCCCCTTAACTGGATAGATCTGCCGCCAAGTACCCCGCATCTCCGGCGCCAGCGGAATCGAAACCGGCTCCATTGTCTCCTGGTTATTAAAGAGGACCAGTAAGCATTCCCTCCCATCAAGCCGCCAATAGCCATAAACCCCATGGTGGCTCGTGAACGCCGTCCGGAATGACCCCCGCTGGAGAGCCTTCTTCTCTTTACGCAGCCGGATCAGGGCTTTAGTACTCTGGTAGATCTCGCGATCCCACTGCGCTTCATCCCAGATCATTGTCTTCCGGCAATCCGGATCTTTCCCACCAGTCATCCCGATCTCATCGCCATAATAGATCACCGGAACTCCCGGGTAGGTGAGTAAGAATAACATCGCCTGTAGCATACGCCGGCGGTCACCATGACACTTAGTTAGGAAGCGCGGTGTGTCATGACTCCCCAACAAGTTAAACATACTCCGGGTTACCTTCTCCGAATAACGAGCCCGCAAACCCGCCAATCCCTGATCAAACTGATCGGCGTTAATCTCCTTCTTCGCAAAGAACGAGAGAATAAGGTTACGCAGCGGGTAATTCATCACCGAATCAAATTTGTCGCCTTGTAACCAAAAGTCAGCATCATGCCAGATCTCACCCACAATATAGGCCTCCGGATTGAGGGTTTTCACTAAACGACGGAAGATCGGCCAAAAGTCAGCCCGTACTTCGTTGGGAACATCCAACCGCCACCCGTCAATCCCGGTTAAGGTCCAATACGCCACCACCCTGAGGATATAACGAACCACTTCCGGTTCGTTAAAGTTCAGTTTAGGCAACGTCTCGATCCCCCACCAACATTCATAATTGGGCTGCGGAAATTGTTGAATCGGATACTGACAGTTATACCAGCGATGATAAGGCGAGTTTGTTCCTCGGCGCATTAGGTCGCGGAAAGCCCAAAACTGATCGCCAGTATGGTTAAAGACTCCGTCCAGGATTAACCTGATTCCCTTTTGCTTTAGTGTTTTCAATAACTTCAGGTAAGTGCGGAAGTCACCGAAGTCAGGGGAAATCCGAAGATAATCGCGCGTATCATATTTATGATTAGACGGCGCATCAAAGATCGGGTTGAGATATAAAGCATTAATTCCCAGGTCGGTAAGGTACGGAATTTTTTGCAGAATCCCGGCCAAATCACCACCGAAGTAATTAAATAATTCCGGTTTTTCGCCCCAAGACGTTACCGGTGAAGGGTCATTGGTCGGATCACCGTTAAAAAACCGTTCCGGGAAGATTTGATAAAATACCGTATTCTCAAGCCAAGCCGGTTCGGGAAGATTACCCTTTTCCGCCAGGGTCTCCTCCGGAAGCAAAATCTTTGGTTGCATGAGTATCCCCCTATCACATAACTTTTTACCACTTGCTTGTCAGTCTGTTAATCCCTCAAGTCACCAGCAGGAACAACTAAAGGCTACACCTATCACAGTATTGCTCCGCCACGGCTGAAGATAGCCAGCGTCAATGACGCCTATTCAAGGAGAAAAACGCTGCTCGGCAACTTAGATCATTCGTAATCTAACTCTATGTTAACAGGTATAACATTATGTAACAAGCGGTAACATTCGGTAAAGAGGGATATAGCTGGCTTGTTATCAGAAACTAGCGCCGATCGGCCAGGTAATCAACGGCTGCTAAGGCCGCCACCTGCCCTTCACCCACCGCTTTCGCAATCTGCCAAGGTTTCCCTGTGCAATCACCGGCGGCAAACACCCCGGGGATATTCGTCGCCATACGGCGGTCCACCTTGATCGCCCCGTTCTCCATCTCCAGACCGGGTAACAGTCGGTCCAAAGGGAGACCGGCCCGTTCAATAAAGACGCCTTCCACTTCGTATTCCCCCGTCGAGGTCGTAACTCCGGTTAACTGCTCCGTACCGTGCAGGCGGACCAGGCGTCCGGAAAGGAGCTCAACGCGGGAATCAAGATCAGTATAGGGCCCTTGATAACGGGGGAGATAATAAACCTTCGCACACAAGTCGGCCAGAAAATTAGCTTCTTTTTCCCCTTCTACTACTTCCGAGTAGACCAGAACCTGTTGTCCCCGGTAAAACATCCCGTCACAGGTTGCACAGTAACTTACCCCTTTCCCTACCAGTTCTTCCTCCCCGGGAATGGACGCCTTCTGCGGTGTCCCCACCGCCAGGATGACGGCTTTAGCCTGATAGAGTACGTTTTTACCCATACCCTGGAAACCATCCTTTTCTACCCAGAGATTTAAAAGCTCATCAGTCTTCAATTCAACCCCTTCATCCTGAGCATGCTCCCGGTATTTGGCGGCTAAATCTAGGCCTTTGATCTGAGGGATACCCAGGTAGTTATCGACCCGGTGGGCCTGACGCAGCTTATTACTGTGCATTTCTTTGCCCACCACTAACACCTGTTTATTTCTCCTGCGCGCATTCACCGCCGCCGACAATCCGGCCGGTCCGCTCCCTACCACCAGTATGTCATACATCTTTAACGCCTCCTTCGCTTCGTCTGTTCTTTCTTCGCTCCTTAAAAACGAACGGGCTTAAGGTGATTCTTCTCCAACAACCAGAGTACACTCTATCACCGGTAATTTAAACCCTACCCGCCGCCTTTATCTACTATACCTGGAACTACAAGTTATAAACGGCTTACTTTTTATCTGGTTCCGCGCCAGACCCACTTCCAGGCGCAGCAGGGTATCATCCGTCCAGTTTAAACCCAACCTGGCAGGGATCCACCGCTGCAAATCTAATTTATATAGGGTTAAATTGTATTTTATCACAATCCAACCACAAAGAATACAAACTAGGGAGGCGAACAAAACACGCCCAAGGAAATGGGGGTTCAATTATGAAGAAAACCGTAATCATCACTGGTGCCGCGCGGGGAATCGGCCGGGCCACCGCCGAACTGTTCGCTGCACACCATTGTAACGTCCTGATCAATTACCATCGGTCGGTCGACGCCGCCCAACAACTCTACCATTCCCTCACAGAGCAAGGCTTAAGCGTTGAACTCTTTAAAGCAGATGTCACCCGCCGCCCTGAAGTTGAAGCGATGGTAGCCTTCTGCCAACAAAGATTCGGCCAGATCGATCTTCTGATCAATAATGCCGGGATCGCCCAGTCCCGTCTCTTCATCGATCTCACGGATGAAGACTGGCAAACGATGATCAATACCAATCTGACCGCAGTGTTTTATTGCACCCAGGCAGTGCTGCGGAGGATGATCCCGCAGAAAAAGGGGAAGACCATCAACATCGCCTCGATCTGGGGGCAAGTCGGTGCCTCTTGTGAAGTCCACTACTCCGCCGCCAAAGCCTGGCTCATCGGCCTCACCAAAGCCCTGGCCAAAGAGGTTGGCCCTTCCAACATTCAAGTCAATTGTATCGCTCCGGGGATCATTGAGACCGCAATGCTCACCCCCTATAACGCTGAAGAAAAAGCGGTTCTCAAGGAGCAGACGCCACTGGAACGATTTGGGACTCCGGAGGAAGTAGCCGCTTGCGCTCTCTTCCTCGCTTCCGATGCCGCCGACTTTATTACCGGCCAGGTCATTGGGGTCAACGGTGGGTTCGTCGTCTAAGCCGGATTAAAAACAAAACGGCTCTGGTGAGCCGTTCAAGTAAATTTTCTAAAAAACAATTTGTCCGTTCTGATCCAGGCGGGCGTTAATATTTCGCATCTCCTTGTTTAACTTAAGTAGGCGGCCGCCGATATTAATAAAGACATTATCGTAAACTTTTGCTGCAGAGATTATTCCATCCTCATCAACTTGCACATCAACGCGACTGCCGCCCACACTGCCTAACTCCCTTACTTCTACCCGTTTACCGGCTTTAATCCGCCCGCCGCGAAAAACCCCGGGGATACCGGTGATCGATACTTTACCGCCGGCTTCAAGGATTGAATTGTAAGCGCCCTTCCCTTTGATTATTATATCGCCGGTTGCTTCGGCAAAACTATTCTGAATATAGTTCGCTGAGATCGAAGCGACTGGATGATCAAGCTTATTATAAAACCGGCAGAGTCGGCCAAGCTTTTTCGTAGTAAGGTTGAGCTGCCTTAAGTTGATCCCCTGCTTGGTATGGTCTAAAAACACTTTTAACTCATTTACAACGGAAAGCAATTCTGCAACCTGTACATCAGCCACTAGCTTGTTTTGATACTCAATAAGTTCAGTAATCGTTTTGGTGACATTTTTATACTTTGTTTCGATCAGCCCAAAGATAACTTCGCGATCACTTAAGTTCTTGAATAGTGCTTCTTTTTTTAAAAACCTTGCTGAATCCTCAATTTCGACTAATGCTCTAAATAAGTATTGGAGTCCCTTTTCCAGATTTTGCTGATGGGCCGAAGCCCCGCCGGCAATTACTTTACTGCTAATTATATTGCCCCCAACCAGGATATCCCCTACCGCCTCCATATACGCATTGGACACGTTTCTTCCCACTTGGATGTTCCCGGTTGCCTTTACGCCGTAATTGTCACACACATCACCCCTAATCACTACATCTCCGTTATAATCAATACTACCCACGGAAATATCAACATCATTTTCGATCTCATAAATATTGAATACCGATAACCTTCCCTTTTCAACAACCGGCCGTCCCGTTACAGTGGCCACCGCTTTATTGTTGATGATTTTAACCCCGTTCCCGATTTTCCAGTCAATTGTTTCTGGTTCCCGGACCGGAATCACTTCCCCAAAAATGTCAATCCCAGGTTCCCCTAAGCGGGCCGGTGTTTTAATCGCTAAGATCTGACCCAGTTGGACCGAATAGGTCTTTCGATAACCAAAATGATCAATCTTTCCTGATGCGGAAGTAAGTTCCGCTAAGTTTTCCTGTTCGGCCTTTTCTTGCTCTTCTTTTAAAGAGATATTCAATTTTTTCATCAACACAGTCCACAGGGGCTTTCCCCTCGGCAATTAAGACCTTTTCGCCGGGGTTTTCGATCGCCCGCCTGATCGCTGCCTCATTCAGTCCATATCTGATCCCTAATTGCTCAAGTTTGCTATAGATCTCCTCAATCTTGACCCTGTTTTGACCGGTTATCTTCTCTTCTTTCGTCGTAATGATAAAATCCCCTATCTTACTGGGATCCTTGATAATGATCGGAAGTAATCTTCTTTTTTGTTGCTGATTTACTCTGAGATAGGCTTTTAGTTTGTCTTTGCTTACTTCTATCCCAAATAAATCGTATTGTTTCTGATTAGCAATCTCAAATTTGATCTCTTCTTCGTTCGAGACAATAACCGGGGCATTTCTTGGTTTCCCATCTACATAAATAGTGATATGTTTGTCGGGCCTAACTACTGGATATTTTGTGACTGGCTCAGTATTCAAGAACATCCTGTTATCAACAATTGAAATGAGCTTCTCTGTTACCATTGCACTCAGCTCCTTCCCCTTGACAACCGCACAAGCTTGCTCAGTAGAAAGAAAACCAAAAAAGCTACAGAGGTTGTTTTCAGTAATTTTACCGAATCGGCCCGATGGTTCGTTCGGAAGAGGAAGTACTGGGGCGTATGTTTCTTTTCGTCCATTAAAAAATCTTTCCAACCTGGGTGCGGTATATCGTTTTATGTATATGTAATATTGTATATAGTATACTATATATCCCTATGTTCTGTCAACTTTTGTATACTTAATACTATCAACTTTTTGTTGCCTTCGGATTGTCTTCTTGTAAATTTTTCTTATCTTATCTCAACACCGAAATTCTTGATTTTTTACAAACTTCTTGCCTCGGTTTTTTCGACTGAGACGGTTTAGACTCAGCACCACACCCCACAAAAGCCCCAAAAGAAAAAACCCCAGAAAACTGGAGTTTAAAACTAAAATTAAATGGCGCGCCCGGAGGGGCTCGAACCCCCGACCTACAGATTCGAAGTCTGCCACTCTATCCAGCTGAGCTACGGGCGCAGACATATTCTTTTCTGCTTAGATTATAACATGTCTTTTCCTTCTGGTCTACCAGTTGTTTTCGTGCAGCCTCTTTTTCATTCTGCTTATTGGTTTAACTCCTTTATTACTCTCCAAAGATTATTGTCTCATTTGGTTGGACTAGAAGCATAAACCCCGGCCGCAGAGCCGGGGTGAATTGAGGCGAACCCTCGCTACTTATTTTATTTCTTTATTTATACAAATTGCCTGAGCACTGAGCCCAATTTTTTAAATGCTTAAGGCAATTTATTAAACTGCTTCGGCTCCTTCTTAGAAAGATCCCAACACTAACAGAATCAGAATTAAGAAAAGAATAAAGGCTACTGATTCGTCCATATTCTTAAAGAAATCCATAATTCCTGCCATTAATTACACCTCCCAACCCAATCTCACTATAAACTATGCGCCCCTGCTTTAATTTGTTTTAGGCCAAAATATTTTTTTCCGGTTCTAACTTTATCCTAAAAGAAAATTACTTTACCCTATTCCTTTTTGGCTGTCAGATCAATATGATAACACGGAAGAGACCATAATAAGCCTGAAGGGAGCGCTGTTTGATGGGTACCACGAAAGACGGTCTTAACGGCGGAAACAACATCGCCGTTCTCTTATTCTTAATCTTAATCCTACTGGTGCTCGGAACCGACTACTAATCAGGGGAAGAATATTAGCTGCGTCTAGTCGAAGATATTCCTTACGCGCAGGAGCAACAAAAGCTAAAGGGGAGTTAACACCTCCCCTTTTCTGATCGATAAGACTTAGTTAAATATTTAAACGCACCCGCTCCGGCCTTCTGAAAGACCAAACTGGTCGCCCCCTTAATTGGGGATTTTCCTTGTGGGCTTAACCCCCGTTAATCTCACTTAACCGGCTACGCAGGCGGAGTTTAGCTCTTTCCATGGCTTTGACCACATAGGGATCTTTTCCCCCATTCATGACGGACTTAACGGAGTTAATAATTTTCACCGCTTGGTTGGAGGATTGCTCTTTCCCTTTTTCCTCATGATTCCCCATCTTCTTTCACCCCCTATTATCATATAACTTAGCCGGGCTTTGGGTTATTGATTAGTTCAAAATAGGCTTCTAGCGCGGAGAGAGTAAACTCTTCCGGACGTACTTCCCGCAGGAAAACTGCGCATAAGGTCAGGATAAAGCTTTCATCAAGCGTCGAAAGGCCTCCCGGCTCCCCGGACTCCAGGTAAAAAATAAGGGAAAGTTCGGGGTTAAAACTAAGTCGCACACCCAATGTTTCCTTGCCGGTGATCTCCCCTTGCACAAGACGCGGTAGCAACGGATGGAGCACCGTATATTCCTCAGCCCCCCGCTGTAGAGAGATTTTCATCTTCAACTGAGGAAAGGTCTCCCCTAAAGCCGCTACTAGCTCGCGGAAAAGCGCCACTGCTGTTATCTCTTTGGTCTCAGCCAAGCGCAGCCATTTATAGACTAAAGACCAGCGCCGCTTCTCCTCCGCCACCAGCGCTTCGACCTCCGCGCCGATGATCTCGCCGGTCACCTGCGTTAACTCCTCTTCTTTCTCCTTTGTCCAGTAGACCCCTTCCTTCCCTACCCGTAACGCCGGGAAAAAAAGGCAGATCATAATGATCACCACACCCAGCGCCACCATTACTACCCGTGCTAAGGCGATCAGGGTGTTGGATTGAAAGAGAAGTGCCCAAAAACTATCCTTCGTTACCTCGACAACGACCGGAACGGTCAGGTGGTCCCAGGAAGAAAGCAGAATGGCCAGCATAAGCGGGAGAAAAACCGCCCACCACAGCAGCATACGGTTCCTGGTCACCCAACGCTGAAAATGAGCTGCGCCCCGCTTCATACCCCCTCGCCCTCCTTTACTCTAAGGTATGAGGACGAAACGGCAATGATGACAAAAAAGACGGCTCCCCGATTGAAATGGGTACACCGTCTTGTTGCAACCCACCACCTTTTTTCCCCCGCTTTACGAGCTTCTCTTGGGAAAAAAGAATCCCTTCTGGAATTCTCTTTACCGTGAGGCCTTTTTCGCTCCCACTAGCGCCCGCTTCAAGAGATCCAGGTTCTCCAAGGTCTTACCCGCGCCAATCACCACACAACCCATTGGGTCCTCGGCCAGTTTCACCTTCATATTCAATTCCTCCGCCACCAAGCGGTCAAAGCCTTTTAAGAGAGCACCGCCCCCGGTCATCACAATCTCCTGATTCATAATATCTGCCACCAACTCCGGCGGTGTTCTTTCGACCACTTGTCGAACAGCATTGAGTAGACTGTTGATCGGCTCTTTCATGGCGTCTCTCACCTCGGCGGCACCAATCATGATATTCTTAGGCAGACCGGTCACCTGGTCCCGCCCCCGTGCCTCTCCCACCTGCTCTTCCTCTCCGGGTACCGGATAAACCGAACCTAGTTCAATCTTAATCTCTTCGGCCATGCGTTCGCCGATTGACAGATTATATTGTTTCCGGATAAACCGGACAATACTGTCATCCATGGTTTCGCCGCCCACCCGAACCGAAAGGCCATATACAACCCCACCTAGAGAGATGACCGCGACATCAGTGGTCCCTCCACCAATATTAATCACCATGTTCCCGATCGGTTCATGCACCGGTAAACCGGCACCAATCGCCGCCGCCACCGGCTCTTCAATCAAGAACGCCTCCCCGGCCCCGGCACTGAGTGTCGCGTCCAAAACCGCCCGGCGTTCCACCCCGGTAATCCCGGTTGGAATACTGACTACTACCCGCGGTTTCGCAAATATCCTCGGTTTGCCAGCTTTTTTCAGCAAGTAGCGGATCAATTCCTTTGTCAGCTCATAATTGGCAATCACTCCTTCCCGCAACGGACGGAGCGCCACAATTTCACCAGGCGTCCGGCCAATCATTTGCCGGGCTTCCTCGCCCAAAGCAATCACCTGATTGGTATTCTTCTTGACCGCGACGACCGACGGCTCGCGAAAGACGATCCCTTTATTCTTCTCATAGAGCAAACTATTGACCGTCCCTAAATCCAGGCCTAGGTCCTTACCGAACCAACGGTTGAGAACATTCCGGCTCATCTCGCAACACCCTTTTCCGATTTAACACCTAAGAAAATAGCGCTAGCCTAATGTAAATATCCTTCCTGATTAAGGCCATTTCTATACTCTTGTCCCATTTTAAAAATGGTCCTTTCCATTTCAAAATTGGAGAGGGTTAATTCTTCTGGCTCCAAAATCTTGATCTTCCGGAACTCCTCCCGGAGAACAAACGCAAAAAGGTCTTCCAGCGAATCAGCAGTCACCGTCAGTTCAACCGGGGCATAAGCAATCTTCTCTCCCCGCTCCGGCGCTGTCACTGTATAGACTTCGTAATCGGCATTTAACTCTTCCAAAGTCACTCCTTGCCAGGGTAAATTCTTTAGAATCGCGACTTGGTGCTGGCGTTGACTCTCCGCCGCGGCTTCCGGTTTGGCCTTACCAAAAAAGAAAGACTGGCGGCTCTCTTCCCCCCGAAAGTCCAGTCTTATTTTGGCCTTAATCGGCGCCAGTTCCCAGGAATCACCCTTTTTAATCCGGAGCATTCACCCTTCCCCTTTCCCCTGTTCACGCTTCCGCACCGGCTGCGCAACCTCCTCCAAAGCCTTAATCTCTTCAGCCGTCAACCGCCGGTATTCTCCTAAAGGCAAAGCCCCTAATTCCAAAGGGCCCAGAGCCACCCTCGTCAGCTCAAGCACGGGATGGCCCGCTACTTGACACATCCGGCGTACCTGCCTTTTTCTCCCTTCACGCAGACCGATTCTGAGCATAGCATTCCCCGCTTTCGCTTCGATTATATCAACTTCCGCCGGGAGTGTGAGCCCATCTTCCAGCCAGACCCCGGTCCGCAATTTTTGCAGAGCCACCCGATCAGGAACTCCCTGGACCTGCGCCTGGTAAATCTTTAATACTTCATGACTGGGGTGCGTCAAGGCAAAGGCCAGCTCCCCATCGTTGGTTAAAAGCAAAAGGCCGGTGGTGTCATAATCCAACCGGCCTACAGGAAAGACTCGGGAAAACCCCGCCGGTAACAAATCCATGACGGTCTGTCGCCCGTGCGGGTCCCGGTTACTAGTGATATACCCTTGGGGTTTATTGAGCAT